>CANGBK010000004.1 GCA_947452235.1 Micrococcales bacterium
CAAGCAACTGGTGATTCCACAAAGGTAGCTAAGGCAACCGAAGCCCTAGAAACTAAGAAGGCTTGGCTAGCTGTTGTAGCTAACGGCTAACCGTTCTTCACTCGATAAACGTCATACACGTTATCAATTCGTCTAACCGAATTGAGCAATGAATCAAGAGCAGCTGGATTACTCATTTCAAACACGAATCGGCTAAGCGCAACTCTGTCTGCTCTAGTTGAAACCGAAGCGCTAAGGATGTTGACGTGATTTTCACTGAGCACTCTGGTCACATCGCTTAGAAGTCCACCGCGGTCAAGTGCTTCAATCTGAATCTGAACTAGGAATAGGCTTCTAGCATTAGGTTCCCAAGAAACATCTATTAGTCGATCAGCTTGAGTTCTAAGGTCATCGGCGTTTTTGCAGTCTGCTCGATGAACAGAAACACCTGAAGCTCTTGTAATGAAGCCAAGGATCTCATCGCCTGGCACAGGTGTGCAGCAGCGCGCAAGTTTCACCATCACATCTGCATCTCCCCTAACCAAGACACCTGAATCACTGTGTCTAACTCGGTTAAGGCTTGCAGTATTGGCGGGAAGTTCAAATACTGATTCTTCTGAGTCCTCATCAACAGTGAAAGCCGCAGCCATCTTTTCAACAACTGATTGTGCTGAAATGTGGCTATCACCAATCGCGGCATAGAGATCTTCAGGGTCTGCATAACGCAAATCAGAAGTTACCTTTAGCAAACTGTCTGTTGCCAGTGCTCGTTGAATCGGAACACCTTGCTTACGAAGAGCTTTGGCTAGAAGCTCTTTGCCTCGCTCGATGGCATCATCTTTACGCTCCGCGCTGAACCAAGCTCGAATCTTTGATTTTGCTCTTTGCGAGGCAACGAACTGCATCCAGTCTTGGCTAGGGCCTGCGTCTTGAGATTTAGATGTCAAGATTTCAACAACATCGCCTGATTGCAAGACAGTTTCTAATGGCACTAAACGACCGTTAACTTTTGATCCCATAGTGCGGTGACCAATTTCTGTGTGAACTGCATATGCAAAGTCCACGGGAGTTGATCCCTTGGTAAGTCCAATCACCTTGCCCTTAGGAGTAAAGGCATATACCTCTTTGGCTCCAATTTCGAATCTAAGAGCATCCAGGAACTCACTTGGATCAGCTGTTTCGTGCTGCCAGTCGGATAGGTGCTTCAACCAAACAAGATCCTCTTCGCTGTTTAGCTTGGCTACGCTTCCACCCTCTTTATATTTCCAGTGAGCGGCAACACCATACTCGGCACGGTTGTGCATCTCTTGAGTTCTAATTTGAATTTCCACCGGACGTCCATTGGGTCCAATGACAGTTGTGTGCAATGACTGATATAAGTTGAACTTAGGCATGGCAATGTAGTCTTTGAAACGACCAGGCACTGGATTCCATCTAGCGTGGATAGCACCAAGAATGGCGTAACAGTCTCTAACTTCTGGAACTATGACTCGGATACCAACTAAGTCATAAATGTCATCGAACTCGCGACCGCGAACAACCATTTTTTGGTAGATGGAATAGTACTGTTTAGGCCTTCCATCAACTTTTCCACGAATCTTGTTCTCTTTCATGTCATCATCGATGGCGCCGATGACTCCTTGAATGAACTCTTCACGCTTAGGTGAACGCTGTCTAACTAGGTTGACAATTTCTTCATAAACCTTGGGATAGAGAACAGAGAAAGATATATCTTCAAGTTCCCATTTCATGGTGCTAATACCGAGACGGTGAGCCAGCGGAGCATAAATCTCCAAAGTTTCTTGGGCCTTCTTGCGAGCCTTCTCTTCAGGGACGAATCCCCAGGTTCTAGCGTTGTGCAATCGGTCTGCAAGTTTAATAACCAAAACTCTGATGTCTTTAGACATAGCAACAACCATCTTGCGAACAGTCTCAGCCTGAGCTGTGTCCCCAAAATTAACCTTGTCTAGCTTTGTAACACCATCAACAAGCATTGCTATTTCGTCGCCGAAGTCAGCCTTTAGTTGATCAAGAGAGTAATCCGTGTCTTCAACAGTGTCATGAAGAAGTGCTGCTGCTAAACCAGCAGTTCCGATGCCAAGCTCAGCAAGAATTTGAGCTACCGCAACTGGGTGTGTGATGTATGGGTCGCCGCTTTTACGAACTTGTCCCTCGTGAGCCTTCTCAGCTACTGTGTAAGCCTTTTCAACAATTGTGAAGTCGGCTTTAGGGTGAGATACCTTTGCAGCCTTAATGACATCTGCAATGCCAAGGCCCTCAACTGGTCGTGTAAAGATTTTAGGCAGACGACTTCTCAGTGCAGCTAGCGCACCGCCGGAAGATACATCTGACATTTCAACCTCTTTAGATTAAGTATCTAAAGAATACAACTAAGGCCTATGCGCGCTTAGCTAGAACTCTTTCTGCAGCTTTCTTATACTTCTCTTCACCTTCACGCAGCTGAGAATAGAACGGTGCAGCAATGAAGATGGTTGAGTAAGTACCTACGATAATTCCAATGAATAGAGCCAAAGAAATATCTCTTAGAGTTCCAGCACCCAAGATGAATGCACCGATGAACAAAATCGCAGCTACAGGAAGAACAGCAACCACCGAAGTGTTGATGGATCTAACCAAAGTTTGGTTGATAGCAAGGTTCACGCGCTCTGCGAAAGTTGCAGTCTCACTGTGTTCAATGTCTGTTGTATTTTCACGAATCTTATCGAAGACCACAACAGTGTCGTATAGCGAGTATCCAAGAATTGTTAGAAAACCGATCACGGCAGCCGGTGTAACTTCAAAGCCAAAGGCACCGTAAACACCAGCTGTGATTACAAGGTCGTGGATCAAAGCAAGAATTGCAGCTACAGACATCTTCAAGGTTCTGAAGTAAAGAGCCATCAAAATAGCAGCAAGGATGATGAATGTAATCAAACCAGAAACAGCCTTAGAGGTGATATCCGCTCCCCAGTTAGGGCCAATAAAGGAGCTAGTAACAGCAGAGTCTTTTACCTTATAAGCAGAAGCTAAAGCTAGACGTACCTTCTCAGAGACGACGTCTTTAAGCTGATGGGTCTGAACACGAATGGTGTTCGTTCCAATCGTGGTTGTGTTGACCTCTGTGTTTGGTTCAATGCTGTGCACAGCCTGCTCTGCAATGAGAGTAGAAGTAACACTGCTACCAGAGATTCTGTACTCAGAACCTCCCTTGAACTCGATGCCGAAGTTGAAGCCACCGGTTCTAAGTGGTAGCAAGATAGCCAAGATAAGCATCACGCCAGCTACAACGTAGAAGATTTTTCTGCGGCCGACGAAGTCAACTGACTTCTCTCCGCTGTATAACTGGTTACCCAGGTCGCTAAAACGAGACATTAGTTTGCCTCCCCTTCAGATGAGTTTTCTTGGCTAGAACCTTGAGCTTTGCGCTCAGCAATTGTTTGTCTGCGTTGAGCTTCTTTAGACGACTTCAAGGCCTTACCCTGCGGTACTTGAGCGCTAACTCTGAATTGTCCACGCCCAACATAACCGAAGTTTCCAGCTTCTTGGATTTCAAGTCCAGAGAACTTAGCCCCGGTTGAGAAGAACTTAGTTTGTGAAAGTAATTTGAAGACAGGGAAAGTGAATAGCCAAACGACAGCAAGGTCGATGATTGTCGTTAAACCAAGTGTGAACGCGAATCCCTTCACGTTTCCAACTGTCAAAGCAAATAGCGTGACCGCAGCTAGCAAGCTAACACCGTCAGATACCAAGATTGTTCTCTGGGCTCTCTTCCAACCTGATTCAACGGCAATTGCCAAGCTCTTACCTTCACGCAGTTCGTCACGAACACGCTCGAAGTAGACGATAAATGAGTCAGCGGTAATACCGATAGCCACAATCAGACCTGCGATACCTGAAAGGGACAGGCGGTAATCGTTCTGCCAAGTCAATAGCGCAACCATTTCGTAAGTGATTAAACCAGCAATAGAAAGAGATCCAATGGTTAGAAGTGCAAGCGCACGGTATTGGAAGATTGAGTAAATAACCACAAGTAGAAGACCGATTAGTCCCGCTAATAAACCAGCCTGTAGCTGCTGTGAACCCAAGGTAGCAGAGATGTTTTCCTGTGATTGAACAGCAAAGCTAATTGGAAGTGATCCGTACTTCAAAGAGTTACCGAGTGTAGTTGCACTGGCCTGGTTAAAGTTTCCAGTGATCTGAGCGTTACCTCCGGTGATAACTGCTTGCGTTGTTGGAGCAGTTATCACATAGCCATCAATAGTTACAGCAAATCTGTTTCTCGGTGAACTCAGGGCGTAAAGTCTTGAAGTGATTTTTCCAAACTTCGATCCACCATCAGAGGTAAACGAAAGGTTTACAGACCATTCGTTGGTTGTCGCACCGTTAGTACCGGTTACTACTCCAGCGTTTGCATCAGCTAAATCTCCACCATCCATTTCAACTGGACCAAGGATGTACTTTTCTGTAAGTGTTCTATCGCATGTAACCAAAAGCTGATTAGCTGGATCGACCTGACCTGGCTTACGGAATTCTTTTGAACAATCCAAGTTCTCGTATTGCTTCTGAATAGCAGGGGTCACACGGTTTAGATCGCTCGGGTCCCCTGGCTTTGCATTAGAAGTCTTGATTGGTGTTGAACCAGTCTTACCAACTGCTGTCTTTGTTCCAGCGGAAGCTACAAGCACAGGTCTGAATTGAAGTTTTGCTGAGCTCTTAATAAGAGCAAGGGTGTTCTTATCTGGAACACCAGGAATAGAAACGATGATGTTGTTACCTGAAGTGTTGATCTGAGATTCAGAAACACCGGTTGAGTCAACACGCTGGCGAATGATGTCAACGGCCTGCTTTAGCTGTTCTTCGGTAACCACAGTTCCAGAAGCAACTACAGGAGTCAAGATGATCTGGGTTCCACCAGATAGATCTAGAGCTAGGTTAGGTACGAAGGTAGCCTTAGTGTCACCGGTGGCCATACCAAGACCGATCATCGCAGGGATGCCCGCAATGATTACGATCAGCCATACCAATGCCTTTAACGCTGATGACGTGATTCCATTTTTAGTTGCCATTTTGAGCCTTTACTCTTTACCTAACTAATTACTTAGCTGTTTTCTTAGCAGGGGTCTTTGCTGTTGAAGCTTTTGATGTTGCCTTAGCAGCAGGTGTCTTAGCGACTGGCTTTTTAGTCTCAACAGATGCTTTAGCTTCTCCCGGGACAACGTTTCTAACAGCAGCCTTCATGAATTCAATCTGAGTTCCAGGTGTGCTCTCAACAATTACTGTGTCTGCATTTACTGCAACGATCTTTCCTGTGATGCCGCCAAGCATGACAACCTTTGCTCCTACTTTTACAGAATCTGTCAAAGTTGCTGCCTGCTTTTTACGCTTGCGGCTGCTGAAGAATAGGAAAGCGACGAAAACTGCTATAAGCAAGAAAATCGTGTAGTCATTGTTTGATGCAGGCATTTGGAACCAATCTGCTAGAAATTTGGGCTAACTAGCCGATTATAGCCGACCCTAGTCGAATAAACCTTGGTCTGAGCTAGGTAGCTCAAACCCTAAATGCTTGTAGCCAGCAGGGGTTGCCTGTCTTCCCCTGGTAGTTCTAGCCATAAGCCCAACTCGAAGGAGATAAGGCTCAACGACGGTCTCAATGGTGTCCTGCTCTTCACCAAGGGCCACACTCAAGGTATTAAGACCCACCGGCTTGCCTGAGAACCTAACAATGAGAGCTTCTAGGACGGCCCTGTCTAGTCGGTCAAGCCCCAAATGGTCGATTTCGTAGAGATCTAGTGCCGCTGCGACTTCTTTGGAACTAGCGAGTCCGGCACTGTTGACCAGAGCATAATCCCTAACTCTTCTAAGCAGGCGGTTAGCAATGCGAGGAGTTCCTCTGGATCTCGATGCGATAAGTGAAAGAGATTCTGTATCAATGGATAGGTTCATAAGTTTTGCAGCCCTGGTTACTACCTGCTCAAGCTCCTCGTTGCTATAGAAATCAAGATTTGCAGTAAAGCCAAAACGATCACGAAGTGGATTAGGAAGTAAACCACTTCTAGTCGTGGCTCCAACCAACGTGAAAGGTTCAATGTCAAGAGAAATTGAGTTAGCCCCAACGCCTTTACCAACCATTACATCGACTCGGAAATCTTCCATTGCTAAATAGAGAAGCTCTTCAGCACTTCGGGACATCCTGTGAATCTCATCAATGAAAAGAACTTCGCCAGTACTCAAAGATGAAAGTATTGCAGCTAAATCCCCTGCGTGCTGGATTGCTGGTCCACTGGTCAAACGAAGTGGTCTATCCGATTCCTTGGCAACAATCATCGCGAGTGTTGTCTTACCTAAACCTGGAGGTCCGGCTAAAAGAATGTGGTCAGCAGTTCTGTTTTGAAGTTTTGCTGCATTGATGAGCAGCTCAATCTGAGCCCTTACTTTGACTTGCCCAACAAACTCGTCAAGTTTGCTTGGTCTAATTGCTGATTCAAACGCTAAATCAGAAGGCTCTGCCTGAGCGTCAAGAAGTTCATCGGACATCGCTTATGCGCCTTTTCTTGACTTAGACAAGACAGCTAGAACAGCCTTAAGCAAATCTGATTCCTCGGTGAATTTATCTGTGGCTTCGACCTGCTTGATTGCATCCTTAGCAACACGATCCTGGTAGCCGAGGTTGGTTAGAGCGGATAGGACCTTGTCTCCAATAGATGTAGTTGCCTGACCTTCAAGTACTAACTTGCCAGTTAGGTTCAAAACAATAAGTTTTGCGGTCTTTGGACCAACACCGGAAACAGATCTAAACATTTCATCATTCGCTGTTGTTACAGCTTCGCTAACACCTTCAACACCAAGTTGACCGACTACAGCTAACGCAGATTTAGGTCCAACACCAGAAACAGTGCAGAGCAATTGGAAGACACTCAACTCCTCAGGTGTTACAAAACCAAAGAGACTCTGAGAATCCTCGCGAAAGATGTGCGCTGTGTGAAGTTTCAATTGACCGCCAACACTCACACTTGCCGATGTTTGAGGTAGGACAGACACCAAATACCCAACTCCAGAAGTTTCAATAACAAGAGTTGAAATGTCTTTACGGGTAACCGTTCCAGTCAACGAGGCAATCACGACTAAAGACTAACCTTTTACTTGCCTTGACGCTTGGAATTAGCCTCTGCGGTTCGCCATTTACGCTGCGCTGGAGTTTCCGAAGCGCTTGAGGTCTTGGCGCCTTTCCACGCTCCAGTAATAGCAATTGCTAAAGCGTCAGCAGCATCAGCTGGTTTCGGAATGGCTTTTAGTTTCAATAGCTTGGTAACCATCTGTGTCACTTGCTCTTTGTTAGCTCGACCACTACCGGTAACAGCAGCTTTCACTTCCGTAGGCGTATAGAAATCAAAAGGAATCCCGTGCTTGGAACAAAGATAAATCAAAACTCCAGTGATTTGAGCAACACCCATAACAGTGTTCAGGTTCTGTTGTGAAAAGACACGTTCGATTGCGATGTGAGTCGGTTTAGTTCTTTTGATTAGGAGTTCTAGTTCATCGCCAAGTCCACCGATTCTTGTTGCCAGCTCCGCGCCAGAGTCAGATCTCAGAACGCCGACTTCAACAAATGTAATCTGGCGACTTTTACCAACCTGAATTAGCCCGAAGCCTAAACGAGTAAGCCCTGGGTCAATTCCAAGTACGGTTTGATTCAAACTATTCAGCCTCTAGTGCAGCTGCAACTTCAGGAGACATGTCAAAGTTCGAATAGACGTTCTGAACTTCATCGGAATCTTCAAGCCCATCGATGAGTGAAATGACTTTCTTAGCAGTCTCAAGATCAACTTGAACTGGCATAGAGGAAACAAACTCCACATCAGCAGACTCATAGTCAATACCTGCAGCCTGCAGAGCTGTTCTAATCTCTACCATCGCGCTTGGGTCTGTTGTGATGATGAACTGCTCACCGCGGTCCTGAATGTCGTCAACACCGAACTCCAACACGGCTTCGAAAATTTTGTCTTCAGTCGTGTCAGCTGTTTTTTCAACAACAATTACACCCTTACGACTGAACTGGTAGGAGACGGAACCAGGATCTGCCATGGTTCCACCGTTTCTGCTAACCGCTAGACGAACATCCGCTGCAGCTCTGTTCTTGTTATCGGTAAGACATTCGATGAGGATCGCAACACCGTTAGGTCCATACCCTTCATACATAATGGTCTGATATTCAACACCGCCACCATCAAGACCAGCACCGCGCTTGATAGCTCTTTCGATGTTGTCGTTTGGAAGAGAGGACTTACGACCCTTTTGAACGGCATCATACAATGTTGGGTTACCGTCAAGATCTGGTCCACCGATACGAGCAGCGACTTCAATATTCTTGATGAGTTTCGCGAATAGCTTTGCTCTACGACCGTCGATTACGGCTTTTTTGTGTTTGGTGGTTGCCCATTTGGAGTGCCCGGACATGTTTCTCCTAGTTCAATTGATTCAAAGAAAGTTTAGTTTGTTGTCTTGAAATTTGCAGTTTTACACATCTCAACGAAATACTCGTGAACCTTAGTCTCCCCTGTTACTTCAGGGTGAAAACTGATTCCTAGAAGGTTTCCTTGACGAACCGCAACAATTCTGCCGTCTTCTAATTTGGATAGGACTTCAACGCTTGGACCTACTTCAGCGACAATAGGCGCTCTAATGAAGGCTGCTGACACGCTTTCGCCCTTGAAGCTCACCTCACTTTCAAAAGAATCGACCTGAGAGCCAAAAGCATTCCTTTGAACAGTTATGTCTAAACCGCCAAATGTTTGCTGTGTCGGAGTTCCATCCAAAAGTTTTTCTGCCAACATGATCAAACCTGCACAGGTGCCAAAGACTGGAAAACCATCTTTGATTAGTTTAATTAGAGGTTCTCGGATCTCATAAATCTTGCTGAGCTTATCTATCACTGTGCTTTCACCACCAGGAATAACTAATCCAGAGATTTGTTTCAGCTGAGACGGCTTCCTAACGGCAACAGTTTCAATGCCTAATGAATGAAGAGTTGCGATGTGCTCACGAAAGTCACCCTGCAGGCAGAGAACTCCAATTGGAAGCAATTACTACCAGCCACGTTCTGCTAGACGGTGTGGAGCTGGAAGATCTGCGACGTTAATACCAACCATGGCTTCACCAAGACCACGGCTAACCTGAGCGAGGACATCAGGGTCATCAAAGCTAGTTGTTGCCTTAACAATTGCTGCTGCACGCGCTGCCGGGTTGCCTGACTTAAAGATTCCAGAACCAACAAAGACGCCGTCGGCACCAAGTTGCATCATCATCGCAGCATCAGCTGGAGTTGCAACACCACCGGCGGTAAATAGAACTACTGGAAGCTTGCCAGTTCTTGCAACTTCACGCACTAGTTCGATTGGAGCTTGAAGTTCCTTTGCTGCAACATAAAGTTCATCTTCACTCTTAGCTGAAAGAGTGCGAATCTCACCGAGGATTGTTCTGATGTGCTTAGTCGCTTCGCTGACATCACCGGTTCCTGCTTCACCCTTTGAGCGAATCATTGCAGCACCTTCAGTGATACGACGTAGTGCTTCACCAAGGTTAGTTGCACCACAAACAAAAGGAACATCAAATTTCCACTTATCAATGTGGTTTAGGTAATCAGCTGGCGATAGCACTTCTGATTCATCGATGTAGTCAACTTTTAGTGACTGCAGAATTTGAGCCTCCACGAAGTGTCCGATACGAGCTTTAGCCATAACAGGAATAGAAACAGCACCGATAATGCCATCAATCAAATCTGGATCACTCATTCGAGCAACACCACCCTGAGCACGAATGTCAGCTGGAACTCGTTCAAGAGCCATAACTGCTACGGCACCAGCATCTTCTGCAATCTTCGCTTGATCAGCTGTGACCACGTCCATGATCACACCGCCTTTGAGCATCTCTGCAAGGCCGCGCTTAACTAAAGGGGTTGAAGTGTTTTTATTTTCAGACATAGATAAAGTCTAAACCCTTACCAACGACGTAAAGTTATGGCTTATTCCGGGTCCAGCCAGGCTTTAGCTATCTCAGTTCTAACCTCACCTAGCAGCTTTGGCAACGCCTTAGTTTGGGCAATTATTGGGAAAAAGTTACTGTCATTGGACCATCTAGGCACGATGTGTTGGTGAAGGTGCCCTGCAATTCCAGCCCCGGCAACCTCGCCCTGATTCATACCAATGTTGAAGCCGTGGGCTCCTGAAGTTTTCTTCAAAACACGCATAGCTTTTTGAGTGAGCGCTCCATATTCAGCAACTTCGGCAACGCTGGCATCTGTGTAGTTGGGTATGTGCCTGTAAGGAACAACTAAAAGATGACCTGAGTTGTATGGGTAGAGATTTAGAAGAACAAAGCAGGTCTCTCCCCTGTGCACGATTAGCGAATGCTCGTCAGATAACGTTGGTCCAATGCAAAACGGGCACTCATCCTGCTTAGGTTGAGTTCCGGTCTGAATGTAGATCAAACGATGAGGGGTCCATAACCGTTGGAAAGAATCAGGCACTCCTTGAAGTGCAGCTGCATCCTCTAAGTTTCTTGACTCCTCAGAGCTATTCACTAGACCTGCACTCGCTCTGCAATGTCTTTTAGGATTCGGGCAATGGCTTCTGCCTTTGGAACACCGTTAATCTGTGAACCATCTCTGAATCTGAACGAAACCGCATTATTTGCTTTGTCTTCAGCACCTGCGATTAGTTGGTAAGGAACCTTAGCTAAGGTGTGGTTACGAATCTTCTTCTGCATGCGCTCATCGCTGTCGTCAATTTGAATTCGAACTCCAGCTTTTCGAAGTTCAGAAGCGATCTCATGAAGATACTCAGAGAATTCATCGGCGATTGGAATCCCAACTACCTGAATCGGTGCCAGCCATGGCGGGAAGTGTCCAGCGTAGTGTTCGGTTAGAACACCAAAGAATCTTTCAATGGATCCAAATAAAGCACGGTGAATCATTACAGGACGCTGTTTAGTTCCATCCGGTGCTGTGTATTCAAGGTCGAAGCGTTCAGGCAGGTTGAAGTCCAACTGAATAGTCGACATCTGCCATGTTCTACCAATCGCGTCTTTAGCCTGAACAGAAATCTTTGGGCCATAGAACGCAGCGCCACCTGGATCAGGCACTAGTTCAAGACCGGACTCCTTGGCAACGGATTCAAGAGTTGAAGTAGCCTCAATCCAAATGTCATCTGAACCGACGAACTTCGGGTTACCTTCTTCTTTGGTTGAAAGTTCCAAGTAGAAATCAGTAAGTCCATAGTCGCGAAGCAGGTCAAGAACAAAGTTCAGGACGTTGGTTAATTCGCTTCTAATGCTCTCTCTAGCTACATATAGGTGAGCATCATCTTGAGTGAAACCACGTGCACGAGTAATGCCGTGAAGAACCCCTGATTTCTCGTAACGGTACACAGTTCCAAATTCGAAAAGACGAAGTGGAAGATCTCTATAAGAACGAGCTTGAGATTTGTAAATCAAACAGTGGAAGGGACAGTTCATCGGCTTTAGATAGTAATCCTGAGCCTGGCGTTTGATGTTGCCTTCCTCATCGCGCTCTTCATCTAGCTGTAGTGGTGGAAACATACCTTCGGCATACCATTCAAGGTGGCCAGAGGTTTCAAACAAGTTGGCCTTAGTCACGTGCGGGCTATAAACAAATTCGTAACCGCTCTCATCGTGACGTTTACGAGAGTAATCTTCCATGACTCGACGAATCACCCCACCTTTAGGGTGGAATACCGCTAAACCGGAACCAATTTCCTCAGGGAATGAAAACAGATCTAGCTCTGCGCCGAGACGTCGATGATCACGTTTAGCTGCTTCTTCCATTTGCAACTGGTAAGCCTTCAGTTCATCTTTCGTTGGCCAGGCAGTCCCATAAATTCTTTGCAGCTGTTTATTGTTCTCGTTTCCTCGCCAATATGCAGCGGCAACACGAGTCAGTGAAAATCCGTTACCAATCATTCTTGTATTTGGTAAATGAGGTCCTCGGCAAAGGTCTTTCCAAACAACCTTGTCAGCTTGAACATCGAAGTTGTCGTAAATGGTTAGTTCACCTGCACCAACTTCGGCAGCTGCCTCACCAACATCGGCGTTGCCGCTTTTTAGGCCAATGAGTTCAAGCTTGTATGGCTCGTTAGAAAGTTCAATGGCTGCATCTTGATCGTTGGTAACCCGACGTAAGAATCTCTGCCCGGAACGAATAATCCGGTCCATCTCTTTTTCAAGAGCCTTCAGGTCTTCAGGTGTGAAAGGTGACTCGACATCAAAGTCATAGTAGAAACCATCTTTGATCGGAGGACCAATACCCAGTTTGGCTTCAGGGTTGATGTTCTGGACGGCTTGGGCTAAAACGTGAGCGGTTGAGTGTCTAAGGATGTTAAGACCATCCTGGCTATCGATAGATACACCTTCGACAACATCGGAATCAGCCACCTCGTGGGCTAGATCTTTAAGTTCACCGTTGACCTTGAGTGCAACGATTCTCTTGTCGCTAAAGAGCTTGAAACCGGTAGAACCAGCTTCAACTTCTACTTGTGACCCATCCAGGGTTATTTTGATCATGCTCACCAATGCTCCAACTGCCTAATAGACATCTTATTCCAGACACGGTTAGGAGAGCCTTACTAGATAAAAGCCCAAAACTAGTGTTTTGTTTGATTATGACCAAACCAAATACCCCAGAAATTGATGCTCTGATTACTTCAACAGAGTTCAAGCGAAATGCCATGGCGGCTAAGCTCAATTGGCTTAGAGCGGGTGTTCTAGGAGCAAACGATGGAATCATGTCCACGTCAGGTATGGTGCTCGGTGTCGCAGCTGCACCAGGAGCAACGTCAGGGAGCATTCTGGTAGCTGGTGTTGCCGCAGTGGTAGCAGGATCGATATCTATGGCCGGTGGTGAATACACATCGGTGAGCGCTCAAAGAGACAGCGAAAAAGCTGCTTTAGCTCTAGAAAGAGAAGAACTTAAGGCAAACCCTGAAGCAGAACTGCGCGAGCTTGCCTGGTTCTATGAGCAGAAGGGTATGTCTCCCAAATTGGCATTCCAGGTGGCAGAGGAACTAACAGCTAAGGATGTTCTTAAAGCTCACGCTGAAGCTGAATTAGGAATTGATTCGGATCACCACGTGAGTCCAATACAAGCAGCATTGTCTTCTTTCGTTGCCTTTGCAATTGGTGGAATGCTTCCCCTGTTGGCTGTTGCAGGGCCTTGGGTTGACTTTAGATTGCAAGCAACAGTTGGTGCTGTCGTATTAGCGCTTCTTTTGACCGGCTACGTCGGAGCGAAAATCGGTGGTGCGAAACCGATGCGTGGAATGGTTCGAAACGTTGCTATCAGCTTGTTAACGATGGGAGTCACCTACGCTATCGGCTCACTGGTTGGCACTCACCTAGTTGGTTAGCGAATAACCTTCGAAGTCTTTAGGGATTTCTGAACAACCGCAGGTAAGCCAACTTTAGTTCCAGTAACTGCAACGTAGATCTGCTTACCAACATCAGCGGCACCTAATTTATAGATCGCTGATTTAGCTCCAGAGATTTTTGTCGTTCCTCGGTACCACTGGTAGGTAAAGAGCACTCCTGATTCCCATGCACCTGATCGGGCAAAAAGAAGTTGTCCAACTTTTGTTTTGCCGGTGATAGTTGGAACAGCTTTGATAAGAATGCGCTTTGCTGAACCAATCGGTCCAAAGTTTGCGGACCTCATACCTTCCGAGCTAATCCCCCATTTAGTTAACACAACTGAAGCATTGAAGAACTTATTTAAATCAGAAACTGTGGGGACATATGAAATCTGGTTTGCACCACTAACAGCCAGACCAACAACTTTAGAATCGCTTGCTTTGTTCCAGGAATAGGCTGCGGTTGCTTGTGGTTCATTTGATGAGATAGCCGCGAAGATTGTCTCACCTACGTTAGCAAGCCCTGAAACAGTAACAGTAACTTTTGCGAACGGCTCAGGGAATCCGAAGCTCGAACCTAACTGTCCGGTTGAGTTTGAGCCCCAGCATTTCAAGAAACCATCGGTGTTAATTGCACAGGCGTGTTCATCACCAACAGAAACTTGTCGATTAGAAGTGGTGGGTGTACCGGTAGTCAAAGTCGCTACATCAGTTAGTGTCCCTGACTTTAATCCTGTTCGACCAAGTTTTAGATTCGAGTTTGAACCTAAACAAGCAACTTGGTTGCCAGAAGTTTTTACAACACAAATGCTGTTGTTTCCTACTGCTACATCTGAGTAAGTTCCTGGTAGCAAACCTGGAGATTGTAGGTCTGAGTTCTCGCCGACACAATTTAACCTGTTATCACTCATGAGGAAACAGTTCTCGTTGCCACCGCTTGCAACCTTTGTGACGCTTGCTGTTTGCGTTACGAGAGTAAGACCGAGCTTGGTGGTTGAATTGTTGGCTATCTGCTTCTTAGCGTTATCTCCCCAACAGTAAACCGTTCCACCAGTAACTAGAGAGCAGCTGTGATATAGCCCAGACGCAATGTCAACTGCGTTCGCTAAACCAGGGACAACAACAGCACTTTTACTGTCAACGCCTGAGTATCCAAGTTGCTGATGAGAATTATCTCCCCAACAAAAAATCAAACCATCCTTAGTGTTTGCGCAGAAGTGACGGTATCCAGCTGCCACGTGGCCTGCCTTACGAGTTCCTAGGCCTAGAACAACCGTAGGAGTCGTAGCTGATTTATTCGAACCATCACCAAGCTGCCCTGATCCATTAGCTCCCCAACACCAAATCGCTCCCGATACAGGAATTGCGCAAGCACTCACAGTGCCAACTGAAACATCCGTAAACAAAGTTCCGTCAGTTCCCTCTGGAACCAAAGGTCCCCAACACTTTAGATTTCCTTGCGCGTCGATCGCGCAAGTAGTATTGGTGCCGGTTGAAACTTTAGTGAAACCAGAATCAAATACCGGACCAATAGGTGCTGCAGATGAGTCGGTGATTCCACTCTGCCCCTTGGAATTATCTCCTGTGCATTTGATTGCACCATCAAGTAACATTGCACAAAGGAAATTTGAGCCAGCATCGATTGCAATCGAACTAGGAATAATAGTTGGTACTCGTGTGCTTTGAATAGAAGCGCCTGCAGAGATTTGGTTGCGTGAGTTATCTCCCCAGCAGTAAGAAGATCCGCTGGTATCCAACGCACAAGCAAACTGAGCTCCGGCTGTAATTGACTTGATGTCGCTCAAACCACTAACTTCAACGATGTCAGTAGTAACCGAAGTGTTGCCCTGGCCTAACTGACCTTTTGAGTTATCTCCCCAACACTTAACTGAAGTTACTATCAGAGCGCAAGCAAAGTCAGATCCGACTGCGACACTGGTGGCACCAGATGTGCCACCGATGATAGTTGTTGTTGAAGTAAACGGAGCAGAGCCAAGACAATAAACAGAAACGTTCACATAACAAAGCGCTTCGGGTCCAACCGCAATTGCAGTTGCTCCGGTTATGTTCAAATCTCTTGGAGTGCTCTCGTATTCAACTTGGCCGGTTAGTGGAGTTGTCGCCCCCCAGCAGAGGACTCTGCTTGCTTGAGTTAGTGCACAAGCGAAGTCGTTTCCCGCTTGAATGTCTGAAAGTTTTGCCTCACTGCCAATACGACTCGAGTATGGGGAACTTCCACTTTTTCCGAGCTGACCTTTGAGGTTATCTCCCCAGCAATACCCAAGTTCATCAATGCCAATAGAGCAAGCGAACGATTTTCCAACTGTGACGCTAAGACCCTTATCGACTATTGACACTGGTCTTGGCTGGCTTGAAGAAGTTTTTGAACCATCA
Source organism: Micrococcales bacterium (assembly GCA_947452235.1). Lineage (GTDB taxonomy): Bacteria > Actinomycetota > Actinomycetes > Actinomycetales > Microbacteriaceae > Rhodoluna. Next base: position 15,789 of record CANGBK010000004.1, read on the forward strand.
CCCAATTGACTGAATGAGTTGTCCCCAACACAGAAGATAACGTTTTCGCCGCGCAGTGCACAGGTCGAACTGAATCCTGCACTAAAAGATCTTTGAATGATTGAAGGTGAGGTTACCGCAGTGGAAGACTGAATGGGCATGAGAGAAGAGACAGCCAAAACGAAAATTGCTATCGCTGTTCTAAGGAAAGACTTAGTAACTCTCATATTGAAAGACTAACAAGATTATGTGGTGGACGATACTGGGATCGAACCAGTGACCCCTTCCATGTCAAGGAAGTGCGCTACCGCTGCGCCAATCGTCCGGGTCTAAAGCTTGGAGGTGGAGACGGGATTTGAACCCGTGGTTTTACAGCTTTGCAGGCTGCTGCTTTGGGCCGCTCAGCCACTCCACCACGTTTACCACGAGGCTTATAAGAGCCCGCTTCGAGCGGATGACGAGATTCGAACTCGCGACCCCAACCTTGGCAAGGTTGTGCTCTACCAACTGAGCCACATCCGCATATCTTTCACAAGACAAATAGAACTCTAACCGATTTTTAGTTTTTTTGCACGGTTAGAGTCCCATTTTGTTGAGTTCTAAAAGCTAGACCCTGTCATTACCGAAGGCATAGGCCTCTTCTCCGTGGACGACGGTATCAATTCCGGCAATTTCATCTTCGGCTTTGACCCTGAAACCTATGGTCTTTTCGATGACTAGGCCAATCAAGAGAGCTAGAAGGAATGAGTACGCGAGAACGGCCCCGGCACCAACGGCTTGCTTCCACAGTTGGTCAAAGCCAGCACCGAAGGCCGCTCCAACCCCTCTACCAAAGATACCGATGTAGAGAGTTCCAACGATTCCACCAACAAGGTGAATACCAACTACGTCAAGGGAGTCATCAAAACCAAGTGCAAACTTAAGATCGATTGCAAGAGCACACAGTGCGCCAGCGATTAGACCTAGCAGCATTCCCCACACTGGATCTAAAGCAGCACATGCAGGAGTAATGGCGACCAGGCCGGCAACCGCTCCAGAGCCTGCACCAATAGATGTTGCCTTGCCGTGACGAATTTTCTCGACGATGACCCAACCCAGCATTGCTGCAGCTGGTGCGGAGAGAGTATTGATGAAAGCCAGTGAAGCAACTCCGTCGGCTGCCAGTTCGCTACCTGCATTGAATCCGAACCATCCAAACCAAAGAAGTGCAACACCTAGAAGTGTTAGTGGCACGTTGTGTGGCTGGGTAATGCCCTTACTGAAACCGAAACGTTTACCTAATACAAGTGCCAAGGCAAGGCCAGCGGCACCTGCGTTAATGTGAACTGCTGTTCCACCAGCAAAGTCGATTACTCCAAGTTTGATTAGCCAACCACCATCGTGGTGATCGGCAGCAGCGCCAAAGTTGAAAACCCAACTTGCAACTGGGAAGTAAACAACAGTTACCCAAATAGTTGCAAAGATCATCCAAGCACCAAACTTAGCTCGGTCAGCGATTGCACCGGAAATAAGAGCAACAGTAATGATGGCAAATGTTGCTTGGAATGCCACGAAAGCAAGTGTTGGGTGCGCCGCTGTGGTTGTTCCTAGAGCAGCATTTGTTTCTGCAGCAAGACCGATAGAAGCCGAGTCGAATCCGAACCAACCAGGGATTCCTACGAATGTTGGGCTGTCGGAACTTGCAAAGCTGAAAGCATATCCGTAGAGCACCCAGAGCACTCCAACTAGACCCAAAGCACCCCACGAAAGCATCATCATGCTAACCACGCTCTTAGCCTTAACCATGCCTCCATAGAAGAAAGCCAGTCCTGGTGTCATAAGCAGAACTAAGGCTGCTGAAAATAGTACGAAACCGGTGTTTCCCTGATCCATCATGTCCTCCAAAGTTTGGTTACCTACACTTTGTGGCCTAGATGTTTCGCGAAACACTCATTAATGTTTCGAGTTTGTTAAAGGTTTCTATCGCGAATTCATGGCGAATAGACGCGAAATGCAGCGACGATATTTCTTTTGGTAGGCGCCTGCAACGTGATCTGCTCTAAAAATCTGATCAGGTGCGACACCTGAGAACCTAAACGAGATGCCTGCCTCGTAACACCTGTCGATAAAGCTTACAAACCTAAGGCCTTCGAACTGGTCCTGGATTTCATATAAATCTGCAACCGCTAGCTCATCGAACTGCTCTGCTACTTTTGCATAACGAGATTGGTGAATTGAAGCAAGGAAATTCAACAATTCGCCAAATCCAGAATATAGGCGCGAGTTCGAGGTCTCAATTTCTAGTTCGTCCGGTTTCGTCGTAGCAAACTCATAGTTGGCACTTCTGTGTCGATAGTCCTCACCATCGATACGCATAATTGTGAACTTGTCTGCGACCGAGCTGATTTCACGTTGGAACCCTTCGGCTGCAAATCTTCCGGCTCCCAGAGCGTTTGGTGGAGTATTTGAAGTTGCTGCAAATGAAATGTTTTTAGCTGCAAGTTCTTTCAGCAATCGAGACATCATCATCGTGTCCCCCGGATCGTCTAGTTCAAATTCATCTATGCAAATCAACTCGTATTCGCTGAATTCAACTAAAGCTTGAGCGAAACCTAAATACCCGATTATGGAAGTAAAGGCAATGAATGGACCGAATAGTTTGGAGGATTTGGCGTTGTGATAGATAGAAGCCAGGAGGTGGGTTTTACCAACACCAAAACCACCATCGAGATAAATGCCTGTAGATTGTGTCTTTCTTCCAGAAACCTTCTTGGCAAACTCTCGTCCAGCTTCGATTGCGTCTTTCTGAGATGGGTAATTGGTGTCAGGAACGTAAGAGTCAAAGGAAACTTCGCGGAATTCCTTTGGTGGAACTAGCTCAGCCATGAGTTCTGCAACAGTTATGTCAGTCTTGAGGTCTGTAACATGGAGCAACATTGGGCTTTGCCGTTCTATTTGGCGGTAATTTTTGTAAGAATAGAGTGACCGCATAAACATTCTAAAACCCAAGGGGTAATAAGTTGACTTTTCCTGTAGATACGAGCCCACGCTTCAATCAATTCGCTCACGGTGAGGCTCTAGTTAGTACCGAATGGGTTGATGCCAACAAGGGTTCTAAAGGCTTAGTCATAGTTGAATGCGATGAAGACATTCTGCTTTATTCAACTGGTCACGTTCCTGGTGCTGTGAAGCTTGACTGGCACACAGAACTTAATGATCAAGTTGTTAGAGATTACTTGACCAGCGAGGACATGGCTAAGTTGCTCTCGAGTAAAGGCATTTCTCGTGAGGACACCATCGTTATCTATGGCGACAAAAGTAACTGGTGGGCTACCTATGCATTCTGGGTCCTAAAGCTTTTCGGTCATGAAGACGTGCGAATTATGGATGGCGGAAGAGCCAAGTGGATTGCTGAAGGTAGAGAGCTTTCAAAGCAAACGCCAGAAGTTATTGAAACTAGTTACCCTGTTGTCCCCAGACAGGATGAAAAGATTCGTGCTTACAAAGAGGATGTTTTAAAGCACTTTGGTAAACCATTGATCGATGTTCGATCTCCTCAAGAATATTCAGGTGAAAGAACGCACATGCCAGACTATCCAGATGAAGGAGCACTTCGCGGAGGGCACATACCTACCGCGGCTTCTGTGCCTTGGGCTAAAGCTGTTAATGAGGACCAGACTTTCAGATCTATTGATGAACTTAACCAGATTTACAGATTAGAAGCTGGCATCAATGATGCAGCTGATGTTATTGCTTATTGTCGAATCGGCGAACGTTCTTCACATACTTGGTTTGTGTTGACTTACCTTCTGGGTATTCCAAAAGTTAGAAACTACGACGGTTCTTGGACTGAGTGGGGTTCAGCTGTTCGTGTTCCAATCGTTAAGGGAACAGAGCCTGGTTCTATCCCCCAAGGTTACTAGTGAGCATGAACGCTGCAGCGAAAGAAATTCTGGATACCTTCTCCGAGGTACCAGATTCTTCAAAACTTGAACTGCTTTTAGAGTTTGCTGATTCACTTCCTGAACTGCCTGAGCGATACAGCGATCACCCTGAACTGCTGGAAAGAGTTGAGGAATGCCAATCCCCTGTATATTTGTTCGTCGAGGTCGATGATCGAGTTCACATTTACTTAACTGCGCCTCAGGAAGCCCCAACAACACGAGGTTTTGCTTCAATTCTTCAACTGGCACTAGATGGTCAAACACCAAGCGCTGTTTTAGAGTTCGAAGATTCGTTTGTGAATGCACTTGGACTTACTCAACTCGTCTCTCCACTACGCATTCGTGGCATGCACGGAATGTTGAACCGGATAAAGCGACAAACCAAAGAAAAACTTAATGCTGGTAACAGTTAGAACAACTTCTATTAGGGAGATCGAAGTTGACAGTTACGAAGACTTAGTCGATTTCTACCCCAGATTCAAAGGCATAAGGTTCAACCACGTTCTTTCAACAAAATCTAGCGAATCAAACAGCAACGCACTCACTTCAAGCCTTGACCGATTAGCACTGAAGGCTATCCGCAGTCAAAGTGATCTCATTATCACAACAGGCAAGACTGCTCGTGATGAGAGTCTTAGGGCTAGCAATCTTGCAGAGATGCTGATCATCACTAATGACGAGACTCTCGATATTCCTGCAACAAGAGAAAAGGCTTCAAAGCGGGTATTGGTTACTGTTGACCATCTTCCAACTGGATCCGTTGCAGAAACTATTGGGAGTCCTGGTGAAGATCTAGTGTCTTGGTTCAGAAGTAAGTTTGGCAGCACTTACGAATCCATAGTGCTCGAATCAGGAACTGAAACAGCAAGGGTCTATGCAGAAGCTTCGCTCATAGGTGAAGTGTGTCTTACTGTTACAGGAACAAGTGTCGAGACTGTGGCCTTGGAAGTTGCTTCAGATTATATTCAGGAGCTCGGCCTTAGACCGAACTTGATTCAAACTGCTAATTCAGAGAGCACCTGGCTATTTAGATTCAAAGTGAACGAAGAAAGTCGCTAACAGCTTTTTGATACATAGCAGGGTCTTGGTTATAAAGTCTGCAGTGTTTTCCGTTGGCGAATTCAAGCAAACTCAAGTTTGCATTAGCGGCTGAGAGTTCATCAATTCGTTCCATAGAGACATAACCGTCGGTTCTTGAAAACAAAACTAAACCCGGAATATCAACGTGAAAAAGTATGGATGGTAGTTTCTCATAACCATATCCAAGAGCTCTTAGTAACTTGCTCTTGGTTAGAAGCCAAGAAACATAGTTGCCAAAATCCTCATCGAGGCCTGCAAGTGTCGCTTGAAGTCTTAGCGTGCTCGGGTAATCAATAAGGGGTGAGTCCAGAACGAAACCTGTTACTGCGTTGGCCAGTTTGCTATTGAGGAGAAACTGCCCGACAAACATAGCGCCAAGCGACCAGCCAAATAAAACAATTTCGGAGGCACCTTGATCTAGAGCATGTTGAGCCGCTAACTCAACTTGTCGCCACTCGTTAGCACCCAGAAAAGATCTCTTCTTGCCAAGCCCGTAAGGCTTTGCGTCTGTCTCGTGCGCAAGGAATAGCTGATTAAAACCTAGATCGCTAAATTGCTTGAAGTTTCGATAAGTTTCTGCCATCGTTGCGTTTCGACCATGAACATGAATGACCCAAGTAGAGGAGTTTTTCCTAGAGGTCAGAGCAATCGTTCCGTTAGAAAGTTTTTCCTCGGTAGCCTCAAATCCGAAGTCTTTAGGAGACTCTCCTAGCCAGCCGCTAAGCCAAACAGAATCGCCTTTCTTAGGCAGATTCCTGAAGGCCTTAACTAGTTCAAAGCTCACACTCTCTGAATCACTACCAAGGGGCTTTACTATGGCATGACCTTCCCTTGAGTTCCAAAATAGGCTCTGTACGCCAGGAACAAGCGTGTCCGGAGACTTAGGAAGTTGCACGATTAATTGGTTTGAATCTGGAAGCACCGCTTGGATTTTGTGTTCACCGGAAATCTTCCCACCCAAGCGTTGAAGTCTTATCGCAGCATAGATTGCTTTGAGATAGCGCATGAGTCCATTCTTTCAGGCGTGGATGTCCAACAACTTTGAACCTTATGGAATTAGCCTAGAACAGATGAGTTTCTATGAATTGGAAGCGGATGTTCCCGCCGAGTTTGCAACTGCCGCATTGGGGCTAGCAGAGCCATTTTTCCGTGGCGAAATAGAAACTACTCAGATTCCAGCACCTAAAGGCATCGCACCAACTGCCCTAGCATTTGCCGCCGAAGTGCCAAACAAGGCAGATACAGCAGATAACCGAGGCGTAGGTCGCATCGTCTTCATCCACGACCCTGAGCAGTTTGCTATTTGGGGTTCAAATTTCAGAGTGATTGCTTATGGCAAGTCACCAGTTGAAACAGACACCCACAGAGATGAAGATCCAGCTTTCTATTACTGGAATCTTTTGATTAGAGCACTTGAAAAACACAATGTAAAGTACCTAAACGAAGCTGGCACGGTTACCAAGATGACTTCAACAGGCATGGGTTCACTAAGTAATGAAGCAGCCCACAGTGAGGTAGAACTAAGAGCTTCATGGTCTCCTACCGAAGCTGATTTTGGTAATCACTTTGCTGCTTGGCAAGACCTCATTGCCACTATGGCTGGAAACATGCTCGAGGGCGAAGACGTTACGCCACTGGCACGGAGCAAATGAGTGAGGAAAACTCTCAAATTGAGAGCACAGCACTAGACCTTCCAAGAGCCAAGGTTCACCTAGTTGACAACAGCCACACACTTGCAATCTTCTTAGCAGCTCTTGAGAACAATACTCTTGCTCTTTCGATCGATGCTGAGAGAGCGAGCGGCTTTAGATACGGGCAGAAGGCTTACCTCATACAAATAGCCTTGCAAGGTAATTGCATTTACCTACTTGACCCAATCGCAACCTTCGACAAGGTCATGCTAGAAAATGCAATAAGCAGAATAAATCAAACACCATGGCTTATTCATGCTGCTACTCAAGACCTAACCTGCCTAGCCGAATTTGGTTTACGCCCTTCCAAAATCTTTGACACAGAATTAGCTTGCCGGTTACTTGGCTTACCCAGGGTTTCACTAGGAACCATTACCGAGCACTATTTACAACTGAAGCTAGCTAAAGAGCATTCCGCAGTTGACTGGAGCCAAAGACCTCTTCCTCAGTCTTGGCTTGACTACGCCGCTTTAGATGTTGATGTATTAGCGGAACTGCAGGTTGCCGTCGAGAAGGATTTGATTGCAAACGAAAAACTTAACGTTGCTGAAGAGGAATTTGAGTTCTTATTAGATTTCCAAGTCAAGGAACCTAAAACCGATAGATGGCGGGGAACAACAGGCATTCACGAATTGAAAGATTCGAGAGATCTGACCATCGTGAAGCACATGTGGGAAGCCAGAGAAGCGCTCGCTCAAGACAAAGATATCTCCCCTGGTCGCTTAGTTCCAGATGCCTCCATCGTCGCTGCTGTAAAGGCGAAACCTAAGTCACGTTCAGAACTTTCAGCACTCAGATCATTTACTGGCAGAGCATCAAGAACTTACATTGATACTTGGTGGGATTCCTATTACAAAGGCCTTACCACAGAGAAGCCTGTTGACGTCAGACCAAAACAAACGGGTATACCTAATCATCGGAGCTGGCCAAGTAAGTTTCCAGAAGCCAACCTAAGATTGCAGTGGTCTAAGAAGCTTCTGAATGATCTTGCAACGGTCGTGAATATCCCACAGGAAAACATTCTTGCTCCAGAGACGCTAAAGCAACTTTGTTTCGCCCCTCCTGCACTTGATGCAGAGAGCATGAAGAAAGCACTCAGAGAGCACAGAGCACGTAATTGGCAGATTGATTTGGTGTTACCCATACTTGTGGACGCTTTTAGGAGAACTGAGCCGGTGCCTGTTGAGCCAAAGCAGGAAGATACTACAACTTCGAGTTAGTGTTCTTCACTTCGTTCTCTAGAGGCCTGGCTGAAGGGATCTTTGCTCCGAGTACCTGGGCCACGATCTCTTGGGTAATGGACTGAGCAGATAGTCCAATTCTGTCGAGAATTTCGTTTCTGGAGGCGTGCTCTAAGAATTCATCAGGGAGACCAAGTTCATTCAATGGCGTATCTATCTGATTGGCTCTGAGGTCTTGCCTGATTCTCGTACCAATTCCACCAACACGCACACCATCTTCAATACTGATGACGATTCTGTGGTCTCTAGCTAGATCAATTACAGTCTGACGAACTGGAACAACCCAGCGTGGATCGATTACTGTTGCTCCGATGCCGTGGGCTGAGAGAAGTTCTGCGACCTTCAGAGCAACCGGAGCCATCGCACCAACAGCGACTAAAAGAACGTCTTTGGAAGCAGCTTCATGTAGAACGTCGACGCCATCTTTCAATCTTCTAATTTGAGGAATCTCAGTCGGTGCCGAACCTTTAGGGAATCTGATAACTGTTGGCTTGTCTTCTATTGCTACTGCCTCAGCAAGTTCCTCTCTAAGGCGAATGGCATCACGTGGTGCAGCAATTTCAATGCCAGGAACTATTTGTAAGAGTGCAAGGTCCCACATGCCATGATGGCTAGCACCATCAGGACCAGTAACACCGGCACGATCTAAAACAAAAGTTACACCAGCATTATGCAGGGCAACATCCATCAGAACCTGATCGAATGCTCGGTTCATGAAGGTTGCGTAAACAGCAACCACAGGATGCAATCCACCAAAAGCAAGACCAGCCGAAGATGCAACCGCATGCTGTTCAGCAATACCGACATCGAATACTCGTGTTGGATACTTTGCGGCTAGTTTGTGTAAACCAACTGGTATCAACATCGCTGCCGTAAGACCGATAACCTTTTCGTTCTCATCTGCAATTGAGACAATCTCATCAGCGAACACGGATGTCCAGGAAGGAGCTGAACTTGACTCTAACGATTTACCTGTTTTCGGATCTATCTGGCCTACAGCGTGGAACTGATCGTCGATGTTGTCTTCAGCTAGTTGGAAGCCTCTACCCTTTTGAGTAATAGCGTGAACGATAACTGGAGCACCGTAACTCTTAGCCTGAGTCAGTGCCTGTTCCATGGCTTCTAGATCGTGACCATCAATAGGGCCAATATATTTCAAATCAAGGTTAGGGAACATCCCCTTAGGTGTAAATGTACCTAGAAGCCCCTTACCGGCTCCACGAAGCACAGAGTAAGCAAGTCTTCCCAGTGGGCCGAAAGCAGAGAAGAACTTCCTTGAGAATCTATAAGCCTTCTTGTATACCTCATCGGTTCTCACGTTGTTCAAGTGTCTAGCAAGACCACCAATAGTTGGAGCATAGGAACGACCGTTGTCGTTTACAACAATCACGAGATTGCGATCGTTATCATCCGTGATGTTATTCAGAGCCTCCCAGGCCATACCACCGGTAAGAGCTCCGTCGCCGATTACAGCAACAACGGCCCTGTCTGTTTGACCAGTTAGCTTATACGCCTTAGCAATTCCATCAGCCCACGAAAGGGATGAAGAAGCGTGTGATGATTCAACTACGTCATGTTCGGACTCAGAGCGTTGCGGGTAACCCGCAATGCCATTTTTTGTTCTGATACTTGAAAGATCTGTTCTTCCAGTAACTAGTTTGTGAACGTAGCTTTGGTGCCCAGTATCAAAGATGATGCGATCTTTAGGTGAATCAAAAACTCTATGAATAGCCAGAGTGAGTTCAACAACACCTAGGTTCGGTCCAAGGTGGCCTCCGGTTGCTGTGATTGTTTCAACAAGGTAAGAACGAATCTCCCCCGCTAGTTCCAACATCTGGTCATTACTTAGCGACTTCAGATCTGAAGGAGATTTGATGCCACTAAGTAAAGACATGTTAGCCAACCAAACTTCTCAACACATACTGCAAGATTCCACCGTGACGGTAGTAGTCAGCTTCACCTGGTGTATCAATACGAAGTGCAACATCGAAACTGATCTCTTGCTTTCCTGCAGCAGAGTGCTCGGAAGGCTTAGCTATGACTTTTAGGGTCTTTGGAGTTGAACCATTGTTCAGTTCAGTAACACCAGCAATGCTAATGATTTCAGTTCCATCCAGCCCTAGTGAAGATGCGGTCTGTCCAGGTAGGTACTGAAGCGGAAGAACACCCATACCGATTAGGTTGCTGCGGTGAATACGCTCAAAGCTCTCAGCTATAACGGCCTTAACACCTAGAAGCGCAGTGCCCTTAGCGGCCCAGTCACGTGATGAACCTGAACCATACTCTTTACCAGCAAGAATCACTAGCGGAACATGATTGCTCTGGTAGTTCTGTGAAGCATCGTAGATAAAACTCTGTGGCCCCCCAGCTTCTGTGAAGTCTCTGGTGTATCCACCTTCAACATCGTTCAGTAACTGGTTGCGAAGACGAATGTTTGCAAAGGTTCCACGAATCATTACTTCATGGTTACCTCTTCTAGAACCGTATGAATTGAAGTCAACTCGAGAAACTCCATGCTCGGTCAGGTACTTACCTGCTGGTGAGTCAGCCTTGATTGAACCAGCAGGACTGATGTGATCTGTTGTAACAGAATCACCAAGACGAGCTAGAACTCTTGCATCAGCGATGTCACTAACTGGCTTTGGGTTCATGGTCATGCCATCGAAATACGGTGGTTTTCTAACGTAAGTGCTCTTCGCATCCCAGCTGAAGGTAGCTCCGGTTGGAGTTGGAATTTCCTTCCAACGTGCGTCACCTTCAAAAACGCCAGCGTACTGAGACTTGAACATGTCTGAGTTGATGGTGCTATCGATGGTCTTCTGAACTTCATCTGGGGTTGGCCAAATATCTCTCAGGAACACATCCTTACCCGCATTATCCTGACCAAGAGCTTCAGTTTCGAAATCGAAGTTCATCGTTCCAGCAAGAGCGTAAGCAACTACTAGTGGCGGTGAAGCTAAATAGTTCATCTTGATGTCCGGATTGATTCGACCTTCAAAGTTTCGGTTACCTGAAAGAACAGCTGTAACAGCCAAATCGTTCTCGTTTACTGTTTGAGAAATATGTGGGTCTAGCGGTCCTGAGTTTCCAATACAGGTAGTACAGCCATAACCAACTAGATCAAAGCCAAGAGAGTTTAGATCTTCGGTCAGACCCGCTTTGTCGAAGTACTCTGTAACGACTTTAGAACCTGGTGCCAAAGAAGTCTTAACCCAAGGTTTACTCTTCAGGCCCTTGGCTGCAGCCTTACGCGCCAACAAACCAGCAGCCATCATTACAGATGGGTTGGAAGTGTTAGTACATGAAGTAATTGAGGCAATCGCAACGTAACCGTTGTCGATTGAATAATCAGCACCTTCAACTTGTGCTGGCTTTGAGCTAGCTGTTGAGTAAGTAGCAATGTCTTTTTGATACTGAGCCTTCGAGTCAGTTAACTCAATGCGGTCCTGTGGGCGCTTTGGACCAGCAATTGAAGGAACAACTGTGGAAAGATCTAGTTCCAAGTATTCGCTGTATTTAGCTTCGTTGCTTGGGTCATGCCACAAACCCTGAGTCTTTGAATACTCTTCAACCAAGGCAATAGATTCTTCTGAACGACCAGTAGATCTCAAGTAGTCAATCGTTACTTCATCGATTGGGAAGATAGCCACTGTTGAACCAAACTCTGGTGACATGTTTCCGATAGTTGCACGGTTAGCTAGGGGAACTGATGAAACTCCAGCTCCGTAGAACTCAACGAACTTGCCAACCACACCGTGCTTGCGAAGCATTTCAGTGATTGTTAGAACGACGTCAGTAGCAGTAGCGCCGGTAGGTATAGACCCAACAAGTTTGAAACCAACAACCTTAGGAATCAACATTGAAACCGGTTGACCAAGCATCGCAGCCTCGGCTTCGATGCCACCTACACCCCAACCCAAGACACCCAAACCATTAACCATGGTGGTGTGAGAGTCGGTACCAACACATGAATCTGGGTATGCAGTTAGAACACCGTTCACTTCACGAGTCATAACAGTTCTCGCTAGGTACTCGATGTTTACTTGGTGCACAATTCCTGTGCCAGGAGGAACAACCTTGAAGTCGTTAAATGCTCCTTGACCCCAACGAAGGAACTGGTAACGCTCGCCGTTACGTTCATATTCGTAAGCCACATTCTGTTCAAAAGCTTCAGGAGTTCCAGCAACATCAATTACAACTGAGTGATCGATAACCAATTCAGCTGGAGCTAGAGGATTAACTTTCTTTGGATCTCCACCTAGAGCAGAAACTGCTTCACGCATAGTCGCTAGGTCAACGATGCATGGAACACCAGTGAAGTCCTGCATGATTACACGAGCTGGAGTGAACTGAATCTCTGTGTCTGGTTCAGCCGAAGGATTCCAGTTGGCGATTGCTTCAATTTGGCTGGAAGTTACGTTAGCGCCATCTTCGGTACGAAGAAGGTTTTCCAAAAGAATCTTTAGGCTGTATGGCAGCTGGTTCTTGAGAACCTTATCTAGACGATAAATACGGTAGCTCTTGCCACCAACTGTTAGATCTGAACCTGCACCGAAGCTGTCAATTTTAGACAAGTGGCTCTCCTAGCCGTGAAAAAAAGTCTTACTCGTCCAAAATACCATCAGTTTCGGTACTTATTACCTTCCGCAACAAACGCCAAGACAGCCAAATCATTGATAGATAAAACGGCAGCCCTAGAACTAACTTCACAAAGCCCAAGGCAACGATATCCCCCAGTAAATACAGGGGTAATTCAATCGCTAACCGTGTTGCGAACAGTCCAACCCACATCAAAGTAACCAAATCGAAAAATCTAACTTTCCTGCGGTCCTTACGCCAAGTGACGCCTTGGCTAGTAAGTAAACCAACGATTAGCCCAATCAACGGCCAACGTACGATCACGCTCAAAAGAAGCGCTGATCCGTAAGCGCCATTGATCCAGAAGTCTTTGAGATAGAAATCACCGGCCTGGCCACCAGGTCTAAGCGTCAGGTAAATAGCCAAACCAATACCAACAAGTGAGCCAAGAAGCTGGGTTGCCGGTCGTTTTAGCAGAAAATGACGAATTGAAAGAGCAATGACTGCTATCCCAACAACAGATACTGAAATGGTCACAGACCGACTGAAGGCGAAAGTAAGAACGTAAAGAAAGCTTGGAAGGGTTGATTCGATCAGACCCTGGACTCCACCCACGCTTTTGAGAAGCGATGCAGCGTTGACTTGGTAACCATCGTCACCTTTAGTAACCCCGTACTTCCCTAAACCCTTTGGATCAGTCAAGAGAACCCTTAGGAACTATGGCTCCCGCTGGAAGTTCTAAAGGGAGAAGTTCTCTTGGTGGAAGTGGAGTTTCACCCCTATGAACAACAATGCCTCGGAACAGGTCTTCAAGGAAAGTTCTAGATTCAAGATCGGTGATAGCAGCGCCAGCAATAGTTCCTCGAAGCAACCATCTATCTCCATTGAATGCAAACATGCGAACTCTCGATGACCCTTCAGGCAGCTCTGCTAAGAGCTCCATTCCGAATGGTCCAACCTGGTTCTCAACTGCAATGCCTTGACCTGTAAGACTCGTCGTAATGTCTTCGAGCACTTCTTCCCAGATAGAAATTCCTTTAGGGCTTGAGAAAGCTTGAACTTGTAAGCTGCTGTCTTTGTAATCGAAAGCAATTGCGATCATCTTTCCAGAAGATTGTTCAACTTCTGCTCTAACCGTTACTAGTGGATTCGGGGAGAAAGAAATCGAACCGAAGTTAGCCACCTCTAGAGGCGCATTTAGATCACTTGAGTCAAATGGTCCTGAAGTATTTATTAACTTGTCCATTACTACTTCACCCCAGTCGAACCAAAGCCACCATCGCCACGTTGAGATCCCGGCAAGTCTGTTACTTCGATAAAGTTCGCTGTCTCATACTTTTGGAAAACCAACTGTGCAATACGGTCACCTCTCTTGATTTCAAAATCAATATCAGAATGATTGATGAGAGTTACTGCTACTTCCCCTCTGTATCCAGAATCAACAGTGCCAGGAGCATTCAACACTGTGATGCCATTCTTGGCAGCCAGCCCACTTCGTGGATGAACTAACCCGACGATGCCTTGGGGCATTGCTATCTTCACGCTTGTTGGAACAAGCGCTCGCTGATGGGCAACCAAGGTTAGATCTATTGCAGAGCGTAGGTCGTATCCAGCATCGCCTGGATTACCCATGGTTGGCTTTAGATCATCATCACAGATGATTAGTACTTCGATAGCTGTCATGGTCGTATTCTAAATGTATGAGTAACTCTTCAACGATTCCGCCATACAGAGAACGGGTACTACCTGGGCTTACCTACTTCGCATCAACTCTTGTTGTGCCAATAATTTCATTCTTAGTTTCGTTGCCCTTTGGCGAAATTCTTGCCTACTTGGTAGCTGCCGGAACCGAGATAACCATCATTGCCTTAGGTGTTGTAAACGCTCCAGTAATTGCAATTGATGGAAAAACACTTCGGGTAGGTAAAGCCAACATCAACTTAGATTTGGTTAGCTCGGCTCAAGTAATTGAACCTACGGACGCTTTCGTCGAGCGAGGACGAGGATTGAGCCCTTTAGCCTATGTTCGATTCCAATTTGGGGTAAAGGGTTTAGTGAAAATCACCCTTAATGATCCGAAAGATCCAACACCTTATTGGCTAGTTTCAACCAGAAACCCGCAACTAATAGCTAAGCGAATTAGCTAGCGCAGTCCACACAAACAGGACCGTACTTACCGTCCTTCTTAGCTCTCTGTGAGTGGTGCTTCACAATGAAGCACTCGCTGCAAGTGAATTCATCTTGCTGCTTAGGAACAACAATCACATCGTCAGTCTCAGTGATTTCTGGCAGTGTGTTTGAGTCAAAGTGGTCTTCAGCATCCACGTCGCTTGCGACAGAACTTACCTCAGGACCGCGTTCTTTTAGAACCTCGATCGACTCGGTATCGTCATCATTTTTGCGTGGTGCATCGTAATCGGTAGCCAATTACTTTCCTTTCAAGAAACTTCCTAGGCGCAGAGAGTATGTTCCATACAAACCGAAAAAGCAACTACATTAACCCCCATTTATTGACTTTTCCCTGTCATCTCTCAGTATTGGCGTGTCGCGGCACGGACAAATCAACCGACTATTGGGCCTATGTGGTGCCAAACTACTAGGCAGAAGGGATTACCATGGCTGATTTACGAGTTACCGGTGTGTCAAACAACCATCTTGAGTTGCAAGCTCCGGATGGCGCGAAACACACCCTGGCTATTTCAGAAGATCTTCTAAAAGCTTTGAAGACACGTGAAGTTAGTCTTCCTCAATCAGTAACGCCAAGAGACATTCAACAATTGGTTCGACTTGGCGCAAGTGTTGATGAAGTAGTTGCCAAAACAGGTGCAGATATTGAACTTGTTGCTAGATTCGCAAAACCGATCATCGCTGAACTAAACCACATCGTTAATCTTGCCCGCAATGTTCGTCTAAGTCTTGCTGGTGATCGCTTTGCGGATAACAACCCAATTGAGTTCGGAGTTGTTATGGATGAGCGTCTAGCAAATAACGGAGCTAGAAATGTTTCCTGGTCTTCACAGAAAACTAATGAAGGTGAATGGCTTGTATCTGTTGCATTCGAAACCTCTTCTGGTCAAGGGGTAGCAACTTGGGCTTTCGATCCTAAGCAACTTTTCTTAGCGCCAGAGAACGAAGCCGCGCTGCAACTTTCTAACGGCGGACCAGTAGCTGTTTCTCAAAGACACACCCCATCGCCCAGCCACCCGGTGATGGCTGAAGAACGAATTGAAATCGTTGAAGTCAAACCGATCACAGCAAACCTAACAGTTGTTCCTGAACCAGTAAACACAATTATCGAGCCGGAATACTTCGAAGAAGAAGATGAAGAGCTTCCCGCTCCAGCTCAGCTTAGGGTTATCTCCGATGAAGGACCAGAGACACCAGTCACCGATTTTGTTGAAGTAATTGAAATCGTTGAAGAAGTAGTCATTCCTGCAACTGAGCAAGTTGAGCTTGTCGAAGAATTGGTTGAAGTCATTGAAGTTGTTGAAGATGTAGAAGATCAAACTCCGCAAGCTAAACCGCAGGCTTCAAGTGGTTGGGCTGAAGTTCTTTTCGGTTCAAGAGATGACGAAGAAGAAAACTAAAAACCTAACCTAATCAAGGGTATGGAGAGCTCTTCACTAGTAATAGACCCATGGTGACCAATCATGTTTAGGGACTTTACTTTCGCGAACCCTCTATGGAATAGAGCAACGTTACGTTTGGCAAGCAAAACAAGATCAGGCAAGAACCTCTTCTGGATTTCTGTCTCCGTCCAATAGCCAGATTCAATCAGTTGCGCTGACGTTGTGATGTAACAATCGTGAGAGTAGTTTTTGATCAGTATCTCTGTAACTGCCTCTACGTTATCTTTGCAATAGAGGAACAGACCTCTTGTATCTCCCCCAACAAATTCAAAACAATCTTTCGCCAGAACTTCATCAATGTATCTATGGTTTTCTTTTGGAACATCAATGACACCGTGATCGGCTGTGATTAGTAGTCCAGTATCTTTTGGAAGCATTGCTACGAAGTTTGAGATGTATCCATCTAAGTCTTCAATTGCGTTCAACCACTTCGTGCTTTCAGAGCCAAACCCATGAGCTATTTGGTCTAGCTCTGGAACGTAAAGGTATACAACTCTGGAGCTACTCTGTCTCAGCAATTCAGCTGCCTTGGTGAATCGAGCAGCGACATCATTGACTCCATGAAAACTTGAGCCGCGCATTGTTGCGGAAGTAAAACCAGAGTCACGGTAAATTTCAGGCGAAACAACATCAAAGAAGATTCCAGCCTCAACAGAAGTCTCCGAGATTGTTCTTTGAGCTTGAATCTTTATCGCCTGCTCTTTTGATTCCCAACCAGAGAGTAAATTCAGGGACGTTTTTGTGTCTCTATTGAAAACCTGGTAACCGATGAAACCTGTTTCACTTGGACTCAAGCCCGTTGCCAGGGAGGTCAAACTGGTTGAAGTGGTTGACGGGTAGAAAGAACTAATCTTGTCGGCTTTTAGCGAATTCAAGTATCTTGCGTGACCACCGGCACTACTCAAGTTTGAGCTCCCAAGGCCATCAACCAGAAGAACACACACAGAGCGTCGCTTTGGTAGTTGAAGCGGGTTATTGAGCCCCTGAGCGCTAGCCAAGGCGCTTATCAACACATCGCCAAGCCTCCCCAAGGTTTTAGGAGGTGAAGGTAGCATCGTAGACATTGGAATCATTCTGCCACAGCAAACGAAACCTTTAGAAAGCCCATGACAGATAACAAGAGTTCAAACCGGTTCCCCGACGAACGCATCACCGATATTGACCTAACCAAGGAACTCAGTGACTCCTTCCTTGAGTATTCATACTCAGTGATCTATGCCCGAGCCCTTCCAGATGCTCGCGATGGTTTGAAGCCTGTCCACAGAAGAATCATTTTCCAAATGGGTGAAATGGGCCTAAGACCTGATCGCGGTCACGTGAAATCAGCACGTGTGAGCGGTGAGGTTATGGGTAAATTACACCCTCACGGTGATGGTGCTATCTATGACGCAATGGTTCGCATGGCCCAACCATTCACCCTACGTGTTCCCCTAATTGATGGCCACGGTAACTTTGGCTCCCTCGATGATGGACCAGCGGCAGCTCGTTATACCGAAACACGTCTTGCTCCTGCTGCGCTCCTGATGAACGAGAGTTTGGATGAGGACGTGGTTGATTTCAAGCCAAACTACGACGCTCAACTGTCTGAGCCTGAAGTTCTTCCAGCTGCTTTCCCAAATCTCCTAGTCAACGGAGCCTCTGGAATTGCTGTTGGTATGGCAACTAACATGGCTCCACACAACATGCGTGAAGTTATTGCTGCTGCTATCGCACTTCTGAACAACACCAAGCTCACTTCTGAAGACCTTATGGAATACATTCCAGGTCCGGATCTTCCAACCGGTGGTGTCATCATCGGTACCGAAGGTATTCGTGAGGCTTACACAACCGGTCGTGGTTCTTTCAAGACCCGCGCGAGAGTAAGTATCGAGAGCGTGTCGCCTAGAAAGCTTGCTCTAGTTATTACTGAACTTCCATACCTAGTTGGACCAGAGCGTGTTATTGAGAAAATCAAAGATGGTGTCAACAATAAAAAGCTTCAAGGTATCTCAGATGTCATTGATCTAACTGACAGAAACAACGGGCTGAAACTAGTCATTGAACTAAAGACTGGCTTCGATCCAAACGCAGTTCTTGAGCTTTTGTATCGCTTCACACCAATTGAAGAATCATTCAGCATCAACAACGTAGCTCTTGTTGAGGGACGTCCAGAGACTCTTGATTTAAGGGACCTGCTAGGTGTTTATTTAGCTCACAGAATCGTGGTCACCAAGCGCCGTAGCGAAAATCGGTTGGGCAAGAAGCAGGCAAGACTGCATCTTGTTGAAGGTTTGCTTAAAGCAATTGTCAGCATCGATGAAGTGATAAAAATCATTCGTGCAGCAAACGAAGTTGATGACGCACGTAAGAAGCTGATGAGCAAGTTCACACTCTCAGAACTTCAAGCAGAATACATCTTGGAACTTAAACTGCGCAGACTAACTAAGTTCTCGAAGTTAGAACTTGAAGCAGAAAACAAAGAGCTCCTCAAGGAAATCGCTGATCTAAAGAAAATTCTTGGTAGCGAGAAAGTTCTTAGAGATCTGGTCACTAAAGAACTTCAAGAAGTTTCTGACAAATACGGCGACGACAGAAGAACGAGCATCTCAGATGGTGTTGTTGAACTAAAGCCAGTTAGCGCAGCTAAGGCAGCCGCTATGGACGCTCAACTAGCAGACTCCCCTTGTTTTATTGTCCTGACGGCAAGCGGTCAAGTTCAGAGAACCCTAACGGAGCCTGCGCCACTGGCCAAACGCAAAAAACACGATGCAATCAAGACCGTTATTTCTAGTTCAACCAGAACAGAAGTTGGCTTCCTAACATCTGATGGTGTCATGCACAGACTCCACGCCTCAGATATTCCGGCAAGTGATGAAGGATTCGACGCTGCAACAAGTGTCAACATCGCTGAGTTCTTAGGTGTCAACAAACAGACAAAGGTTTTAGGACTATTTGAACTCAAGGATGAAACAGTCATCGCTATGGGAACCAAGCAGGGTGTTGTTAAACGTCTCTCCGGTGATTTCCCACCTAAGCCAACCTTCGAAGTTATTTCACTAAAGGCAGGCGACGAACTGATTGGGGCTACATCTTCAGGCGAAGACGATGAGCTCATCTTCATTACAGATGATGCTCAACTACTGCGATTCGAGGCAAGTCTGGTTCGACCTTTAGGTCGTGGAGCTGCTGGTATGGCGGGTATAAAGCTTTCCGATGGAGCCAAGGCAATTTTCTTTGCTTCCGTGCCAGTTGATAAGAAGACAGTTGTTCTAACTGCCGCAAACAATAGCGAGTCGCTAGGTGCTGTTGATGCTGGTAGCGCAAAGATCTCAAGCATTGATGAGTTCCCAGGTAAGGGTCGTGCAACTGGCGGTGTTAGAGCACACAAGTTCATTCGCGATGAGAACCAGCTTTATTTCGCTTACGTAGGTCAGCAACCAATCTTGGGAAGCGCTTCAGCCGGTAAGGCTCTTGAGCTACCTGAGAAGTTGGCTAAACGCGATGCCTCCGGAGCACCTTTGTCATCAACAATAGTTTCAGCTGGAAGAGCCTAAGCGTCGATTCTTTCTCGTTCAAAGCTGTCTGCTTTGTCGATGATGAAATCGCGTCGAGGAGCAACCTCGTTACCCATTAGAAGTTCAAACATTTTTTCCGCGTTAGCCGCATCAGAAACCGTTACGCGACGCAGGCTTCTTGACTTGCGGTCCATTGTTGTTTCGGCCAACTGATCAGCATCCATTTCACCGAGACCCTTATAACGCTGAATAGGCTCTTGATACTTCTTACCGGCCTTTTCTAGCTTATTTAGAAGATTCTCAAGTTCAGCTTGCGAGTAGGTGTAGATGACATCGTTAGCTTTCGAACCTGGGTTGATAACTACCACTCTGTGAAGTGGTGGAACAGCAGCAAAAACCCTGCCGTCTTCAACCAAAGGCTTCATGTATTTATAGAACAGAGTTAAGAGCAAAGTTCTAATGTGAGCACCATCAACATCTGCATCGCTCATCAAAATAATCTTGCCGTATCTAGCTGAAGCTAAATCAAATGTTCTTCCAGAACCAGCACCAAGAACCTGAATGATAGATGCGCATTCGGTGTTATTAAGCATGTCAGAGATTGCTGCTTTTTGAACGTTAAGGATTTTTCCACGAATTGGAAGCAAAGCTTGGAACTCACTGTTTCTAGCAAGCTTTGCTGTTCCAAGAGCGGATTCACCCTCAACGATAATCAATTCAGAATCAATAGTGTCTTGTGTTCGACAGTCGACCAACTTAGTTGGCAGTGACGATGATTCAAGTGCTGTCTTTCTTCGTTGAGTCTCTTTGTGAGTTCTCGCAGAAATACGAGTCTTCATCTCGTTGATAACTTTTTCTAGCACTAGAGCTGTTTGAGCCTTGTCATCACGCTTAGAACTGTTGAAACGGTCTGTAAGGGCTTTAGAAACAACTTGAGACACGATGTTTTTGATTGCAGGTGTTCCGAGAATCTCTTTAGTTTGACCCTCAAACTGAGGCTCAGGAAGTCGAACCGTAACGATGGCGGTTAGGCCAGTCATCACATCGTCCTTCTCAATCTTCTCGCTACCTAGCTTGAACTTACGAGCGTTAGCGGCAGCTTGATCTCTAAAAACCTTTAGTACTGCTTGTTCAAACCCTTGAAGGTGAGTTCCACCTTTAGGCGTTGCAATGATGTTGACGAAACTCTTGACCTCAGTGTCATAATCAGTTCCCCAGCGAACGACAACATCAACATCAGCCTTGCGCTCTACTTCCTTGGATTCCATGTTGCCTTTGGCATTTAGAACCGGAACAGTTTCGGTATAAGCACCAGAACCACTAAGGCGCCAAACGCTTGAAAGTGGGGCATCCTTGGCCATGTAATCAACGAATTCAACGATTCCACCCTGGAATAGAAACTCGTGAGCTTCAGGTTTTGCGCCACGTAGATCATTGACAACCAATTTCAAGCCTGGAACTAAGAAAGCAGTTTGACGAGCACGCGCCAAGATCTCTTCTAATTCGAAGGACGCACCCTTGACGAAAATCTGTGTATCTGGCCAGAATCTAATTCTTGAACCAGTTTTACCCTTGGCAACCTTGCCCACCTCGCGAAGCACGCTCTTTTTGTCAAACGGCTTGAAAGCGCTCTTAGGGTCTGGTTCTTTCTTATCGGTAAACACACCAGGTTCACCCCGATGGAAGGACATTGCAAAGGTTTTTAAGTCCCTGTCAACTTCAACATCGAGTCTTTCTGACAAAGCGTTAACAACGGACGCTCCAACACCGTGCAAACCACCAGAAGCAGCATAGGAACCTGAACCGAATTTTCCACCAGCATGCAACTTGGTAAAGACCACCTCAACACCAGATAGTCCAGTTTTAGGTTCAATATCTACAGGAATACCACGAGCCTCGTCGCGAATCTCAACGCTTCCATCTTTATGTAGGAAAACCTGAATGAGCTTTCCATGTCCTGATAGTGCTTCGTCAACAGAGTTATCGATTATCTCCCAGAGACAGTGCATCAAGCCTCTGCTATCGGTCGATCCGATATACATACCGGGACGCTTACGAACAGCGTCCAATCCTTCTAAAACGGAAAGGTGTCTGGCGGAGTAATCATTATCTGGCACCTCTATAGCCTAAGTAAATAAAGGGTAATCGCCTGTTTTAGACACTCGCCGTGGAGAAACTATTCGCAGATAGCGAAACTGAGAGGTTTAGGGAAGTTTTTAGTCGCTAAGTGTGTTCATATAGGCATGGAGGCAAAAATGGAACAAACCGAAGACACAACACCAGTAGAAACAACCGAGGAGCTAAAGCCGCTAACCGCCGCTGATCGCTGTGACGTTTGTGGCGCTCAGGCATTCATTCGCGTGGTGTTAGCTTCAGGTGATCTAGTGTTCTGTGGTCACCACGGAACAGCCAACAAGGACAAGCTAAAACCTATAGCCATTACCTGGCAGGACGAAACAGACAAACTGAACTAATGTTCAAAAGCCGTTTTACGGCTAATCGCGGCTAGAGCATCGACTCGATCCAGCTCTTCACTTCTGAGGTCAATGTCAGCCCAGCCTTGGCTCGAAATCAGTTCATCGACTAAATCTGGATTCTTTGCAAACACTGGGCCATGCAACATGGTGAAGATAGACGCTCCTCGTCGATCGAACATTGGAACTTGAGTTGGACTATTCAGATAACCAACAACTCCATCAATTTCAATGAATTCACTGCGATGCTCACCCTGTTGATAGCCCTCCCCTAAAGCATTGAGTAATTCTAAATAGCCAGAACTAACCGCCATCAGTGGCTTGCCTGAGTTCATAAATGCTATCGCTGCACTAAAAAGGGCCTTGTCTTTTTTTAGAAGCGACTCCCATGCGGCAGCAGAGCCGTGACCTATGAAAAGAAAATCGATCTTAGTCAAGTCACTTTTACCAGTGACCGAAACGAGTTCAGAACTAACGCCGCGCCATTCAAGGCGCTTGGTTAGAACAAGCAAGTTAGCCTGATCACCATTGAGGTTTAGGTCGTCTGGATAAAAAGTTCCAAAGCTCACTTTATTAGACACGGTTCACATCCTCAGGGTCAGTGAAACCCTTGTATCTTCTTAATCTGCGCATAGCATCAGCGCTATAAATTACGGTTTTCCGGCCGAGCATTGGCTTAGGTAAAGCAAAGAATTCATCTATTGCATTGAAGTAATCTTCTTCGACTTTCTTGAAAGGAACTCCCTGATAGCTCAGTAGCAATGCCGCGTCAGCAAAATTGAAACCGGAGACTGTTTCTACATTCCTCATCGGACTCATGTCAACTGTCCAGAGCCAACTTGGATCATGAACATCCCTACCAATAGCGAAGAATACCTGCCCAAGTTCTTTAGGCAGATGAGCAAGGTTTAGTTCGGTGCTAATGGGATTTTGAATCAAAATGAATTCAACTTCCTGACCATTCACTTCTCTAATTTCACCTCTAGAGAAAACGGGTGGAAGTTCATTCATGACTTTTGCTGTTAGAACAAGATCTAACTGCTCCTTGAGCAACTCGGAAGCGACACCAATAGCAGCGACTGCATCCAGAGCAAAGTGAACACCACGAGAAGGAAGTTCGAATGAAATATCATTTTGCGATACACGAATTGATATTGACCGATCAGCGAGTTCGGTAACTTCAAAGTCACAATTGGGTTTTGCAAGTTCAGGTAAATAAGTCTTCGCATAAGCCATCCTGGCTTCAGTTGCGGCTTCTAGCTTGTCATTGATCTCAAAATACTTAACTGACGAGCTAAGTTCGTTCGAACCAATAATCAAACAATTCTGATCATCTGCATTCAATAGCAGTGATTGTGACGTTGCTTTGGCTACGCTCTTTAGTTTCTCTCTAACCAACGCAGGATCAATAAATCTGTCCAGTTGGTCTTCAAACACATTCAAAATAACTGAAATACGAGGCGTGACTTTCTCGACAAGTGTTGCCGCATGCCCCTCATCCATTTCAAGAATCGCGATGTCACCAGGCACCTTGCCAAGAAGATTTCCATAGCGCACTATTGTGCTGAAAAATCCTTGTTCGATGTTTGCAGTTGAAGGGTTGGTAAAAACATTTAGACCATGAGCTCTAGCAATTGCAACAACCATCTTCGTTGTTGTTGATTTACCCGCAGTTCCGGTAATCACGACTAGCCCTTTTGGGAAGGAATTGAGAGTTGTATAAACAAGCTTTGGAGCGAGTTTGCTAACAACCAAACCAGGAAGAGCAGAACCACCGCCAGGTCTAACCAAGCGAACGAAAACTCGTACGAGTCGACCTATGAGTAGAGCTGGCAGGTAACGCACAGAACTAGTTATCTTTGATGAAGTCCCTGAGCCACTGTGCTCTTGAAGGGTGCTTTAGCTTAGACATGGTCTTCGCTTCAATCTGTCTAATACGCTCACGAGTAACACCGTGCTCTTCGCCGATTTGATCAAGGGTCTTCATGACACCATCGCCAATACCGTAACGAGACCTGATTACTGCCGCTTCCCTATCGGTAAGAGTGTCTAGCAATCTTTCAATTTCAGACTGCATGATTTGGAAAGCAACCGCGTCAGCTGGCTGAATTGCCTCAGTGTCCTCGATTAGATCACCGAACTCTGAGTCACCATCTTCACCAAGAGGTGTTGAAAGTGAAATAGGTTCGCGTCCATACTTTTGAACTTCGACAACCTTCTCAGGTGTCATATCCAGTTCACGAGCTAATTCTTCAGGGGTTGGTTCGCGACCTAGATCTTGAAGCAATTGTCTTTGAACGCGGGAAAGTTTGTTGATTACTTCGACCATGTGAACCGGAATACGAATAGTTCTAGCCTGGTCAGCCATCGCACGAGTGATCGCCTGGCGAATCCACCAAGTGGCATAAGTTGAAAACTTGTATCCCTTTGTGTAGTCGAACTTCTCAACTGCACGAATCAGACCCAAGTTTCCTTCCTGAATTAAATCAAGGAACTGCATTCCACGACCGGTGTATCGCTTTGCAAGCGAAACAACCAGACGTAAGTTTGCTTCAAGCAAATGACTCTTGGCGCGTTGTCCATCTTTAACAACCCACTTCAAATCTCTAGACATGTCGCGAGAAAGTTTTTTGTCGGTAGCAAGTTTCTCTTCTGCAAAAAGACCAGCTTCGATTCTCTTTGCTAGCTCAACTTCAAGTTCAGCATTAAGAAGCGCGACCTTACCGATTTGCTTTAGATAGTCCTTAACCGGGTCAGCAGTTGCACCAGTAATGCTTGTGGTCTGAACTGGGATGTCATCTTCTTCTTTGTTAGAAAGAATCAATGCACCTTCAGGAACCAGAGGAGTTTCATCCTCTTCTTCTACTTCAGGAGTAACTTCCTCGACTTCAGCAACAATGACGTCAACGTCATCTGTTGCAAGAAGAACTTCAGGATCTAGGTCTTCTTCTTCATCTAGCTCTAGTTCTTCAGCGCCTTTGGCTTTAGTTGCAGAAATCTTCTTAACAGGCTTGACAGCTGCCTTTGCGGATGCCTTTGCAGTTGGCTTGGCGGATGTCTTTGCGGCTGGCTTAGCTACAACCTTCTTGGTTGGCTTAGCAATAACTTTCTTGGCGTCAACTTTCTTAGCTGCTGGCTTAGCCACAGTTTTAGCGGCAGGTTTGGCTGCCACCTTTTTAGTTTCAACTTTCTGAGCAGCAGGTTTAGCCGCAGCCTTTTTGGCAGTTGTCTTTGCAGCAGGCTTTGCTGCAACAGCTTTCTTAGCTGGAGCTTTCGCTGCAGATGCGACAGTCTTCTTCGATTCTTTTACCGAAGTAACCTTTGTCGTTTTGGTTGCCATATAACCCTTCAACTTCTTTCAAGAAGTGACCGTTTGTAGAAATCCGAGCATTACGAAGACCCATGTCAAATCGAGTGGCTTGACTGGGTCTTGCCTCAATTATGCCATCAACTGGAGACAAAACGGTTCAATGACTCCAGTTATAGGTATAACTACCTATAACAACCAGCCTTATCTGGAATGTATTCCCGTTTATGCCTTTATCTTCTCAAACTTCAACCGCTCGACGGTAAAAAAGACTATTCCAACAGCAATCACTAGAAACTGAGCGGAGAACCCCCACCTGAAAGCATCTACTGTGTATCTCTCACTGAATCCAGTTGCAGACTGGTAAATGTCGATTACTAAACCAGTCAAATACATCATGATGAAAGTCGCTAGAAAACCACCGACGTTTGCGAAACCGTTGGCAGATCCCAACCGAGTCTTTGAAACCATGTCTTTAGTGAAGTCGAATGCAATCATTGAAGCTGGGCCACCTATTGAAATGACCAAGAACGCTAGATACAAGACAAAAGCAGGAGTTCGGCCTGGGTATAACAAAAGGACAAGCCAGGTCAGGACGATCATTCCAACCACTAAATAGACCAGAAAAGCCCTAATTTGAGGCTTTTTAGCACACAAACTACCTATTGCTGGACCAGTTATGAACCCGAAGAACACCATTGAAGTCAACGTAAAGGCCGCAAAATCATGGGGTTGCCCTTGAGCTGTCACCAAATAGGGCACTGCCCAGAGTAAAGCCACCGAGGTTGTTGTTGATTGGGTGACGAAATGCGTCCAAAAGGCCATTCGAATCCCTGGGTTCCTAGCATTTTCGACTAATTGCCTGGTTGCAACCTTCAGAGAAGGCGCAATATGTTTCTCTTGCAGACCAGCCTGATCAGAGGTGAAAGCTAGGACCAGCAGTACAGCTAGCAGGGACGCTGTTGCCATGATGCTAAACGCTGGATTCCAGCCCAATGCTTCAAGCATGTACCAAAACGGAACAGCTGAGAAGAACTGGCCCAATTGGCCAATGGTTGACAGGTATTGCTGGTATTTAGAGGCTTTAGCACCCTGATACCAACCATTTACCATACGAATCATGGAGATAAACGTGAAGCTATCCCCCATACCAACCAACATTCGACCGATAACGGCAACACCTAGGCTAGGCGCAAAAGCAACACTTAGCTGCCCCACAGCCATGATTAGCGCTCCAACTGCCAGTAAAATCTTTGCCCCGAAGCGATCTAGCAGGATTCCTACCGGTATTTGCATGGCAGCGTAAACAACCAGCTGAAAAACTGCAAGTGTCGCAAGTTGCTGAGCATTGGTATGAAAACGTTCGCTAGCTATTAGCGTTGCTACACCGAGCGAAGAGCGTTGTGTTACAGCAAGAAAGTATGCAAAACCAACAACTGTTAGGACTAGACCTGGGCTACGTTTCAGTCTTCTTCCCCATCGCTGTCTTCTTTATTCTTCTGGTGGCTGGCAAGATAGCCCTCTAGTTCAGCTGCAATACTTTCAGCGTCAGGGATCTCGCTCTCCCTAGGCCTAACAGCACCCATAGGGTTTTGGGTCTTTTCACTGGAAAAAGACTGCTCTAAACCTTCGACCATACGGCCAAATTCAGGGTTGTCTATCATCTGAGAACTGATTCTTCTTGTGAAGGCAACGCCTTCGTCTCGGAGATCATCGGTTGGGAAAACTAAACCAAGGTGACTGCTAATCAACTCAAAGCCTGTTACCGCTGCTTGAGGATAAACAGAATCAGCTAAGTAGTGCGGGACAAGTAAAACAAAGCCAGTACTAGGGATGTCTCTTCCTGTTAGTCGGTATTCCAGCAGATGCATGATGTTGCCTGGAACCTGAGTTCTTGGCTTCCACTCGGAGTATTTACTGATAACTAAAGGCTGGTTGCCTGAGACTGTGACACCAACAGCTCTAGTGTGAGGAATGGGGAAAGGAATTGCATGCAACCAGGTCATGCTTGCTATCTCGAAATGGTCAAAAAGCTCTTCAACAGCGCTGGCAAACGCTTCCCACTTGAAATCAGGCTCGTAACCGTTTAGAAAAAGGAAAGGATTGCCCACTTCATCTTTTACTAGATAGAGATTCAGGCTGGCTGGCTGGTAATCCTCGATGTGGTCCTGTTCAAAGAACATGACCGGTCTTCTAGATCTATAGTCCAAGAGCTGGTCATTATCGAAGGTTGCAACTATCTCGAACTCCAGGTTCCCAAGGATGCTTTCGCTCACCTGCTGCATAGATGAACCGGCATCAGTGAAACCTGAGATTGAAGCAAACAGATTCAAACCTGAAGGTACTTCAACCTCCCAATTCACAAGGCTGAAAAGCTCGTTTTGCTCTGACATGCTTCTATTCTACTTTCGGCTAGGTAGCATGGAGTCATGACTTCTATTTCATTCAAATTCTCTAAAACCCAACCAAAGACCTCTGCAGATTCCATCACTGTTTATGCTGTTGCAAACGTAGATGGCAACGCGAAACTTATTGGCAACGCGTCAAAAGTCGCAGCACTTAAGTCTCTAAACCTAAAGTCACTTTCTATTTCTGCAAGTAAAGAATCAACATCAAGAATCCCAGTTGGTTCGATGGTTGTAGGTTTTGTTGGAATTGGTGAAGAGATCAGTTCTCCAGCACAAGCCAGAGACATTGGTGGAGCGATTGGTCGTGCATTCAACGATCACAAGAACATCACTCTTGACATCCCGGTAAAAAATTCTGATGCGCTTTATGCGCTTCTCGAAGGGATAGCTATCGTCCAATACCAATACAACCAATACAAGTCAGGTGAGAACAAAGTCCCTGCACTGAAAACAGTGGAAGTTCTAGGTAGTTCTTCCTTAAGTAAATCTGAACTCGACAAGATCAAAGTTATTTCTGCAACTTTGGATGCGACCCGAGATCTTGTTAACGCGCCAGCAAATGATCTTTACCCTTCAAAGCTTGCAGAGATTATCAAGTCTCAAAGCAAGATCGCTAACGTAAAAGTTGAAATCTGGGACGAGAAGAAACTTGCCAAAGAAAACTGCACAGGAATTCTTGCGGTTGGCCAGGGATCGGTTCGCGGACCTCGCCTCGTCAAGATTGAATACCGCCCAGCAAAGGCAAAAGCTCACCTAGCTCTTGTTGGTAAAGGAATCACCTTTGATACCGGTGGTATTTCACTAAAGCCAGCAACTGGAATCTTGGGCATGAAGTATGACATGGCTGGTGCTGCAACTGTTGGCGAGGCCGCTCTTGCTATTGCCAAACTTGGCTTACCAATCGCGGTAACTGCATTTATGTGTGTTGCCGAGAACATGCCTTCAGGAAGCGCAACTAGACCTAACGACGTAATCACTTTCCGTAACGGTAAAAGTGTTGAGGTAACAAACACTGATGCTGAAGGTCGTCTAGTTCTAGCCGATGGTTTGATTCTTGCCAGCGAAATGAAGCCTGACCTAATCATCGATGTTGCTACTTTGACCGGTGCAGCACGGGTAGCACTTGGTAACCGTTACACCGGGTTAATGGGTGATGACGAGTCAGTTGAACTTGTTGAGAAGGCTGCTAAAAACGCTGGAGAACTTGTGTGGCACATGCCTCTTCCGGAAGAGCTAAAGGAACTTATCAAATCTGACATTGCTGACCTAATGAACTCTAGAGTTGGTAACCCTTCAGGTGGAATGCTCGTTGGTGGCCTATTCCTTCAGGAGTTCGTTGGCTTGGCTAAGTCAAGCAAGAAGCAAGCTTGGGCTCACCTAGATTTCGCGACTGCCGCTAACAATGATCTAGCTCCATACGGCTACACAGTCAAGGGTGCTACCGGTTCAATGGTTAGAACGCTGATTGCTGTTGCAGAATCACTTTCAAACACTAAGAAGAAATAGTCATCTAGTAATCTTTATTGGTTGCCGAAAATAAACACAGGAGCAGAATTGGCTGAGCACAACTTTGATGTAGTAATCCTTGGTGGAGGAAGCGGAGGCTATGCAGCCGCACTTCGTAGCGCACAACTTGGACTTTCAGTAGCACTAATCGAGAAAGACAAGCTTGGTGGTACCTGTCTTCACAGAGGATGTATTCCCACTAAAGCTCTTCTTCACTCAGCTGAAGTTGCAGATGTTACTCGTGAGGCAGCAGCGTTCGGAATCTCCGCCACTCTAAATGGTGTTGACATGCCAGCCGTTAACAAATACCGCGACGGAATTGTTGATCGTCTATTCAAAGGCCTAACTGGTCTTGTTTCTTCAAAAGCAATCACTGTTGTTTCCGGTGAAGGAAGACTTGTTGGCCCAAAAACCATTTCAGTTAATGGAGATAACTACACAGGTAAGAATGTTGTTCTAGCAACAGGTTCATATTCACGAACTCTGCCTGGTCTTGAAATTGGTGGACGCGTTATAACTTCAGAACAAGCACTCCAGTTGGACTTCGTTCCAACTAAGGCAATTGTCCTTGGCGGTGGAGTGATCGGCGTTGAGTTTGCTTCTATCTGGAGATCATTCGGAACTGATGTCACAATCATTGAAGGTCTTCCAAACCTAGTTCCAAATGAAGACGTTTCAGTTTCAAAGGCGCTAGAGCGTGCATACCGTAAGCGTGGAATCAACTTCAAGACTGGTGTTCGATTCTCTGGTGTAACTCAGAGCGCAACTGGTGTTGTTGTTTCGCTTGAAAACGGTGAGACTTTTGATGCCGAGCTACTTCTAGTTGCTGTTGGTCGTGGACCAAACGCAACTGGTTTCGGATATGAAGAGCAAGGCATCAAGATGGATCGTGGTTATGTTCTAACCAACGACCGCCTAGAGACAAGCCTTCCTGGTGTTTACGCTGCCGGAGACATCGTTCCAGGACTTCAGCTTGCTCACCGTGGCTTCCAGCAAGGTATCTTCATCGCTGAAGAGATTGCCGGGCTAAAGCCGGTCACCATTGACGAAAACGGAATACCTAAGGTTACATACTCAGAGCCTGAAATTGCTTCCGTTGGGCTCACTGAAGCTAAGGCTGCAGAGAAGTATGGTTCAGAGAACATCTCGACTTACGAATACAACCTTGGCGGTAACGGTAAGTCACAGATTCTTGGCACAACTGGTTTCGTAAAGCTCATCAGACAGAACAACGGACCTATCATCGGCATTCACATGATCGGCTCACGTGTTGGTGAACAGATCGGTGAAGCACAACTAATTGTTAACTGGGAAGCTTTCCCTGAAGATGTTGCATCTTTGGTTCACGCCCACCCAACCCAGAACGAAGCTCTAGGTGAAGCTCACCTGGCTCTTGCTGGTAAACCACTACACGCACACGCATAAACTTCTAACTGCATAAGGAGCAGCAACAAATGAGCGAAGTAAAACTTCCAGCCCTAGGTGAAAGCGTTACCGAAGGAACTGTAACCAGGTGGCTTAAAAAGGTTGGTGAAACGGTTTCTATCGATGAGCCGCTAGTTGAAGTTTCAACCGACAAGGTTGACACTGAGATCCCAAGCCCTGTCGCTGGTGTTCTGCAGCAGATTCTTGTTCAAGAAGATGAAACTGCCGCCGTTGGAGCAGTTCTGGCCATCGTTGGTGATGGTGTTGGTGCAGCTGCACCAGTTGAGGCCGCTCCTCCGGTAGTCGAAGCGCCGGTAGTAGCCGCTCCAGTTGTAAGTGCACCTGTTATTGAAACTCCGGTAGTTGCGGCACCTGTTGTAAGTGCACCTATTGTCCAGGCTCCTATCGTTCAAGCTCCGGTTGTCACGCCTGCGCCTGTTGTCTCAGCGCCTGCAGTTACAAACTCTGATTCAACTTACGTAACACCTCTGGTTAGAAAACTTGCTAACGAATCAGGTGTGAACCTTGGGTCTGTTGCTGGTACAGGTGTGGGTGGAAGAATTCGTCGTGAAGATGTTCTAGCCGCAGCTACAGGTTCTGTTTCAGTTGCTCCGGTAGCGAAGGCACCTGTTAGCCTTCCAGTTTCTGCCTTACGCGGAACAACCGAGCCTATGTCTCGCCTTCGCAAGGTCCTTGCTGAGCGCGCAGTTGCCTCAATGGTTTCAACTGCTCAGCTCACAACTGTTGTTGAAGTTGACGTTACGAAGATTGCTCAACTAAGAAGCAAAGTTCAGGCTGAATTCACAGCCAAGACTGGAGTGAAACTTAATTTCATGCCGTTCTTCTTCCTAGCTGCGGCTGAAGCACTTAGAGCACACCCAAAGATTAACTCAAGCGTTGATGGTGAAAACATTGTTTACCACCCAACCGAGAACATCAGCTTTGCTGTTGATTCAGAACGTGGTCTTCTAACTCCAGTTATTCGGGACGCAGCAAGTCTTTCACTTGGCAACATCGCTCAGCAGATTGCAGATCTTGCTGCTAGGACTCGTGAAAACAAACTTAAGCCAGATGAGCTTTCAGGTGGAACTTTCACCTTGACAAACACTGGCTCGCGTGGAGCACTGTTTGACACTCCTGTTGTCTTCTTGCCTCAGTCAGCAATCCTTGGAACAGGCGTTGTTGCCAAGCGTCCAGTTGTTGTGACAGACGAGAATGGTAATGACAGCATCGCCATTAGAAGCATGGTTTATCTAGCACTTTCATATGATCACAGAATCATTGATGGTGCAGATGCCTCTCGCTTCCTGGTTGATGTTAAAGCAAGACTCGAAGAGGGTAACTTCCAAGCAAACTTTGGTTTCTAATTCACTTTAGAAACCAAGTAAAAGTTATTTGCTTTCCAGGCTTCTAACTTGAAAGATTTTGCATCACATTTTCTAGTTAGCTGCAACCTACTCAATCCTCCAAATTGGCTAACCACACGAATTGTGAACTGAACTTTACCGATCTTCGCCTTTGAGTTATGCAACACCGTTGAAGAAAACTTCATTCCAACCTCAGGTTCAGCTGCACACAACTTTGACACTGTTTGGGTTGGCTTCTTTATCTCAAGTTGTTGCTCCTTTGGATGATTTGACTGAGTTGTAACTGCTAAATACACACAGCAAAGAATTACAGGTGCTAACAGCCAACTCTTAGATAAATCTCTTCCCCCCTCTACGAAGCCCAAGAGTGGTTCGAGTTGTACTAATCCTCTTCTTTTTGTCTTCGATGTCCTAATTGCTTCGATAGTTACGTCAGGAGGAAATAGCAGTGCCACTTTGCCTGAACGAAGTTTTACAACGCCTGGATCAAGCTGAGTGCTGTGGGCAAGGACCCTTGGCCATGCCACTAGCAGGCTTGGCAAAATCATCAATTGAATGTCTCCCTCACCGCGTCTATCGCGAACCTGCCAAATTGAACCAAGTTTGGTGCTCGCAATTTTCTCAAGAACGGCAAAGTTTCGAAGACTTGGCACAGGCTTTTTGAACATGAATCCAGTGTCTATATTCCTTGAATGGCGCAGCGCTAGCTGCTTTATTCTGTTGAAAACGGTTCGATTTGATACCTGTGCAGAAAGATTTAGACTTGACTCATGACCCAGTTTGAAGTTGTTGGTTTAGCCCCTAATTTTGTGGATTACCAAGCAGCCTGGGATCTCCAACGCAAAGTTCATCAAGAGGTGGTTGCTGGCATAAGGCCGGATACCGTTCTACTTCTTGAACACGATGGCGTTTATACCGCTGGTAAAAGAACTGATGATGAAGAGCGTCCTCAAGATGGCACCCCTGTTATTGATGTTGACCGAGGTGGAAAAATCACTTGGCACGGTCCAGGTCAACTAGTTGGATACCCAATCATGAAACTACCTAACCCGATTGACGTGGTTGGTTACGTCAGATGGCTTGAACAGGTTTTGATTGATTCAATAGCTGAGTTCGGCCTTTACACAGAAAGGGTCGAAGGCAGATCTGGTGTTTGGGCTCCCCTGGGTAACACCCATGTGAAGATAGCTGCCATTGGCATTCGCGTAGCCGACAAGACAACCATGCATGGTTTTGCCTTGAACTGCAATAACTCGTTACAGCCGTACGAAACAATCATCGCCTGCGGCATCAAGGATGCTGCAACGAGTACGATTAGCGAGTTAGTGCAAAAGGACATAACTCCAGCTATGGCTGCTGAAGCGATTCAAAGACACCTCACCACGATTGGAAAAGTGACCCAGTGACTCAGGAATCTGATGCTCCGAAGCGCATGCTTCGTGTTGAGGCTCGCAACTCAGAGACTCCTATTGAACGTAAACCAGACTGGATTAAAACTAAAGCGAAGATGGGTCCTGAGTATCAGGCCCTTCACTCATTAGTAAAGACTGAAGGTCTACACACTGTATGCCAAGAAGCTGGCTGCCCTAACATCTATGAGTGCTGGGAAGACCGTGAAGCTACTTTCCTAATTGGTGGAGCTCAATGCACAAGACGATGCGACTTTTGCCAGATTGACACAGGGAAGCCTGCCAATTTTGATCCAGATGAACCAAGACGTGTTGGTGAATCAGTGAAGCAAATGCAGTTGCGATACGCAACAGTTACCGGTGTTGCACGCGATGATCTTCCTGATGAAGGTGCCTGGTTGTATGCGGAAACAATTCGTCAGATTCATAAGCAGTCCCCTGGCACTGGTGTTGAGATTCTTATTCCAGATTTCTCAGGTAAGCCTGAACTTTTGCAGAAGGTCTTTGATGCAAAGCCAGAAGTTTTTGCACACAACGTTGAAACTGTTCCTAGAATCTTCAAGCAAATTCGCCCTGCATTTAGATACGAAAGATCTTTGGACGTAATCACACAAGGCCGTAACGCTGGAATGGTTACCAAGAGCAATCTAATTCTTGGTATGGGCGAAGAGATATCTGAAATTGTTCAGGCACTTCAGGATCTCTATGATGCTGGGACAGACATCATCACAATCACTCAGTATCTCCGTCCTTCAGTGAAACACCACCCGGTCTCCCGCTGGGTTAAGCCTCAAGAATTCGTTGAACTAAAGAACATTGCTGAAGAAATGGGCTTTCTCGGCGTGCTCAGTGGGCCTCTAGTGAGATCTAGCTACCGCGCTGGACGCCTTTGGGCTCAAAGCATGATGAAGCGTGGAGATCACATCCCTGAACATCTACAACATCTTGCAGAAGCTGCCATCAAAGATGGTTTCAGTCAAGCAGTTAACTAAAAGGAACTAATAGGCTATTCATCATGGCTAAAGACAAATCTAAAGACAAAGACCAAAAGGCTCCTGGCCTATTCGCCCAATTCAGCGAGGGTGTTAAGTTTCTAAGGGAGAACAACCCTAAGGCTGTTCCTATTGCTATTGCTTCCGGTGTTTTAGTTGCAATCGTGCTTGGCACTATTGGCGCTTACATCAGCAATTTCAACTTCTTACCAATGGTTCTCTGGATTGTGTTAGCCCTAGTTGCAGGTTACCTAAGTGCTCTATTGCTCCTTAGCCGACAAGCTAACTCAACAGTTTTCGATAAGTATGCAACTGAAACTGGTCGTACTAGCCTTGCCGTTGGAACTCTTACACGAAGAACGTACAAAGGCGTCCAACAACCAGTAGCAATCAACCCTAAGTCCATGGACATGGTCTTTAGAGTTGTTGGCCCAGCAGGTGTTGTGCTTCTCGGAGAGGGTGCAAAAACTGCCACTGCTGCCCTGCTAGAAGATGAAAGACGCAAAGTTCAGCGCGTTGTTCAGGGAGTCACAGTTCATACTTTCTACTGCTCCGACAACGGAGATGGAGTTCCTCTAAAGGAGCTTCACAAGCGCGTTTCTAAGCTAAAGAGAACTCTAAGCAAGGCTGAAATCTTCGCAGTTCAGAACCGCCTTTCGGCTATCGATTCACGTTCTGGAATGCCTATTCCTAAGGGTATGGATCCAAGCAAGATGCGCCCTTCACGCAAAATCCGCTAGGACAACAAAGTTTTACATTCCCGAAACATTGTTTCGGCAAGTCCTGCCTTTCTGGGCTATAAAGTGGAGTTGAACGTAAAGGCACGTTCGAAATCCCAAACCTTTGAAGGGCTTAACTCAATGTTTAAATCAGCATCCGAGGTCATCAAATTCATCAAGGACGAGGACGTCAAGTTCCTAGATGTTCGATTCACTGACCTACCAGGCGTTCAACAACACTTCAACTTACCGGTCAGCCAGATTGACGAAGACTTCTTCGTAAATGGTCAGCTCTTTGATGCTTCCTCTATTCGTGGCTTCGCATCTATTCATGAGTCAGACATGCAGTTGATCCCAGACGTTACAACTGCTTACCTAGACACCTTCCGCGTTGAAAAGACTCTCGTTATCAACTTCGATATCTATAACCCACGTAACGGTGAGATTTACCACCGTGACCCACGTCAAGTTGCTAAAAAGGCTGAGGCTTTCCTAGCTTCAACTGGTATTGCTGACACAGCATTCTTCGCTCCTGAAGCAGAGTTCTTTATCTTCGACGAGGTGCGCTACGAGACCAAAGCCAACACTTCATACCACTTCGTTGATTCAATCGAAGGTGCATGGAACACAGGCAAGGAATTCGAGTCTGATGGTGGCCGCAACCTAGGTAACAAGACGCCATTCAAAGGTGGATACTTCCCTGTTTCACCGGTTGACCATCTAGCCGACATTCGCGATGAGATTGTTCTAAACCTAGAAAAAGCAGGTCTAGATGTTGAGCGTAGCCACCATGAAGTTGGAACTGCAGGTCAGTGTGAGATCAACTACAGATTCTCAACACTTGTTGCTTCTGCTGATGACGTCTTGAAGTTCAAGTACATCGTCAAGAACACCGCATACAACTACAACAAGACCGCAACATTTATGCCGAAGCCTCTTTTCGGTGACAACGGTTCAGGTATGCACGTTCACCAGTCTCTATGGAAAGATGGCAAGCCATTGTTCTATGACGAGAACGGCTACGGCGGTCTATCAGATATCGCTCGCTGGTACATCGGTGGTCTACTAAAGCACGCACCAAGCTTGCTTGCTTTCACCAACCCAAGTGTTAACTCTTACCACCGTCTAGTTCCTGGTTTCGAAGCTCCAGTAAACCTTGTTTACTCAGCAGGTAACCGTTCAGCTGCTATTCGTATTCCTATGACTGGAACCAACCCGAAGGCTAAGCGCATTGAGTTCCGTGCGCCGGATGCTTCAGGTAACCCATACCTAGCTTTTGCTGCGATGTTGATGGCTGGTCTTGACGGTATCAAGAACAGAATTGAGCCACACGCTCCAGTTGACAAGGACCTATACGAGTTGCCACCAGAGGAAGCGAAGAACATCCCTCAGGTTCCTGGTTCACTTGAAGAAGTTCTAAAAGCTCTTGAAGCTGACCACGAGTACCTATTGCAGGGTGACGTGTTCACTAAGGACCTAATCGAAACTTGGATCGACTACAAGCGCGAGAAGGAAATCAAGCCTTTCGCTCAGCGTCCTCACCCATACGAGTTCGAGCTTTACTACGGAGTGTAATAACTTCAAAATCAAGACGGGTTGTCAGAAAATGGCAACCCGTTTTGCTTTAACTAAAGAACACTCTCTCAAAGACCATTCTTGATCTTCTTGTGTGGGCTAGGTAGTCCTGCTCTAACTGCGATGCTGAACCTCGAGGATACTCAAGTATTCTCGCCATGCCTTCGAGCTGCCTTCTATCTGTAGGTAACACATCACTTCTCTTATTGGACCAAAGCACTCCAGCAGATCTGATACGTGAAGAGAGCAACCATGCTTCGGTTAACACTTGTGCGTCATGGGCGTCAACGATCCCCTCGGAAACTAGAGCGTCCAAGGCGGCCAGTGTCTGCGGAGTTCTTATCTTTGGATGGTTGTTACCGTGCTTTAGTTGCAAGAGTTGAACCAGCCATTCAACATCGCTTAGCGAGCCTCTACCAAGCTTTAAGTGTCGCTTTGGGTCTGCTCCCTGAGGCAAACGTTCGTTTTCAACTCGGGCCTTGATTCTTCTAATCTCTAAGATGTTCTTCTCTTCAAGAACTTCTGGGTAGCGGTAAGCGTCAACCAACGCTGCAAAGTTGCTCATAAACTCTTCTGAACCATAGAACATCCTTGCTCGTAACAAAGCTTGGTTCTCCCAGATATCTGCCCAGCGCGCGTAATAAGCCTTATATGACTCTAGAGACCTAGCAATCGGCCCATTCTTACCTTCTGGCCTTAGATCCATATCTAGTTCAAATTCAAGCTGAGGGTCCTTAGAGAGCCTTCTAATCTCGGAAATAATGAGCTCAGCCGCCTTCTGCGCAAAGGCAACTGGAACTCCCGGTTTCGGGTCATAAACAAACATCACATCAGCATCACTACCAAATCCAAGTTCACCCCCACCAAATCGCCCCATAGCCACGATTCCAAAATCCAGAAGCTCTGAAACCGGCTCGTTGTTGTATTGAAGCTTTGCCAGTAACTCATCAGCCAAAGCGGTTAGGTACCACTGTGTTATGTCACTGAGACCTTGTGAGACCTGTTGCATGCTCAGTTCACCAACTACTGCACCCAGAGCCAGTCTCAACGTTTCACGTCTTCGGATGTGTTTGATTGACTTGGCCAGATCTTCGACCTCCTCATGACGCGAGGCGATCGAATCAGACTGCTGAACTAGTTGCTCTAGCGTTTGAGGATGCAGTTGGTTGACATCTTCAAACCAGGCAGCTCCTTCAGGGATAAGCTCAAGCAATGCTGTCGCAAGCTTTGATGTTGACAGCGCAGCTGTCATACGTTCGGCTGCACCACTTGAGTCCCTAAGCATGCGCAGATACCAGTGCGACTCACCTAAGTTTTCACTGAGCCTTCTAAAAGCCAATAGCGCTGCGTCTGGATCTGTTCCTTCAGCAAACCATTGCAACAAAACTGGAAGCAGTTGCTTTTGAATTTGAGCTCTTCTTGAAATACCACTAGTCAAAGCCTCGATGTGTGTTTGAGCTCCCTTAGCGTCAAGGAAACCAAGAGCTGACAGACGGTCTTTGACTTGCTCTTCAGAAAGGGAGAAACCTTCTGAAGATTTTGAAACAGCAACTAACAGCGGTCGATAAAAGATTTTTTGGTGAAGAGCTCTAACTTCGAGCTTCACCTTGCTCCACATCTCCAGAAGGGAGTCTGCGGTGTATGACACGTCTATGGAACGAGCAACTGCTCTCTGTGAAGCCTGATCGATAGGCATTAGATGTGTTCTTCTGAGTTGAGTTAGCTGAATGCGATGTTCTAGCAATCTAAGAAATTTGTAATGTTTAGAGAACTCAGCTGCCTCAGACCTTCCTATGTATCCAGCTCTGGCTAACTGGTCGATAGCAGTAACAGTGTCCGGGGCTCTAACGGATTCATCCGTTTTACCATGAACCAACTGCAACAGCTGAACTGTGAACTCAATGTCTCTAAGACCACCTGCACCAAGCTTGATCTGTCGGTCTACTTCATCTGCTGGAATGTTTGCACTGACTCGCTCACGCATGGCCTGAACTGATTCAACAAAATTCTCTCTATTACTTGAAGACCAAACTAGTGGTTGAAGCGCATCGAAGTATCGCTTACCAAGTTCAATATCACCTGCGATTGGATTTGCCTTTAACAGAGCCTGGAATTCCCAGTTCTGAGCCCACTTCGAGTAGTAGGCAAGGTGTGACTCAAGTGTTCTAACTAGCGCACCTGCTTTACCCTCGGGCCTTAGATTTGCATCGACTTGCCAAAGAGCAGGTTCAGTATTCACAACATCCATAGCTCTCATCATGCGGGTAGCTAGTTTGGTTGCAATCTCAAGCATCCGTTCATTTGGAAGAGTGTCGGAGGAACTCTCACCAACAAAAATCACATCAACGTCACTGATGTAGTTGAGCTCTCCAGCCCCGCCTTTACCCATGCCTATCACTGCCAATCGAGTGTCGGCTATTTCGTCACTGGTGTACGAGCCAAAATCTGAACTTGCAACGAGCTCAGTTCTTGCATATCGCAGACCTGCTTCTAATGCTGCGCCAGCAAGATCAGCAAGAGCTCTGGCAATAACCGGCAACCCACTTACTTGGTTGATTTGACTCAAGTCAAAGATTGCAATCTGCAGAAGATTCGCTCTGTAAATCTTTCTTAGCTCAGAAATCTCTCGAGTTGCATCGAAATTCCTAACGTCTAGCTTTAGTCCTGAGTCAAATGTCTTGTCATATTCATTTCGAGTAGGAAGTTGTTGAACTGGTTTATCAAATGAATCCAATAGCTCTGGATGACGAAGTATGTAGTCGGCAAGGTTACGAGAAGCTGCGAGTAATCGAATGAGCCTCAAAGAAGAGTCATCCTTTGAGAGAAGTTTTTTTATCTTCGACTTGTCAATCTCAGCTAACTGAATCAAGCAAAGCAAGGCCTGGTCAGGATTTGCGGATTTCTCTAATGAAGCTAAAGCAGATCGACCAGAATCACCGACAAGTGCAACCAGTTGGTCAAGTCTTGAAATGGTTGCTTCGAGATCCGTGAAACCAAACCGAGCAAGCGCAGATAGCGTCTGAGTCGGTTTGGATTCAGATGATGCCATTAGAGAACTTCGAGGTTAGTCTTCAATTCGTAAGGCGTTACCTGTGCTCGGTAATCACTCCACTCGCGTCGCTTATTAGCCAAAACGTAGCTATAAACCTGCTCACCTAGAACTTCTGCTGCCAATTCTGATTCTTCTAGCTTTCGAATAGCGTGTTCGAGATTCTGCGGAAGCGGTTGAATACCCATGGCCCTTCTCTCAGAGTCAGAGAGATCCCAAACGTTATCTTCAGTCTCAGCAGGAAGTTCGTAGCCTTCCTCAATACCTTTTAGACCTGCAGCAAGAATCAATGCATAAGAAAGATATGGGTTGGCCGCTGAATCAATAGCGCGATATTCAATTCGTGCTGATTGTGATTTGTTTGGCTTATACAAAGGAACTCGGATCAGGGCCGAACGGTTGTTGTGACCCCAGCAAACAAATGAAGGTGCTTCACCGCCGCCCCAAAGTCTTTTATAAGAGTTCACATACTGGTTTGTAACTGCCGTAATCTCACCAGCATGCCTTAGCAGACCAGCAATGAAACTCTTAGCGGTTTTAGATAAGTGGTACTGACCGGAAGCATCAAAGAATGCGTTGGTGTCCCCCTCGAATAGGGACATGTGGGTGTGCATGCCTGAACCTGGGTGCTCAGTGAAAGGTTTAGGCATGAACGTTGCATAAACACCTTGCTCAATGGCTACCTCTTTGATTACGGTTCTGAAAGTCATGATGTTATCCGCGGTAGTTAGTGCATCGGCGTAACGAAGATCAATCTCGTTCTGACCTGGACCACCTTCGTGGTGACTGAATTCAACGGAGATGCCTAGTTGTTCCAACATGCTAACCGCACGACGTCTAAAATCGTGTGCTGTTCCGCCTGGCACGTTGTCGAAGTATCCAGCCTTATCAACCGGAATAGGGCCTTCTGGGCCTAGCTGAGCACTCTTTAGAAGGTAAAACTCGATCTCAGGGTGAGTATAGAAACTAAAACCCATAGAGGCTGCTTTATCCAAGGCCCTTCGAAGAACGTTTCTAGGGTCAGCGGCAGCCGGAACACCATCAGGTGTTGTGATGTCGCAGAACATTCGCGCGGTTGGGTCAATTTCCCCACGCCAAGGCAAAATTTGGAAGGTTGAAGGGTCTGGTTGGGCAAGCATGTCAGCTTCGTAAGATCTGGCTAGACCTTCGATAGCAGAACCATCAAAACCGATACCTTCAGCAAAAGCGTTTTCAATTTCAGCAGGTGCAATGGCAACTGATTTCAGGGTTCCAGCCACGTCAGTGAACCAAAGTCTCACAAATTTGACGTTACGTTCCTCGATGGTTCGAAGAACAAAATCGCGCTGTTTGTCCATGAATAATGCCTTTCGCTGTCAACTACTAGGCTAGTGGTTGTGTCAAAAGTTCGCCTAGCCCTCACACAGACCAACCCGACCGTTGGTGATATTCAGGGCAACCTTAAAGCCATCGTTTCGAACATTGACGAAGCTATAAAACAAGGCGCAAACTTAGTACTTTTCGGGGAAATGGCTCTAACCGGATACCCTATTGAAGATCTAGCCACCCGTGAATCGTTCCTTCTAGAAGCCGAAAAGGCAGTCAAGGAATTAACACAGATTTTACAAAACCCGAGCTATAAAGACCTCACAGTAGTCATTGGCCACCCGGCTCTAACTAAAGCTAACGAAACCCATGGTTGGGCTATCGCTCAAAACTGCGCAACTGTTATTCAGTCTGGCCAAATCATCGGCAGATATGCCAAACACCACCTTCCAAACTATTCAGTCTTTGATGAATACAGAGTGTTTGTTCCAGGCAACGAGCTTCTGACCTTTGAACTAAACGGTCTGAAATTCTCAACGGTTATCTGTGAGGACATTTGGCAATCTGGTGGTCCTGTTGCAGAGCTATCAAAGAATAAAACTGACGTGACATTGATTCTCAACGGGTCACCCTTTGAGATTGATAAAGACGATCGAAGACTTTCACTTGTTTCGGAACTTTCTAAAAAGCACAGCTGCGCTGCCGTCTACCTGAACCTAGTTGGCGGCCAGGACGATTTAGTCTTTGATGGTGACAGCATCGTGGTCGATAGTAAAGCAAGGCTTGTTGCCAGAGCAAAGCAATTCAAAACTGATTTAGTTCTGCTAGACATAAACGACAAAGATGACATTTCAGTCGTAGGTGAGCATCACCTAACCAAGCCAAATGACAATTGGCAAATTTGGAATGCTTTGGTTTTAGGTCTTCGTGATTACGTTCAGAAAAATGGTTTCAAATCGGTTGTTCTAGGTCTATCTGGTGGAATTGACTCTGCTGTGTGTGCAACTATTGCAGCCGATGCTATAGGTGCACAAAATGTCTTTGGAGTTTCAATGCCATCTAGATACTCATCTGATGGTTCTAAAGATGATGCACTTGATCTTGCCGATCGTCGTGGAATCAATTACCAAGTTCAATCAATCGAAAACCTGGTCAAACCTTTTGAAACACAACTAGAGCTAGCTGATCTTTCCGCAGAGAACTTGCAAGCAAGGGTTCGTGGGGTGATCTTGATGAGCCTGAGCAACAAGTATGGAATGCTAACTCTGACCACAGGAAACAAAACTGAACTAGCTGTTGGCTACTCAACAATGTATGGAGACACCGTGGGTGGGTATGCTCCAATCAAAGATGTTGAGAAGACTTTAGTCTGGGAATTAGCGAAGTGGCGTAACGAATATGCCAAATCACGCAACGAAGTTGAACCAATTCCAGAAAGCTCAATTGAGAAACCACCTTCAGCTGAACTAAGACCAGATCAGGTCGATCAGGATTCATTGCCTCCGTACGATGTTCTCGATGCCATCCTGGACGCCTATGTCAATAAACGTAAATCAACTAAAGAAATCATCAGCTTTGGTTTCGATGAAGCCCTGGTAAATAAGGTTCTAGCTTTGGTTGATAGGGCCGAATGGAAACGACGCCAAGGAGCTATAGGTCCAAAGATTACGGGTATGGCTTTTGGTCGAGACAGAAGACTTCCAATAACAAACAAATTCAAGGGATAACAATTGAACGAGATTTCACCGAAACTCATCAGAACAAGCACTTTAGCTCAGTTCAAAGCCGAAGGGCGTAAGTTCTCCTGCCTAACTTCTTACGATGTTCTAACCGCAGGCATCTTTGATGAAGCAGGCATTGAAGTTTTACTTGTTGGTGATTCAGCTGCTGATAATGCACTAGGTTACGAGACCACTCTCCCGATCACCGTTGATGAGATTATTCCTTTTGGTCGAGCAGTAGTTAAAGGAAGTCATCGTTCACTAGTGGTTGTTGACATGCCATTCGGTTCCTACGAGCAAGGACCCGAGTTAGCTCTAGAGAATGCAATCAAGATCATGAAGCAAACTGGTGCAAGCTCAGTGAAGCTTGAAGGTGGAGAGCGATCCATCGAGCAGATCAAGGCCATTACAACCGCGGGTATTCCAGTTATGGCTCACATTGGTTTCACACCACAATCAATTCACAACCTTGGCGGATTCAAAGTTCAAGGTCGCGGTGAAGGTGAAGAACAACTTATAGCTGATGCATTGGCAGTCCAAGAAGCGGGAGCATATGCAGTCGTTCTTGAATTGGTTCCTCA
The DNA here is from genome assembly GCA_947452235.1 of Micrococcales bacterium. Classification (GTDB taxonomy): domain Bacteria; phylum Actinomycetota; class Actinomycetes; order Actinomycetales; family Microbacteriaceae; genus Rhodoluna. Next base: position 59,242 of record CANGBK010000004.1, read on the forward strand.
GGCTATTGCAACCAAACTAACTGGGATGCTGAGCATTCCTACTATCGGTATTGGCGCAGGTAGTGGAACTGATGGTCAAATTCTTGTTTGGACAGACTTTGCAGGGCTTTATCCAGGTAAGCCACGTAAGTTTGTGAAACAGTATGCAAACCTAAGGCAAACCCTACTTAGTGCTGCAACTGAGTACCGCAATGAAGTTTCAACAGGAAGCTTCCCTGGCCCTGAGAATTCACACGACTAGTCGTTTTCTTGTTCCTCTTGCCAATCTTCAGATCTCTTAGCCAGAGTTTCTAAAGCGAGCTCCGCTTCAGCTCTAGTCTTGAACGGGCCGATGCGATAGAAAGCTAGGCTCTGTTTGCCCTCTTCAACTTGACCGGTTTTAGTGTTAAACCAGTACTCTTGCTCTTCGATGATGAACTCCTGACGCGTTTCATTCAAGAGCCTACTAGCACTCTCAAAATAGACTCTAACCATGCCTAGAGACAGTAAAACCGGTTACCTAACACCTGGAATTGTCTCCCCTGCACTTCAAGTTCCTCAGAGTATTGCAAGACCCGAATACGTAGGTAAAGCGGCTCCAACACCTTGGACTAAAGGTGATGTTAAAACTCCAGAGCAGATAGAGAAAATCAGAAAGTCTGGAAAGCTGGCAGCCCAAGCCATTGAACTGGTTGGTAGAAATGCTGTTCCTGGCATCACTACAGATGAGCTGGACAAGATAGCCCACAAGTTTCTTATAGACAATGGGGCATACCCATCAACCCTTGGCTATCGAGGATATCCAAAATCAATATGTTCTTCGATAAACGAGATCATCTGTCATGGCATACCCGATAACACTGTCCTAGAAGATGGTGACATCATCAACATCGACATCACCGCATACCTTGACGGTTTCCATGGTGATAGCAACCAAACATTCCTAGTTGGCGATGTTAAAGAAGAAGTTAAGTTACTGGTGGATCGAACCAGAGAAGCGCTAGCTAGAGGTATCGCTGCTTGCGCTCCGGGTAGAGCGGTGAACCTTATTGGTCGAACCATTGAAGCATATGCAAAACGATTCAACTATGGTGTTGTAAAAGATTTCACAGGTCATGGAATTGGTGAGAGTTTTCACAGCGGTCTAATCATCCCGCATTATGATTCAGCTCCGATGTATGGAGACATTATGGAAGTTGGCATGGTCTTCACTATTGAACCGATGCTTACACTTGGAACCCACCAGTGGACCATGTGGCCGGATGGTTGGACAGTTGCCACTAAAGATCACAGCATCACAGCCCAGTTTGAACACACTATCGTTATCACCGAAACCGGTGCAGAGATACTTACGTTGGCCTAAGGAGCAGATATGAGCAAACGTGCAATTGGAATAGACATCGGTGGAACCGGTATAAAAGGCGCACTGGTTGATGTTAAGAAGGGAAAGCTTCTTTCGGAACGTCTCCGATTCGAGACTCCAAAAGGTGGAACTCCTCACGGCGTTGCCGAAACACTTAAAGAACTGATCAGTCAACTACCTAACGCAGAAGGTTTGCCTGTTGGAATTTGCTTTCCATCGGTCGTCAAAAACGGTGTGACTATGTCTGCGGCCAATGTTTCAAAAGAGTGGATTGGTTTAGATGCGGATCACCTATTTGAGAAGGAATTAAAAAGAACGGTGCACGTTCTAAATGATGCAGACGCAGCTGGTCTGGCTGAAGCCAAATACGGTGCTGCAAAGAATGTAAAGGGCTTAGTCGTTTTGACTACTTTAGGAACAGGAATTGGAACAGCCCTAATTCATAACGGAAAGCTAATTCCAAATGCTGAGCTAGGCCACCTTCAAATTGATGGAGTTGATTACGAATCAATGGCTGCATACTCAGCCAAGGAACGCGAAGGTTTAACCTTCAACCAGTGGGCTAAGCGCCTCCAGAAGTATTACTCAACTCTTGAGGCACTCCTGTCCCCTGATCTTTTTATTGTTGGTGGCGGAATCTCTAAGGAACATGAATCGTTCTTACCGTTACTCAAACTCAAGACAGCCATAATTCCTGCTGAAAACAGAAACAGCGCCGGAATTCTTGGTGCTGCCTACTGGGCTAAGAAGCACACAGTCGACTAAAGAAGTTGGATGGGTCGGCCGATACGCCGGGTTCTGTCCCCTACGGTGACGGTCATCTATCTAGCGACATTGTTACCAATGCCCTCAAGCGGTCTACCCGAAGACTCGAGCGAGCAGCTCTCAAACGTCTTCTATCTGACCTTGCTCCAAGCGAGGTTTACATAGCTGTCTTAGTTGCCTAAAACACTGGTGGTCTCTTACACCACCGTTTCACCCTTACCAGTTGCCTGGCGGTTTACTTTCTGTTGCACTATCTTGCGGTTTACACCGAGTGGGTATTACCCACCGCTTCGCTCTGAGGAGCCCGGACGTTCCTCGTCAGTTTTACCTGCCGCGACCGTCTAGCCGACCCTTCCAAGTTCAAGGTTAACCTAAACCGAAGGGTTTATAAAGAGCTATTGATGACCACAGTAGTTGGTGCAGGTAACCTCTGCTGCTTCTTCGCCCCAGAAACGCAATACGCTCATGGAGCAAGGCGCAACTGAGATTCTCCAGTATGAAGGCCAATCGGAAGCAAAGGCAGTCTTGATGAACCCTCTTATGGGCATCACGTGAGAAACAACAATGACAGTTTGACCTGCATACTTACTAAGAATTCTCTTACGACCTTCTTGGACGCGCTTGTCGAATTCTTCGAGTGATTCACCGCCGCCGGGAGGTGCAATTCTTATGTCACCTTTCCAAGCCTCAAATTGTTCTGGCCACTTCTGCTGAACTTGAGCGTTGGTATGACCATCCCATTCACCGAAACTAATCTCAGCGATGTCCTGTTCAACTTCAACAGGCAAGCCGAGTTGCTTTCCAATGATCTCCGCTGTTTCTCTAGTTCGCCTAATTGGTGAACTAACAATTACTGAAGCTGCTTCAACACTCGATAGGAAGCCAGTTACGCCAACTTTCAGAAGTTCTGCAGCAACATTACTTGCGTCCAAAATCCCAAGCTCGGATAACTGAGGATCTTCACCGCCACGCCCTGACAGGCGATGAGATTCCGTTAGAGCAGTTCGACCGTGACGTACCAAAATCAAGGTTGTTAGCGGAGATTTGACGTTCTTAGGCGCTCTGACTGAACTAGGCAGAGTTGAGTTGTATTCAAGAGTGGAAGCAGATTCACCTGTTGAGATAACTGATATCGACTGTGTGTCATTTGAAGAAACGAACTTACGAACCACACTCGTTTCAGCGTCCATTGCTTCATTGGCTAGAGCGTCAGCTCTCGTGTTCTGCTCACGAGGAATCCATTCGAAATCAACTTGCCGATTACCAATGGCTTTAGCAACTAAAACTGAGAGTTCACTCATTGAGTCATGTTTGATCTTCCAACGACCTGACATTTGTTCAACGACGAGCTTGCTATCCATGCGAACATGGAGTCTCACCTCAGGAGCAATTTCATTAGCCAATTCAATTGCTGCAAGAACAGCTCGATACTCAGCAACGTTGTTTGTTGCAACACCGATGTATAGAGCGATTTCACCGAGCACTGCTCCGGTTACAGAATCTATAAGAATTGCGCCAGAGCCTGCAGATCCGGGATTTCCTCTTGAGCCACCATCAGCTTCGATAATTACTGGATTATTCATCGAACTATGAAAGCCTGACATTCAGGGCAAATAGCAAGTTCATCCTCAGGTAGTGACTTGATGTTATCGAGTGCACCAACAGTTAGGTTCATACGGCAAGCAGTGCAGCCACGGTCATCAACGGTTCCAACCGCAATCTGTCTTGTTGCTAGCTTCTCGTATTGACTAAGAACTTCCTGAGAAACCTTTTCAACAACAACTGCTTTATCTGCGGTTAGTTTTCGACCCTGGCTCTTTAGTTCATCAACCTTGGCTTGAATCTCGTCTTGCAGCTTCACTAGCGAAGTGTTGATTGACTCCTTCTTTGAGGTTGCTTGGGCTAGAACTTTTTCACTGGCTTCCAGTTCAGCAAGTAAACCTAATTCAATGTCTTCAAGATCAGACATTCGCTTCTTCAGAGATTCAATCTCACGCTCGATAGCCTGCGCATCTTTAGGTGAACTAGTTGTGTTTAGCCGCTCTGTGTCTCTGGCAAGTCTTTCATCAACCAGACGAATGTCTTCCTCGGATCTTCTGACAGTCAAAGATAAGTTCTCAGCTTCTGTTCGGGCAGCGAGTAGCTCGCCAGCACTTAGTGTCAGTTGTTCCTGAAGATCAGCTAACTCTTTCGAATCAATCTGGCGAAGCAGTTCAGCCTTCAATTTAGCTAGAGCTAAATCAATCTCTCCAAGCTTTAGTAAAGCTGCTTGACCTGGTTTATCTAGTTTCATTTCATACCCTCGGGACATTCATAAGAAAATCAAAGACGTCAGTTCTAATCTCACTGATGACTACTTCCAGACCAGAGATATTGGCCATTAGTTCTTTTTTAGCTTGCTCTAACCAAACAAATTCCGCCGCCCAGTGAGAAATGTCAACCAGAGAGAAATCAATTCCTCTTGCCTTTGCTTGTTCTAGTATCTCCTGTGCTGGATGGTGTCTTAGATCAGAAGTGATGTAAACATCTGCTCCAGAATCCAAAGCAGTTTGCAGGTAAGCATCCCCAGCACCCGCACAGAGAGCAATCTTAGAGACAGCTCTGTCGTATTCACCAGCAACACGAACACCACTGGCAGTTGCCGGTAGAACGGCATTGAGTTTGCCAGCTAGTTGACCTAAAGACATGTCCTGATCTAGTTCCCCAATAACACCTATTCCAGTTCCATCTGCATTGGGAACCAAAGGTCGTACTTTAGTTAATCCAATAAGTGAGGAAAGTACGTTGCTCGTACCTGACTTTTGAACATCGGCGTTGGTATGTGCTGAGTAAAGAGCAATCTCTGCTCTAATCAACGAACTTAGCAGAGCACCCTTGCTAGTGTCTTCGGCAACTGTGTTGATGCCTTTAAGAAGCAAAGGATGATGAGCTAGGAGTAAATCAAACTTGCCCTCAATAGCTTCCGCAACAACTTCGGCAGTGACATCAACAGTTAAGAGCACACGCTTAACTTCTTGCGTGTTATTACCTGTTACTAAACCAACACGATCCCAGTCTTCGGCGGATGTGGTGGGCCAAAGCTTATTTAGTTCTAGAAGTAAACCTGAAAGTTGCATTACTCTTGGCCAACAAAGATGTCGTTAAGTTGTTCTCGCCTAGATTCAACTTCTAGAACTTCGCGCTCTTGCTTTCTAATCTGAGGAATTCTGGCAGCGAGAGTCAAAATGATCGCGAAGGCAAAGCTGATAGCCAAACCAAACATCTGTGAACCGGCTAGTCCCAGCGAACTAGAAAGGAATCCAGTGAAACCAAAACCTAAAAGATCAACTGGAACCAAAGCGGTAGCAAGTGAAGTAGTGATAACCCAGATTGTGAATGAAAGCACGTTGAACTTTCCATAGAACCCATATGATCTAGTCAATGACAGTTCATGGTAAGCAATTTTACGTAGAGCAACATCTGAAACGAACATTGCCATCCATGCAATTGAAAGCACAGCAGCTAACACAAACATGTTAACTAGATAGTCGATGGTTTGGCGAGCAGGCTGGAAACTGAACAGAACCAAAGCACAAACGGTGAGGAGAAGACTGATAACCAAAGCCCAGGTCTTGCTTCTGAATCTAAATAACGACAGAACATCCTGAGCAGCTGTTCGAAGTGACATCGAAACTATATAGAAAATCGACAAGGCTATTGAACTTCCAACAGCGCCTCTGACCCATATAGGCAGAGCGCTGAATGCTAACTTGAGGTTCACGATTATTGCATCTGGCCCGCCTGCTACGTCATAGACAACCAATGAACTAAACCAAGCAGTGGCAACTGTTGCAACGGCAAAAGGAATAATGAAATTTGAAACAAGAACATGGAGGAAAACTCTGGAACCCTTGTATTTCATAGGAATTGCTTTAGCGGAGTTTGGTGCCAGTGAAACAAAGAGCGTGATGACAACTAAGACCACTAAACCAATTGACTCGATTGATGCTCTGCTGAAGAATGCTAAAGAACCAGGAGTCAAATTGTGAATTGCAAGGGAAGCACCAATTGATCCTTCAAAAATAAACCCAAAAGCAAGAAGGCTCACCAAGACTTGCAAGATTCTTCCTGCAGCTTTTCTAACGAGTGCAAGTAAGAATGCTGCAACAAGCAACGCAAGACAGACAACTAGACCAACCGTGATGTTGAAACCTCCAAGAGCAACAAGCGAAGTTTCAAAGCTAGGAAGCTTAGGTTCAACGCCATTCATAAGAATTGCGAAGGCTGAAACTGCAAGAGCAGAAAGAATTACTCGAGCGATTAGAACCAGAGTAAGCGGGGCTGCATTGCCCCAAACGCCAAACACAGCTCTGGAAATAGTTGCTGTTGAAAGTCCGCTTCTCTTTCCGGCTAACGATGCAACTGCGATAAGTAAACCTGCAACTAGGTAGCCAACGCCAAGATCAAGTAGAACGGTAGTGAACGAGAGCCCCCTTGCAACCAAAACATATGCAAGCAGCATTGGAACAATGGTTGCACTCAACCCTAGCCAAGCTCCAAGCTGAGAGACAGGTTTTCTGTTCCTGTGTTCATCGGTTGGAATCTGAACATTACTTGGCTTTGTGCTTACCGTTTCTTCTTTTCGTGAATCTTCAAGAGCAGTTAACTCTTCTTCCGCAGCAGCGCTAACAAGCAGTTGTTCAAATTCGTCTACTGTTTCTTCACCTTCAACGTGAAGTTCAGTTTCGGGTTCTTCAACCAAGTCAACTTCTTCAGAGGTGATCACTTCATCAACAAAAACTTCAGGTTGAGTTTCATCAACCACAGGTACATCAATAACTGATTCTTCAACAACGATTTCAACTTCATCAGTTTTTGTAAACCAACTAAAAGGTTCAGCTGCTGGAGTTTCTGGTTGTTGAATAACTGCCTCGGGTTCTGGAGTTACCTCAGGTTGCTCGTTGTGCAATGGCTCGGCAATGTACGCAGGTTGAATCGGCTCAGAAAAAGGTGCTGGAATAGGTTGCCCACGGTATGTGGCAAGAGCTGCAATTGATTCTTGTGAACCCTCTGACTCCATGGTCATTACCCAGGCTGCAAGTTCTTGATCCTCTTGGGCTCTAAGAGCCTCCTGGGTGACCAAGAGCTCCATAACTGACTCAAGCCCTTGGTGAGAGTCGGTGGCCTGATTGACCCGTGCAGATAGCTCCTCATCAGAAAGTGAGTGCCTGACTGGAGGTTGATAACGGCTAGATTCCATAGCCAAATCCTACCGCCGAGGCCTATGACCTGCCTCTAGGCGGTAATTGTGAAAAAGTGGGCCCTACCGGGCTCGAACCGATGACATCCACGGTGTAAGCGTGGCGCTCTACCAACTGAGCTAAAGGCCCTCTTCGTCACTTCATTGCCATAAAGGCAACTAGAAAACTATACAACAGGCTAGAGCCCTAAAGAAGCCAAAGCGCGATTGTATTCATCTAAAGATCTTGGTTGACCAACTGCGGTCACGAATTTGCTGACCAAAACACCCTCTTTATCAATAACGAAGGTGGCTCGGTTGGCAATTCCAGCGTCTTCAAGGAAAACCCCGTAGTCCTTGGCAACCTGCCCGTGAGGCCAGAAATCTGCCAAAACAGAGAACTTATAGCCCTCTTGCTCGGCAAATTGCTTCTGAACGAACTTGCTGTCTACTGAAATAGCCAACAATTCGACATTTTTGTTCTCAAAATTAGCGAAATTGTCTCTAAGTTCACATAGTTCACCGGTGCAGATACCCGAGAAAGACAGAGGGTAGAAAACGATGACAACTGGCTTTTCACCTCTGAACTGAGACAAGGTCACTGCTTCGCCAAATTGGTTGGTCAAAGTGAAATCTGGGGCTAAATCCCCTACCAAAATGCTCATATATTCTCCTTCATGGCTCTTTCTATAAAAGCCTAACCCTTAGAGAAGAAAAGCCTAAACTTATTAGGTGCCTAACCAGGGCCGAAAAACCAGATTATTGACATCTAGCTCTACATCTATGAACTTGGGTGTCCTAATAACCGAAACGAGGATTCGTTGTCCGTGAACAACCAGGACGCTTACCTAAGCAACTCTTTTGACCAAGATCCAGAAGAGACCAGAGAGTGGATTGAATCACTCGATGCTCTAACTAGAGTTCACGGCAAAGCTCGTGCACGAGAAATTATGTTGAACCTTTTGAAGCGTTCAAACGAATTGCACCTCGGTCTTCCAACTAATCCGGTAACTGATTACATCAACACAATTCCAACTAGTGAAGAGCCTGTATTCCCGGGTGATGAAACTATCGAAAGAACTTACCGCGCTTGGATGCGTTGGAACGCAGCTATCTTGGTGCACCGTGCTCAGCGACCAGGTATTGCTGTTGGTGGTCACATCTCAACTTTTGCATCATCTGCATCGTTGTATGAGATTGGTTTCAACCACTTCTTCAAAGGTCAAGATCACATTTCTGGTGGAGATCAAATCTTTATTCAAGGTCACGCAAGCCCTGGTCCATACGCAAGAGCTTTCCTTGAAGGTCGCCTAAGCGAAGAACAATTGAATGGTTTCCGTCAAGAGAAATCTCACGTTTCGGGTTCGCTATCTTCATATCCTCACCCACGCTTGATGCCAGATTTCTGGCAGTTCCCAACCGTGTCTATGGGTATTGGCCCAATCAACGCGATCTACCAAGCACAGTTCAACCGTTACCTTTCGGGTCGTGGATTCAAGGACACTTCTGAGCAGCATGTCTGGGCTTTCCTAGGTGATGGCGAGCTTGATGAAGTTGAATCACGCGGTGCACTGCAACTTGCCGCTAACGATGGTTTAGACAATCTGACTTTCGTTGTGAACTGTAACCTGCAAAGACTTGATGGTCCTGTTCGCGGTAACGGGAAAATCATGCAGGAACTTGAAGCATTCTTCAGAGGTGCAGGTTGGAATGTCATCAAAGTTGTTTGGGGTCGTGAATGGGATTCACTTCTTAAAGCAGACACTGATGGCGCTCTAGTGAACCTAATGAACAACACACCGGATGGTGATTACCAGACATACAAGACTATGGATGGTGGATACATCAGGGAGAACTTCTTCGGAAGAGATCCACGAACTGCAAAACTCGTTGAGCACATGACCGATGAACAAATCTGGGGTCTAAAGCGCGGTGGTCACGACTACAAGAAGGTCTACGCTGCCTACGCAGCTGCTCTGGCTCACAAGGGACAGCCAACGGTGATCTTGGCTAAGACCATTAAGGGTTACGGTTTAGGTAAAGCATTCGAAGGTCGCAACGCAACTCACCAGATGAAGAAGCTGACCTTAGAGAACTTGAAGTCATTCAGAGATGATCTTCATATTCCTATTACAGATGCACAGCTAGAAGCTGATCCATATCAACCTCCGTATTTCCGTCCAGCAGCTAACACTCCTGAGATTGAATACATGCACGAGAGAAGAAGAGCTCTCGGTGGTTACCTTCCTGAACGTAGAAGCAAGTATGTTTCTTTTGAATTACCTGAAGAAAAGACTTATGACATCGCTAAGGGTGGTTCAGGCACTCAAGAAATTGCAACCACTATGGCTTTCGTCAGATTGCTAAAAGACCTTCTTCGAACCAAAGAATTTGGTCCAAGAATTGTTCCAATCATTCCTGATGAGGCGCGAACCTTCGGTATGGATGCCTTCTTCCCTACTGCAAAGATCTATAACCCGAGAGGTCAGCACTACACATCCGTTGACCGTGAATTACTTCTTTCATATAAGGAAGCTAACGACGGACAGATTCTTCACACAGGAATTAACGAAGCTGGATCTGTTGCAGCATTTACTGCAGCAGCAACTTCATATGCAACTCAGGGTCAACCAATGATCCCGTTCTATGTGTTCTATTCCATGTTTGGTTTCCAAAGAACTGCCGACTCAATCTGGGCAGCGACTGATCAGCTATCACGTGGTTTCATGATCGGTGCAACAGCAGGTCGAACGACTCTTACAGGTGAAGGACTACAGCACGCTGATGGCCACTCACCTATCATCGCGGCAACCAACACTGGAGTCATTACCTATGACCCTGCCTACGGTTATGAGATTGGTCACATCATCAAGGATGGTCTGGAAAGAATGTATGGAGGTAAGCACGTAGATCCAAACGTTGTTTACTACCTAACTGTTTACAACGAGCCAATCGTCCAGCCTGCAGAACCAGAGAACCTAGACGTTGAAGGATTGCTAAAGGGTATCTACCGAGTTAGCGCTAGCTCTCACCCAGGTAAGAAAGCTCAGATTCTTGCCTCTGGTGTTGCCCTGCCTTGGGCTTACGAAGCACAGAAGCTTCTGCAAGAAGACTGGGATGTCTCTGCAGACATTTGGTCTGTCACATCTTGGACTGAACTTCGTAGAGACGCTCTAAGTTGCGACGAGAAGAAGTTCCTATTCCCTTCAGAGCCAGCACCGCTACCTTACGTTACAAACAAGCTTGCTGGCGAACCTGGTCCATTCCTGGGTGTTAGCGACTACATGCACCAGGTGCCGGACCAGATCCGTAAATGGATTCCAGGTGAGTATGCGACTTTGGGTGCTGATGGTTTTGGTTTCTCAGACACTAGAGCTGCTGCTAGACGACACTTCAAGATTGATGGTCCATCTATTGTTGTTCGCATCCTTGAACAACTTGCTTCACGTGGAGACGTTGCTCCTGACGCTCCACAAAAAGCAATTGATAAATACCGCTTACTTGATGTCACAGCTGGAACTTCTGGCAGTGCAGGCGGAGACGCGTAAAGCATGATTGTTTTACTTTGTCCAGGTCAGGGTTCTCAGAAACCAGGTTTTCTAAATAGCTGGTTAGAGATTGATTCATTCAAGAGCAACATTGAATCCCTAGCTGAAACTATTTCACTTGACCTGATCAAACACGGAACAGTTTCAGATGAAGAAACAATTCGCGACACCGCAATCGCTCAACCTTTGATTGTTGCAGCGAGCATCGCAACTGCAAATCTTCTCAACATATCCTCTGTCTCTGGAGTCGCTGGCCACTCTGTTGGTGAAGTTGCCGCAACCTACATCTCGGGAGTTCTTTCAGAATCTGAATCAATCACTTTGGTGAACCTTCGTGCACAAGTTATGGCTGAAGCTGCTAAGGCAACAACAGGAACTGGGATGGCAGCTGTTCTTGGTGGTGAAGAAGAAGTAGTCATTGCAAAGCTAACTGAACTTGGTCTCTCACCTGCAAACTACAACGGCGCAGGTCAGATAGTTGCGGCAGGTCTTTCTTCGAAGATTCAAGAACTAGTTACAAACCCACCGCAAGGAAGCAAAGTAATTCCGTTGAGTGTTGCCGGTGCTTTCCACACTTCATTTATGGAACCTGCTGTTTCTAAACTTTCTGACTTTGTTTCAACGCTCACACCAAAAGATCCCCAAATGAACCTCTGGTCAAATCAAAATGGACAGCTCGTTTCCTCTGGTTCAGAATTTTTGAACTTACTGGTTGGTCAGGTTGCAAACTCAGTTCGCTGGGATCTTTGCATGAAGGCCATGGTTGCAACTGGGGTCACCGGCGTTATCGAACTTTCCCCTGCTGGAACTCTTTCTGGTCTTGCTAAGCGTGGAATGCCTGGCATTGAAATTGTTGCTTTGAAGTCACCCGATGATCTTGAAGCAGCTAAAGCACTAATCGCGAGTGAGGGCTAAATGAGTCAACCAACTTTGAATCAGTTTCAAACAGTTAAGTACTCAAGAATATATGCTCTTGGTGCTTCACGTGGAGAACTAGTTGTTACAAACGATGACATCGCAGGTCCTATCGATTCAAGTGATGAGTGGATAAGACAGCGCACTGGAATCATTACTCGTCGACGTGCATCAAAGAACCAATCACTCATGGACATGGCTGTTGAGGCTTCAAACGAAGCAATCAAAGGTGCAGGTATTACACCGCAAGAAATAGGGGCTGTAATCTTCTCAACTATTACTCACCCTTACCAAACACCTTCAGCTGCAACTTTGCTTGCAGATCTAATCGGTGCGAACCCAGCTCCTGCTTTTGACATCTCTGCCGCATGCGCCGGTTACTGCTATGGAATCGCGCAAGCAGATGCTCTTGTTCGTTCAGGAGTTGCTAAATATGTTTTGGTTGTTGGTGGCGAAAAGCTAAGTGATTTCATTGACCCGACCGACAGATCTATCTCATTCTTACTTGCCGATGGAGCCGGTGCCGCAATCGTTGGTCCATCAGAAACTCCTGGCATTTCACCGACAGTTTGGGGTTCAGATGGCTCACATTGGTCTTCTGTGAGCATGACCTCATCCTTGCTTGAATTCAGAGATGGCGAGTCAACCTGGCCTACCCTACGACAAGACGGTTTAACCGTCTTCAAATGGGCTGTTTGGGAAATGGTCAAGGTTGCTAAGCAAGCGCTAGAAGTTGCCGGCGTCAAAGCAGAAGACCTAGCCGCCCTAGTTACCCACCAGGCAAACATCAGAATCATCGATGAACTGGTGAAACAACTCGCCTTACCTGAATCAGTCGCCGTTGCTAGAGACATTATCAATACGGGCAATACTTCTGCAGCCAGCGTTCCGTTAGCTATGCACCAGCTTTTGAAGGATGGAACCGTAAAATCAGGAGGTTTGGCTCTAGAGATTGGCTTTGGAGCAGGCCTTGCCTTCGCGGCTCAAGTAGTAGTTCTGCCCTAAACTTAACAAAGAAGAAAACTCAAGGAGAAATCAATGGCACTATCACAAGACCAGGTCCTAGCAGGCCTTGCAGAGATCGTAAACGAAGAGACCGGTATCGACACTGATTCAGTGAAGATGGACAAGTCTTTCACCAACGACCTAGACATCGACTCAATCTCAATGATGACCATCGTTGTTAACGCAGAAGAAAAGTTCGGCGTTAAGATCCCAGACGAGGAAGTCGCCAACCTTTTGACCGTGGCTGATGCAGTTAACTTCATCACCGCAGCACAGGACTAAATAACTCTTGTCTCAAAAAATCGTTGTCACCGGGTTAGGCGCTACGTCGCCTCTCGGTGGCGACGTGCACTCAACTTGGCAGGCCCTCCTCCAAGGTAAATCGGGGATCAGAACCTTGGATTACGAATGGGTTGCCAGACATGAACTACCGGTTACCTTTGCTGGTACCGCTAAGGTTCCTGCAAGTGAGGTTCTCACCCTTCAGGAAACCAAGCGTCTAGACCCTTCAAGCCAGTTTGCTTTGATTGCAGCTCGCGAAGCTTGGGCTGATGCAAACATCACAGACTTTGTTCCAGAACGCCTCGCAGTTGAGTTTGCAACCGGTATTGGCGGAGTTTGGACACTCCTAGATGCATACGACACCCTGAACGCTAAAGGCCCTCGTAGAGTCCTCCCAATGACTGTTCCGATGCTTATGCCTAACGGTCCAGCGGCAGCTATCGGTATGGATATCGCCGCTCGCGGTGGCGTTAGAACAGCCGTATCAGCTTGTGCTTCAGGAACCGAAGCCATCGCTAACGCGATCACAAGACTACGTTCAGGCGAGATTGACATTGTTGTTGCTGGAGGTTGTGAAGCAGCAATTCACCCACTCCCAATGGCAGCTTTCGCTTCTATGCATGCTCTTTCTAAGCGAAATGATGAGCCTGAAAAAGCCTCTCGCCCTTATGATATCAACCGCGATGGCTTCGTCATGGGTGAAGGCGCTGGTGCTCTAGTTCTTGAAACTGAAGAGCACGCTCTTGCTCGTGGCGCGAAGATTTACGCAGAACTTGCTGGTGGCTATGTAACTAGTGACGCTCATCACATCACTGCTCCAGATCCTGAAGGAACAGCTGCAGCTAGAGCAGTTATTGGTGCTCTGAAGATGGCTAATGCCGAACCTAAAGATGTTGGTCACATCAATGCACACGCAACCAGCACCCCGGTTGGTGACATTGCAGAATACACAGCTCTGCTAAGAGTTTTCGGCGATGACCTAAAGAACATTCCTCTTTCAGCAACTAAGTCTTCAACCGGTCACCTTCTAGGTGGTGCTGGAGCTATCGAAGCTATCTTCACAGTTCTAGCTCTTCACGAGAAGACTGCCCCACCAACCATCAACATCTTCGACAGAGACCCTGTAATTGATCTTGATGTTGTTACTGAGCCTAGACCCCTAGGCGATAACGTCTTGGCTATCTCAAATTCATTTGGTTTCGGTGGTCACAACGCTGTAATTGCTTTCAGAAGCTATAACTAAACTGCTTTGTTTAGCAACACAACATTGCTATCTATCCTTTGAGCTCTAAACGGTTCTAAAAGGTCATCCCAGTTTTGGCCTAGGGCCATTCTGAATAGTCTTTGAAGTTCTCTTTGATTTCCGCTTGATTCTTGAACGATTGCCCATATGCGATCTTCTGATAGAAGGATCTCCCCTGCAAGGTTTGTTTCAGCACGATAGATTCCAAAACCAGGCACGAGCATAAATAGCACTCCTCGTTCTTGACCTGTTTGAATCAAATCGAGATACAAGCCATAGAGTCCATGCAGATTAGAGATGAGTTCTTCAGCTTGAAGCCAGGTCAGGCTCAAACTGGTTTGCGTGGTGAATGTGCCCTTCAGTAGGGATTGCTCACTCCAAGTAAGGCTTGTTCCAAGAAGATCTTCAACACGCGCAATAGAGCCCTCAGGGCAGGCGTGAATCACCAAAGTCGTGCTGACTTTAGTCTGGCGCATGGTAAACCTCCGGGATTTCTTAGGTGCGTCTTCCCCAACGTCCTAAGGGCGTAACCCGAAGAGTTATAGATTACGACTGCTAGCTCAAATAAGCAATTTCTCAACTTTGCCTAGATACCATTG
>CANGBK010000005.1 GCA_947452235.1 Micrococcales bacterium
CTGGACCACAACATAACCTCGTTGCCAGCATCAGCTAACACCTTGGCGAATGTGGTTCCCCAGGATCCAGCACCAATAACCGCTACCTTAGCCATCGTTTAGCCTTTCGTAACAATCTTGCCGCGCTTGACCTTAGCGCTAGCTGGAAGAGGCGCTAATCCAGCTGCTGCTCTGCGGTCATTCTCTGCTTTGATAATTAGGAACTTCTTGAAATTACCGTGTTCAGGTAATCCGTGTTCACTAGGAACAAATCTTTTTACGGGTGCTTTCTCACCACGTAGCTCTTCCACCAAGTTGGTTATTTCAACCATAACTTGGTCACTTAGTTCAACTAAGTCTTCAGTTGACATCTTCTTATCTTTATAAGGGTCCATAGAAATTGGTTTACCAATAACAATACGAACTTTATGCCAAGGCTTTGGTCTGATCTTTGAAGAATATGTTTCCATAACTGCTTCTGTTCCCCACTGCCCTACCGGAATGATTGGAACACCGGTTTCAAGTGACAACCTGATTGCACCAGTTCTAGCCCTCATCGGCCATTGATTAGGTTCACGAGTTAGCGTTCCTTCAGGGAAAATGCCGATGATGTGACCTGCGTTTAGAACATCGTAGGCAGATTGCATTGGGTCTGTGTTGTTGCGACCGCTTCTAAATACAGGTATTTGACCACAAGCCAATAAAACAGGGCCAACGATAGGTGTTCTGAATAATCCTTCCTTGGCTAAGAAATGTGGTGCTCTGTGCAATCTGAAATACATCATGTATGCAACAGCAAGCGCATCCAAAGTCGTTACGTGGTTTGCTGCTAAAACATAACCGCCAGTTTTTGGTAGGTTCTCGGTTCCAGTGACCTCGATTTTATAAAGCAATCTAACGAAAGGTCTAAGAATGTTAGCCAATAATCTGGTTTGCCAAGTTATCTCAACACCCGGCTTGAGTGCTGGCATCTTGATTGAAGCTGCTGATTTTCTTGCCATCTAATTACTCGGTGTAGGTGAACTGCGCACCAAGAGCAGTTAGCTTGTCTAGGAAGTGCTCATAGCCACGAGAAATAAGTTGAACGTTAGTAACATTCGAGGTTCCTTCAGCGGCAAGGGCTGCCACCATATGTGAGAAACCTCCACGAAGATCAGGAACTCTAATATCTGCTCCCTTTAGCTTTGAAGGACCCGAGATGACTGCTGAGTGATTAAAGTTTCTTTGACCAAAACGACAAGAGTTACCACCCAAGCATTCACGGTAAATCTGAATTTGAGCACCCATTTGATTTAGCGCATCAGTAAAGCCAAATCTGTTTTCATAAACGGTTTCGTGAACGATAGAAAAACCAGTTGCCTGAGTCATTGCAACCACCAAAGGTTGCTGCCAGTCAGTCATGAAGCCTGGGTGAACATCGGTTTCGATTACAACCGGTTGTAGTTGACCACCAGGGTGACGGAAACGAATACCATCATCCAAGATCTCGAACGCTCCACCAATCTTTCTGAAAACATTCAGGAATGTGGTCATCTCCTGCTGTCTTGCTCCTCCGACCACGATGTCTCCACCTGTAGCTAAAGCAGCTGCAGCCCAACTGGCAGCTTCGTTTCTATCGAACAGCGCTCTGTGTGAATAACCGTTCAGAGTTGAAACACCTTCGATACGAATTACGCGGTCGGTATCAACAGAAATAATTGCACCCATCTTTTGCAAGATGGCGATGAGGTCCATAATCTCGGGTTCAACTGCAGCACCAGAAAGTTCTGTTAGACCCTGAGCTTTTGTTGCGGTTAGCAGAACCTGCTCGGTAGCTCCAACTGAAGGGTAAGGCAAAGAAATCTTTGCACCATGCAAACCTTTAGGTGCAGAAAGTCTTGTTCCACTAGGCAACTGTTCGATAACAGCACCAAAGTTTCTCAAAACTTCGAAGTGGTAATCAACTGGACGATCACCAATGTGACAGCCACCAAGATCAGGGATGAAAGCTTCGCCTAACTGGTGAAGTAGTGGACCACAGAACAAGATAGGGATACGTGAAGAACCAGCGTGAGCATCGATGTCGACCATGCGAGCAGATTTGACGTTTGTTGGATCCAACTTCATTACACCATCGTCACTAAAGTCGATCTTTACCCCGTGCAGTTGTAGTAACTGCTGAACAACTTCAACGTCCGAGATCTTAGGAACATCACGCAGCTCGCTTGGAGTCTCACCCAATAGGGCTGCGACCATCGCTTTAGTAACAAGGTTTTTAGCACCACGAACGTCTACACGTCCAACCAGTGGTTTACCACCCTGAACAGTTATCTGACTCATTTATTTCCCTTAGCTGGTAACGTCTTGGGCATCCAAGCCGGTCTCTTCTTCTCAAACTCTGTGATGTCTTCTTCGTTTTTCAGGGTTAGACCAATATCGTCTAAACCTTCCATCAAGCGCCATCTGGTGTAATCGTCTATGTCAAAACTAACGGTGATATCCCCAAGATGTGCTTTTCTAGCACCCAAGTCAACCGTGATTTCAACCCCAGGATTAGCCTCTATAGCTGACCAGAGTCTTTCAGTGTCATCTTCGCTGATAACACCTGTAACTAACCCCTGCTTACCTGAGTTCCCTCTAAAAATATCTGCAAACTTAGGTGATAGAACAACCTTGAAACCGTAATCTCTAAGCGCCCAAACCGCATGCTCTCTTGATGATCCTGTCCCAAAATCACTTCCAGCAACAAGAACCTGACCGTTTTTGTATGCTTCCTGATTTAGAACAAACTCTGGATCTTGCCTCCATGAGGCAAACAATGCATCTTCGAACCCTGTTTTAGTTATTCGCTTTAGATAAACAGCAGGAATGATTTGATCTGTATCAACGTTGCTTCTTCTTAGCGGAACTGCAACACCAGTAAAGGTAGTGAACTTATCCATTAGTTACCCACCAAATCTGAAGGCGATGAAAGTGTTCCACGAATAGCAGTTGCGGCAGCTACCAAAGGTGAAACTAGATGGGTTCTAGCCCCTTTGCCTTGACGACCTTCAAAGTTACGGTTTGAAGTCGATGCTGCTCGCTCCCCTGGAGCTAATTGGTCTGGGTTCATACCCAAACACATTGAACAACCAGCAAAACGCCACTCAGCACCGAAATCTTTGAAGATGACGTCTAAGCCCTCCTGCTCTGCCTGCAATCTAACTCGAGCAGAACCAGGGACAACCATCATGCGTAAGCCTTCAGCCTTCTTGTGTCCCTTGATAATTGCAGCTGCTGCACGAAGATCTTCAATTCTTGAGTTGGTGCAAGAACCAAGGAAGACAGTGTCTATCTTGATATCTTTCATCTTTGTTCCAGGAACTAGATCCATGTATTCAAGTGCTCTGCTGGCAGCAGCTTGGTCGTTAGCATCTAGGTAGTCTTCAGGCTTTGGAACAACATCATTTAGCGAAACACCTTGGCCTGGGTTTGTTCCCCAAGTAACAAAAGGTTCCAAAGTGTTGGCATCCAAGAAAACTTCTTTATCAAACACTGCTTCATCATCAGTAACAAGGGATTTCCAGTATTCAACTGCTTCATCCCAGTCCTTACCTTCAGGTGCATGCGCTTTACCTTTAAGGTAATCAAAAGTTATTTGGTCTGGTGCAACCATTCCTGCTCTTGCACCAGCTTCGATAGACATATTGCAAATAGTCATACGAGCTTCCATGGATAGCGCTCTAATAGCTGAGCCACGGTATTCCAAAACATATCCTTGGCCGCCACCGGTACCAATCATGGCAATTACCGCCAAGATGATATCTTTCGATGTCACACCAGGTCGTAGGGTTCCCTCAACATTAATGGCCATTGTTTTAAATGGCTTTAAAGGTAGCGTTTGGGTTGCTAGAACATGCTCAACTTCGCTGGTTCCAATACCCATAGCCAAGGCACCAAAAGCTCCATGAGTTGAAGTGTGTGAATCACCACAAACCACTGTGATACCAGGCATGGTTAGTCCTAGTTGTGGTCCTACGACGTGAACGATACCTTGGTCGATGTCCCCCAACGAGTGAATTCGAATACCGAACTCTTTAGCGTTATGCCTTAGGGCTTCAATCTGTGTTCGGCTCGTAACATCAGCGATTGGCTTATCAATGTCGATGGTTGGGGTGTTGTGATCTTCTGTAGCAATAGTTAGATCTGGTCTTCTTACCGGACGCCCAGCTAGACGTAACCCGTCAAAAGCCTGTGGGCTTGTTACCTCGTGAACTAAATGAAGGTCGATGTATAGCAAATCAGGCGCGCCAGCTTCTCCCTTGACCACCAAGTGGTCATTCCAAACCTTTTCGGCTAGGGTTAGGGGCTTTACGGTCATCTTAGACACCTCAAAAATGCGGTTGAAACTAAAGTTTACCAGCGTGGCGTAGATTGGCAGGGTGAAGAATATCGAGCAAATCCAGCGCAGAACTATAGGAATTCTGGCTTTAGGCCAGGTTTTAGGCGGTTTTGGACTAGGTTCTGTCCTTTCGATTGGATCCCTGCTAGCCCGCGATTTGAGCGGTTCTGAAGCTTGGGCTGGTTCAGCAGCGACTTTTTCAACGCTGGGAGCAGCAATTTGGGCTATTCCCCTATCCCGTCTGGCTTATGCCAAAGGCAGGAGAATCTCCCTAGCCACAGGAGCCGCCTTAGCTATTACCGGTGCACTAACCGTCATTGAAGCGGCCAACCTAAGAATCTTCCCCGTGCTGCTGCTTGGAATCTTCTTTCTAGGTGCTGGTTCAGCAACATCTTTGCAAGCTAGATTTGCTGCAACCGACATACCTTCTTCTGGTAAAACCGGAAGATCTATCGGACTGGTCGTATGGGCAACCACCGTTGGCGCTGTTACAGGCCCTAACCTTTTTGGCCCTGGAGAAGTTTTAGGTCATGCACTCGGATTACCTCACCTAACTGGACCTTTCGTTTTCACTGTTGCAGCTCAAATCTCTTCAACACTAATTTTCTGGTTTGGGCTAAAACCAGATCCACTCAAATATGCTCAACAACTTCAAGCCGATGCGGGTAAAGCGAAACACAAGATTTCTATCAAATCGGCTATCGAAACTTTGAAAGCAAACCCGGTTGCAAGATATGCAGTTATCTCAATTGCACTTTCACACATGGTGATGGTTTCTGTGATGAGTATGACGCCGGTCCATATGCAAGACATGGGTTATGACGTTGTTGTGGTTGGCTTTACCATTAGCCTTCACATTGCAGGAATGTATGCAGCATCACCGGTGATGGGTTTCCTTGCAGACAAACTCGGTAAGAAACCGATGGTAATCGCAGGTCAACTCACTTATCTGTCAGCTTTAGCTTTTGCAGGTTTTGGTCATGATGATCGCTGGATGGTAACCATAGGTTTAGCGCTATTAGGTTTAGGTTGGTCAGCTTCAACTGTTGCTGGTTCTGCCCTACTTGCATCCTCGTTACCAGCTGAGGAAAAGACTAACGTTCAGGGCCTTAGCGACTCACTTATGAATCTAAGCGGAGCAACAGGAGGGGCATTAGCGGGAACTATCTTGTCTCTGGTTGCATTCCAAGGCTTGAACCTATTTGCATTACTTCCAGTAACGGCAATTCTTGTGATGTCTTTTATAACGAGAGCTAAGAACTAACGAATAGCTAAAAGCTCATCCCAGGTTGGACCTGAACAGCCACCTTCATGCTGAATAGAGAACTCTGCAGCTCGGCAGGCTAATTCCAAAGACTCTTGAAGTGAATTACCAGCTGCTAACGCAGCTAAGAAAGCACCGGTGTGAATATCTCCTGCACCGTTAGTATCAACTACCGAAACTTTACGACCTGGAGCATTTGCAACAACCTCATTGTTGAAATGAAGCTCTGCACCTTCAGGACCTTTACGAAGTAATAACCAAACATCTTGACCGACGTGTGGAGCAAGTTTTTGATATTCACTTTGATTACATGAAATCAAAGTTGCGTTTTTACCTATCCAGCTCAAAGATTCTTCGCTCAGGTGAGCTGTAGTTGGTCCTGGATCAAAAACTATTTTGCTCTTGATTAGACCACTTGCGAATAGTTCTGAGAAGGCATCTTTTGAGGTTGGATAAACAAGCTCGTAACCGTAGATAACTAGCCAGCTATCTTCCGAATATCCATACTGCTTCAACTCATCAAAAGAGCGAAGGCCTTCTGCCCCTGACTGGGTAATGAAACTGCGCTGGCCATTAGGTTCGACCAGAGTAATACAAAGCCCAGAATCCCCGTGACTGTATTCTTCAACGCCTCTTGCTTCAACACCTTCAATTGCCATCGCTGCTTTGATTGCATCTGCTCTTGGACCCGAACCTATAGGTGTGCAGTGAATGGACTTTAGGCCTAATTTGGTGGCTGTTGCCTCAAGGTTTAGAGCACCGCCAACCTGACTGAAAGTCTTGGTGGCTAAAACATCTCCGCCGGGTTCAGGAAGGCTTGGAACATAGGTGACCTGATCAACTAGCCCACTGGCTAGGCTCAGCAACTGCTTTGGTTGAAAATCTGATAACTGCATCAGTTAAACCCTAACCTGCCGAATAAGCCAAACCGCCTTCAATAATTACTTCTTGAAGGCGGAATATGGTGACCCCAGCGGGATTTGAACCCGCGCTACTGCCGTGAGAGGGCAGCGTCCTAGGCCGCTAAACGATGGGGCCGTAAAGCAACTTCTCTATTATGCCAGAGTAAATGGTTTGAAACTAGCCCAGATTTAGGCGAAAACCCTAAGAGACTTAGGTGCCACCTTACATTCAACCGGTGAATCACCAACATGCTCACCATCGCTATAAGCAGGCATGCCCGGTGAATCTAAGACAACCTGCTTAGCTCTGATGATTTCAACTGCCGGATGGGTAACATGCTTACCTTCATAAACCGAAGGGAAAAGCTTAATCAGCTCGAGACGACTAATTGAGTTCAAGATAAAAAGATCAAATTCACCATCATCAACCGAAGCATCAGGTGTGATGTATAGACCACCACCATAGCTAGGTGAATTAGCAACAGTGCAAAGGTTAGCTTGAAAGATTCTTTCAACACCATCGATAACAGCTCTGTAGTCAATTGGCTTGAATGATGCTAACTCTCGATACATAGCAAAACGGTATTTGATCGGACCGGTAATCCAATTCCACATGTTCGCTCTCTTATTTACCAGAGCATCAAAACCTGCACTAACCGCGCCAAAAGAGAAAAACTTTCTGGAATTAGATTCAGATTCAATTAGGTCAACCAGACGTGTCGCCTTTAGCTTAGAAACTATATGTGAAACACCAGCAACCACATCGTGAATAGGTAGTCCCAGCGCTCTAGCTGAATCATTACCTGTTCCAGCAGCAATCAAACCTAAAGGAATATCTGTCTTAGCAGTGGCGTTAACACCTAGGTGGAACATGCCATCGCCACCAACAACAATCAAACCTTCAACTGATTTGTCATCGATTGCTTTCTTAGCTTTCAAACTTGCATCTTGAAAGCTCTCCCCAGAAAGATCTACTAATTCAATGCCATGCTTGGCGAATTCTTCTTTAGCCAGTTTTCCATCGGCTTTACCGCGGCCACGGCCTGAGGTTGGGTTGATAACTATTCCTAGTGTGGCCATCAGTTCCTTCTCAAAGCTTGAGCATTAATGGCAACAATCCATGTTGATAGAGACATCAATACTGCTCCTAGTGCAGGAGTCAAAACTAAACCTAATGGCATAAACACTCCAGCCGCTAAAGGTATTGCCAGAATGTTATAACCAGCAGCCCACCAAAGGTTTTGCAGTGACTTAGCCCGCACTCTTTTACTTAGCTTTACTGCTCTAACTACAGCCAACGGATCAGAACTTATCAGAACTATCCCGGCGGATTCGATGGCAACATTTGTTCCGGCTCCAACCGCGAAACTCACATCGGCCTGGGCAAGTGCTGGGGCATCATTCACCCCATCTCCAACAAAGCCAATCATCGCTTTGTGTTCTTGAAGCTTTTTGATAATTGCTGCTTTTTGATTCGGCAATGCTTCAGCGAATACTTCATCAACAGCTAGTTCTTTAGCAACAAAATTGGCAACACCTTGAGCATCACCTGTGATCATGCCAACCCTGATTCGTTGAGCTTTGAGTTCATAAATTGCTTCAGCCGAAGTGTCTCTTACGACATCACCAACTTTTAACAATCCCTCTAAAACATCATCAACAACCACGCAAACGACACTTTGACCACTGCTTGTTGCCTGATCTGACCAAACCAAATCAACAACTTCCATACGTATGTTGCGTTCAACCAATAGAGCAGGAGAACCAACTAAAACACTGTATTTACCTAAAGTTCCAGAAACCCCATTACCCGCAATCTCTTGGAAGTCTTTTAGCTTTAGTAACTTCAAGCCTCTTTTATCCGCAGCAGTCAAAATGGCTTTAGCTATCGAATGTTCACTGCCGCTTTCAACACCTGCAGCAAGTGAAAGTATCTTGTCTTCGTCATAAAGTTTTGATTTGTTGGCAACACGAACACTCAAAACTCCGCGCACACCTTCGGTTAGGGTGCCAGTCTTATCAAAGAGAACGGCATGTAATTTGGATGCCTGTTCAAACATTGATCTGTTTCTAATCAATAGACCACTTGATGCTGCTTTTGCTGTTGTGATTGCCGTTACAAGAGGAATAGCTAATCCAAGGGCGTGCGGGCAAGCAATAACCAGAACAGTTACCACACGTTCAAGAACAAAATCAGCACTCTGTGTTCCATTGGTGATCCAATAAATGGCCGTTGCAAGTGCTGAACCCAAAGCAACATAGAACAACCAGCCAGCTGCCTTGTCAGCTAATCGTTGGGTATTTGATTTGGTCTTTTGTGCTTCAGCAACCAATAGGACTATCTGCGAGAAAGCAGTGTTTTGCCCGGTTGCAGTGGCCTCAATAACTAAAGATCCTGCTTTCAGGGACTCATCAAAAGTGTTTTTAGTTCCCGCATAAACAAGAGAACCTTTAAACTTTTCAACCAGCGCTGATTCACCAGTCAGCATAGATTCATTCACCTTGGCTTGACCATCAACAACAACACCATCAACTGGGATAACAGCTCCAGGAGCGATTACCAACCTATCCCCGATGTTTATTTCACTAACCGATACTTCTTTGTGCTTCTTACCAACCAGCAACACTGCCGTATCTGGAATTAGAGCCTTCAGTTCACCTAGAGCGCCATTAGCGGAACCAACTGCTGAAAGTTCCAACCAGTGACCTATCAACATGATAAGAATCAAGGTAGCTAACTCCCACCAGAAATCCATGCCGCTGGAATTGAAGCCAACTAATTGGCTAAGGGTTAGATAGAGGCTGTAGACAAACGAAACTGAAAGAGCCAAAGCAATAAGAGCCATCATTCCCGGCCTCTTAGCCTTTATCTCTTTCCAACCTGAACTTAGGAAAACTCTTCCAGAGGTTGCCATCAGAGCAATACCCGCTAGTGCAGGAAAGTAATTAGAGCCAGGAAATGAAAGTGCAGTAAACCATAAAAGCATTTGAACTGTGGGAGAGAAATAGGTAGCTGGGATGGTTAGAGCAAGAGCAAGAAGTATTTGTTTTTTGAAAAGATTAGGGTCGTGGGCTTGATGATCACCGTCATGATTTTCGTGATTCATTGAGGAGTGACCCATTGCTGAGTGATCCATAGAACTATGGTCCATGTGGTCGTGTTCAGCCATTATTGAGCTCCTAAAGGGTACCTTCCTAGTTTGCCATGCCTTGTATTCTGAAAGGTATGAAGATAACTAAGTACACGCACGCCTGTTTAGTATTTGAAGAAGCAGGTAAGAAGCTGGTCTTGGACCCCGGTGCCTATTCAGAGCCGATGGAAAACCTAACTGATGTGGTGGCAATAGTTATCACCCACGCTCATGATGACCACTGTTTTGAAGAACAAATCAACAGAATCCTTGAATTCAGTCCAGAAGCGATGATTTATGGACCACCTGAAGTTTGCAACAGACTTGAAGGATATAAGACAACTTCGATTTATCACGGTGATCACTACACCACCGAACCCTTCACCATAGAGGTATTTGGTGACCTTCATGCGGAAATTCATCACAGCTATCCTCTGATCCAAAATAGAGGCGTCCTAATAAATGACAAGCTGTATTACCCTGGAGATTCTTTCACGCAACCAGATAAAGAAGTTTTGATGCTTGCTGTTCCAACAAGTGCGCCTTGGCTAAAAATAGGTGAAGTAATGGATTTTGTTTCAGCTATAGATCACAAGCATTCAATGGCCACACACAATGCTTTGCTAAGTGATTTTGGTCATGCCCTAAATAACGGCAGAGTAAAAGCAATAACTGAATCTAAAGGTGGAACCTTCACCTATCTGCTACCAGGTGAAAGCATAGAGCTTTAGTAAGTTTTACTAACCACTGATCTCATGATCTGCTGAACCAAATACAAGGGGAACAAAATAAATACTCTTGCGTCTTCAAAGGTCACGAATTCGTGCCGCCCAGAAGAGAAAAAGAATACAAGTTCTAGAACCAGCAACAAAGCAGCAAGTATGTTGGCTATCTGAATTGTCTTCCAAGCACGCTCAGATGTTTTTGGCTTACCCATTCTGTACATTGTTCTAAAAACTACGGCTACGTTATAGGAAACAATCATGGCCCAAACAGCGAACGTGTGTGTTGCATCTTGCTGAGCGCTAAAAAGTACTTGTGCGAAAGTAAAGATATACAGAACACCGCTAACTGCACAAATAGAAGCAGCGATGTTTGCGTATGAGTTGAATTTATTGAACTTGGTTTCCATAATTGCCCCCTAGGCCTTGGCTATTTACTATTGTGCATTATTTCTTGGGTTTTAGCTCTTATAAGTAACTTAAGTGTCTTATCTGTTACTTTCTCATTCCAACCAAATCTAATGGTTGATTTATCTAGCTCACCTTGGGTTAGATCATCTTCGATTACCTTCCCTAAGCGGCCACTGAGCAGGTAGATGCTATAGAAATCCTTCCAACCCGCAAAAGCCAGGAAGTTCTTCCCCTTCACTCGAATTGTTGGCAGTTGGTAACTGATAATCAGTTCCTCTTCCGCTTTAGCAAGCTTGACCAGTCTGTCGCTAAGGTCTTTGAGCACTTTAGCCTGCGCAGGAGTTACTAAATCAAAGTATTTCTCTGCCTCGTGGCGTTCCAACTTGGTCATGTGCCTATTAAAGCAGAACAGTCAGATCAACTGATCTGACTGTTTCTTGCTGGGATACCAGGACTCGAACCTAGAACAAATGAACCAGAATCACTCGTGTTGCCAATTACACCATATCCCAATGAGCCCTAAGGGCTCGATTTACCATTCTACCCGTGACTAAACTAACTGGGCAAACGCCTTCAAGCGCTTAATGGTCTCTTCCTTACCCAGAATCTCCATAGATTCAAACAAAGGCGGGCTAATTCTCTTCCCTGAAATACCAGTTCTAAGCGGTCCAAAGGCATTTCTAGGCTTCTGCCCCATCTCTTCGATTAGCTTCTGGTTTAGTGCAGCTTGGATGTTTGAAGTTAGGAAGTCGACCTCAGAAATGCCTTCAAGCACATCAACAGCAGCTGAAGTAATCTCCGCGCTGTTCTCAGGCAATCCAGCTTTAGCATCCTCTTCAACCACAATCTGATCTGCTGAAACAAACAGGAAGCTCAACATCGGAACTGCCTCAGAAAGAACCACGATTCTTTCTTGAATCAAAGGTGATGCCTGCTTCAAAATAGCAAGTTCTGTATCTGTTGGTTCTGAACCAATAACGCCAGCACTTTGCAGATAAGGAATAAGTCTTGAAGTGAAATCATCAAGGGTTAGCAATCGAAGATGGCTTGCATTAATTGCGTCAGCCTTCTTCTGATCAAAACGAGCCGGGTTCGGATTCACGTTAGCAACATCAAAAGCTGCAATCATTTCTTCAAGGCTGAAAACATCTC
Source organism: Micrococcales bacterium (assembly GCA_947452235.1). GTDB lineage: Bacteria > Actinomycetota > Actinomycetes > Actinomycetales > Microbacteriaceae > Rhodoluna. The sequence goes on from CANGBK010000005.1 coordinate 11,922, forward strand.
TATCGGCACTAATGCTCCAACCCAGTAGAGCTAGGTAGTTCAATAATCCTTCAGGTATGAAACCACGGTCTCTGTGGTGGAAAAGATTAGATTCAGGGTCGCGCTTAGAAAGTTTCTTATTACCTTCACCCATAACAAACGGTAAATGACCGAACTGTGGAATGAACTTTGTAATACCTGCTTCAAACATCGCGTTATAAAGTGCAATCTGACGCGGAGTTGAAGAAAGAAGATCTTCGCCCCTAAGCACATGGGTAATACCCATAAGTGCATCATCAACCGGGTTCACTAGCGTGTATAGAGGCTGACCATTAGGTCTGACCACAACAAAGTCAGGGAAAGATCCAGCAGGGAAAGTAATCTCTCCTCTAACTAGGTCATTAAAAGTAATGTCAACATCTGGAACACGAAGACGAAGTGCTGGTGTCCTGCCTTCTGCTTTATAAGCAGCCTTAGCCTCTTCAGATAGTTCTCGTTCAGAATTGTCATAACCTAACTGAACTGCACGACCATTGGCTTTGTTACGCTTATCAATCTCTTCACCGGTTAGGAAGCTTTCATAGATGTGACCCGAAGCTTTTAGCTTCTCAATAACATCAAGATAAATGTCTGTTCGTTCAGACTGACGGTAAGGCTCATTAGGTCCACCAACCCCAACACCTTCATCCCAATTCAAACCTAGCCAGCGAAGACCATCGAGAATCATCTCGAAAGATTCTTCAGAATCTCTTTCAGCATCAGTATCTTCAATGCGAAAAACAAAGGTTCCACCGGTGTGACGAGCATAAGCCCAGTTAAACAAAGCAGTTCTAACTAGCCCTACGTGAGGTGTTCCTGTAGGAGAAGGACAGAATCTGACCTTGATGTCTTTACCAGAAGCAGTAGTGAAAGGTGCAGTAATTAGGTTTGTCATAACTAGTCAAGTCTAGGCGACAGGGTTCGTAAGAGTTCCTATACCTTCAATGCTTATTTCAACCCTTTGACCTGAAGTTATCGGACCAATACCTGCTGGGGTTCCTGTGAGGATGATGTCTCCTGGTAGTAGTGTCATGGCTTGTGAGACATGCTCGATGATTCTCGGGACCTTGTGAATCAAAAGGTCAATGGAAGCATGCTGCTTGACATCGCCATCAACTCTGGTTTCAAGGATCTGACCATCAAGATCAAACTCGGTTTCAACCCAAGGTCCTAGTGGGCAGAAAGTGTCAAAGCCTTTGGCCCTGGTCCATTGACCATCTTTGTCTTGAATATCTCTTGCAGTGACATCATTGGCAATGGTGTATCCCCAGATGTAGTCGAGGGCATTCTCTGCCTTTACATCTTTAGCTATCTGACCCACAACAATCGCTAGTTCACCTTCGAAATCAACGCGTTCAGAAATACTTGGTAAAACTATTGCTTCGTTAGGCCCAATAACTGAAGTTAGTGGCTTGAGGAAAATAAGTGGTTCCTTAGGTAATTCCCCACCCATTTCGGCAGCGTGATCTGCATAGTTCTTACCAATACAAACAACCTTGCTGGTTGGCAGGATTGGTGGAAGAAGTTGAACATCCTTTATGGGAAGTCTCTCACCTGAGGTTTCGTAACCCTGATAGATAGGGTGACCTCTAAAGACCACTAGCTCTGGGCCATCCACTAGACCCCAGGCAATTCGGTCGTTAGAAGAAAACTTAGCGATACGCATTAGCTAAGTTTCACTAACCAGTTGTGACGATCTGGAACACGACCATACTGAATTCCGGTTAGTTCTTCACGAATGCTAAGGGTTAGTTCGCCTGGTTCAGCATTATCTGGGCCAATAACTTCTAGCTTGCTCTTTAGCTGACCGATAGGTGTGATTGCAGCTGCAGTTCCACAGGCAAAGATTTCTGTAATCTCACCAGAGTTATATGCATCTCTGATTTCATCAAGTGTCACAGCACGTTCTTCAATAGTGATGTTTCGATCTTTTAGTAACTGGATGATGGAATCTCTAGTAATACCGTGCAGGATGGTTCCATCCAAAGAAGGGGTAACAACGTGACCGTCTTTGTAAACAAAGAACACGTTCATACCACCGAGCTCTTCGATGTATGTGTGTGATTCAGCATCTAGGAATAGAACCTGTGAACAACCATTCTCATAACCTTCGCCCTGAGCTAGCAAGCTTGCCGCATAGTTACCACCGGTTTTAGCTTCACCGGTTCCATAGCGACCAGCACGTGCTGAATCCAAAGCGATCCAGATGTTTACCGGCTTAATCCCGTTAGCAAAGTATGCACCGACTGGACTTGCAATAACTCGGTATTCAGCTCTTTGAGCTGCTCTAACCCCTAGGAAAGCTTCAGCCGCGATTTCAAAAGGTCTGATGTATAGGGTCTTTTCGTTTACTGGTTCTGGAACCCAAGCACCATCAATTTGGATAAGTGCCCTAAGGCTTTCCACAAAGAGCTCTGCAGGTAATTCAGGTAAGGCCATGCGGTGAGCTGATTTTTGTAATCTAGCCGCGTTGGCGTGCGGTCTAAAGGTGTGAATAGATCCATCTTCGTGACGATATGCCTTGATGCCTTCAAAGATTTCTTGACCATAGTGCAACACAGCGCTCGCAGGATCCATAAGCATTGGACCATATGGCTCAACTCTGGCATTATGCCAACCATCTTCTTTAGTCCACTCGATAATCACCTGGTGGTCAGTGAAGTTCACACCAAAGGCAGGAGCTTTCAGAATCTCTTCACGCTTTTCATCAGAAACAGGATTGTCTGACTTGATTACTTTGAATTCTTGTGACATCTCTTCTTCTCTACAGTTGTTGGAAAATGCTCTGAGCTATCTCAGTTGTGGTTCGCTTAGTTTCTCCCCTGGAAGCCAAATCGTTTGCAACCGCTCTTTCAATACGGGCTGCGGCAACAGGATTACCTAGGTGATCTAAAAGCATTGCTGCTGAAAGAATTGCTGCGGTTGGATCGGCAATACCTTTACCTGCAATGTCCGGTGCAGATCCGTGAACTGGTTCAAACATTGAAGGGAATGCGCCAGTTGGGTTGATGTTTCCCGAGGCAGCAAGCCCGATACCGCCACCGATGGCGGCAGCTAAATCGGTCAAGATGTCACCAAAAAGGTTGTCTGTAACAATAACGTCAAATCTCTGAGGGTCAGTAACCATATAAATAGTCGCAGCATCAACGTGCTGATAATCCACGGTGACTGTGGGGAATTCTTTAGAAACTTCGTCAACGGTTCGCTGCCACAACCAGCCAGCAGAGACCAGCACGTTGTGCTTATGAACCAAAGTCACTTTCTTACGTTCTCGATTGGCTGCAAGTTCAAAGGCGTAGCGAACAGCTCTTTCAACGCCGAACTTCGTGTTCACTGAGGTCTCGTTGGCAATTTCGTTTTCAGTTCCAACTCGGATTGCGCCACCGTTACCAACGTAAGCACCTTCGGTTCCTTCACGAACAACAACGAAATCGATTTCGCCAGGTTCAGCCAATGGTGATTGAACACCTGGGTATAGCTTGGTTGGACGCAGGTTGATGTAGTGATCGAAACTGAATCTGAGCTTGAGAAGTAATCCACGCTCTAAGACACCACTAGGAACTTTAGGGTCACCAATAGCTCCAAGCAGAATTGCATCGTGGGTTGCAAGTGATGCTAAATCTTCATCAGTTAGTGTTTCGCCTTTAGCCAGGTATCTTCTAGCACCAAGGTCATATTCGGTGGTTACAAACTCAACGCCAGAACCACGAGTAGCTAACTGCATCGCCTCTAAAGCAAGCGCAGTAACTTCAGGACCAATACCGTCCCCACCGATGACACCAAGATTGATTTGCTTAGACACTAGAAACCTTCAGACTCTTTTATTACAACTTTACTTGAGCCAACAAAACTAACGTGACAGAAGGCTTTAGCCCTTCCCTAGTCTGAATCTGCCCATCCCGGTTTTCAAGGACCTTAATCTCAAGATTGCTGCCTAAAAGAGCTTCAGTAATGGTTGACACATCGGGTAAAACCTCTGGGTCTCTCGGCCCCCCGAAGCCACCGGTTAGGTTATCCCTTGAATGCCAAACACCGAAGAGGTGACCACCTGGCTTGATGTTTGAAGCAAGACGAATAATTGCTTGTTTGAGATCCTTTTGGTTTATTTGCAAATAGGCAATAACACCAAGGTCTACTGGGCTAACTTTAGGGACAAAATCTAGCGCTGAAGCACAGCTGAAAGAACATTTCTCTTGAACGTTCTCTTCTTTTGCAAACTGCATGTATTTATCTAGAGCGACCTGTGAGAAATCTATGTTCTCAACTTGCCAACCTCGTTTAGCAAGGTAAACAGAGTTTCGACCTTCGCCACCGGCTAGATCAATGGCAGTTATTCCATGAAGAGTCGAACAGAATTCAACGACGAATCTGTTCTCTAGTTTTGTGTAAACAAACTCCTCGGTTGAATACTTTTCGTCCCAATAACCTGAATCCACTATTTGGTAACACCAAGCGGCAGCACGTTTTGCGCATCAGAAAAATTACCCAAATTCGTCACCTGATTTATTCCCAGGCTCACCATATCTGCCTTAGCATTCCCTGCTTCATCCGCTGTTTCACCGTAAACGTAGTAAACACCATTGTGAGCCAAGCTACTTGCGTAGGCAAGATATGAACCAGCTGCGTAAGAGATGTTGATAGCGCCAACAATGTGACTCTTAGCGAACTCTTCTGGAGTTCGGGTATCTATGATCGCTGAAACGTTAGAGACATCTAACTTAGCCGGAGCACAGGAACTTAGTGTTGCCACCAGAAGCATGCTCAAGACAATAGCTAGAGATAAACGGGTCTTAGGTTTGTTGATGGTTTCCATACCCCTAAGAATAACCTAAGAGCTTAAACTAGAGCCATGGCTATTGAAGTGACCCTAAATGAACTTGCTACCGCTATTGAGCACAATGGCTTTGTCCTTGATGTTAGAGAGGACTTTGAGTGGGAGGAAGGTCACGTTCCTAATGCCCACCACATTCCTATGAATGAGGTTGCCAACCAGCTAGACAAGCTTGATGACGGTGCACGAATTTTTGTGATTTGCAAATCAGGGAGAAGGTCTTTGACTGTAGCGAACTTCCTAGAATCCCAAGGCTACGACGTTGTTTCTGTAGCCGGAGGAACGGAAGGCTGGGTTGAATCTGGCCGAGAGCTCTCTTTCGAGGAAAGCCTCTAAAACCTACTCAAGTCTTAGATCAATTGCCTTTAGGACATCAGCATCGATAGCAATACGAACTTCTTCAAGCACCTCTGCTGCAACAGGTGAATCAACAGTGATCACCGACAGGGCTTTACCGCCTTTCGAGTTTCTAGCAATCTGCATAGCCGCAATGTTGATGTTGTTCTCTGCAAATGCTTTACCGTAAACCGCAACGATACCTGGGCGGTCTGCATAAACCATCATCACTAAATGTTCAGCCATAGCTAACTCAACGTCATAGCCGTTGATGTTTACAATCTTTTGGTGAAGTTTAGGCCCAATAACGGTGCCAGAAACAGATGCCGTTGAACCATCAGCCATAGTTGCTTTGATTGAGGTTACATTTCTGTATTCTTCACTGTTTGAACTAACCGAGAGGTTGACCTCAACTCCCCTAGCCTCAGCCATCAAAGGTGCATTCACATAAGAAACCTGTTCAGTAACAGCATTCTGGTAGAAACCTTTTAGACCAGCAAGTTTTAGAACAGAAACATCATGAACTGCGATCTCTCCGCGAACCTCAACATCGATAGCCTTCACATTGCCGCCAGAAATTCCAAAGAGTAACTGCCCCATGTTTTCCATAAGAGCAATGCCAGGCTTCACAGATGAATCAATCACACCGCCGGCAACGTTAACCGCATCAGGAACAAGATCTCCAGCTAGGGCTAGCCTCACACTCTTAGCAACAGCAATACCTGCTTTTTCTTGAGCTTCATCAGTTGAAGCACCAAGGTGAGGAGTGACAACGATGTTCTCTAATTCAAGCAGCGGTGAACCTGTTGGTGGTTCGTTCACAAACACATCAAGACCTGCACCAGCAATACGCTTAGTCTTCAAAGCTTCATAGAGTGCTGCTTCATCAATGATTCCTCCACGAGAAGCATTAACAATGCGCAAAGACTCTTTAGCAATAGCAAACTGTGCTGTTGAAATCATTCCTGTTGTTTCAGGCGTCTTAGGAATGTGAATAGTGATGAAATCAGATCTTTTCATGAGATCCTCTAGTGAAACAAGTTCAACACCAATCTGTTCTGCACGAACAGGGGTTACATATGGGTCATAACCAATAAGGGTTGCACCAAAACCTTTAAGTCTTTCTGCGACAAGAGTTCCAATACGACCCAGACCAACAATGCCAATGGTCTTCTCATAAAGTTCAACACCGGTGAACTTTGATCTTTGCCACTTGCCAGCTTTTAGTGAAGCATTTGCATCAGGAATGTAACGTGCTAGAGAGAAAATGTGACCGATAGCAAGTTCTGCTGCTGAAATCACGTTAGAGGTTGGAGCATTAACCACCATCACACCAGCATTGGTTGCTGCTTTGATGTCTACATTGTCTAAACCAACACCTGCACGAGCAATAACTTTCAAATTAGGTGCTGAAGCAATAGCTTCCGCGTCAACCTGAGTTGCAGATCTAACCAGAATTGCATTAGCGCTCTGCAGAGCTGCTAAAAGAGCAGGACGGTCAGTGCCATCAACGTTACGAACCTCAAAGTCAGGTCCTAGGGCTTCCACGGTTGCAGGTGAAAGTTCTTCAGCGATAAGAACAATAGGTTTAGCCAAGGTTTAGTCCTCGAAAATAGTGGGTGATTTTTAGGCTGCAACAGCGAAGCGTAAGACCATCCTACCCAAAGCCTGACCTAGTCTTGATGTGTGACCGAACTGATCTTCTATGCAGCCATCTCAGCCGATGGCTACCTGGCTGGCCCTAACGGGGATATGAGCTGGGCTGAGAAATACCTAGCTTCAGGAGAAGACTACGGCTATGTCGAGCTAGTCACATCATCAAGCGCAATCTTGATGGGTAGAGCAACTTTTGAGTGGGAGTTAGAAAGCGGCATTGAAGGGCCAAGGCCCCTCCCCACATATGTTCTTACCCACATCCCAGAGCTCTATGAGAATGCCAATGTTGAGAACATCTACTTTGTTGGTGGAGACATAACCCCAGTAGTGAACCTAATCAAAATGCGTCACCCAGGACAGGTATTCGCTATGGGTGGAGCTAACGTGGCTCAGCAACTTATAGATGCAAACCTCATAGACACCATGAAGCTTTTTGTTTGCCCAGAAAATCTAGAAGACGGCATAAAAGCATTCCTAGACGACTCCGCATACAACAACTTCACTCTTATCGAAGAAAAACAATACCCTTCAGGAATCATCGAAGAGGTTTATCAAAGAACCTTTTAAGAGATAAACCCCTGCCGAAGCAGGGGCTATCTATGGCTTTTACGGTTGATTAGGTTTGGGTTCTGACGGAGTCAGTTCCAAAGGGCCGAAAGTCCAGGTTGGATTCCCGCATGCTTCCAGGTAATTCTGTACCCCTTCGGCATGGCCTTTAGCTATGAATTCTTTACACAGAGCATCGGATTCACTAGGAGCAACAGTCTGATCCTCGGTGAAACCCCTCTGCAAATTATCCTGGCTATTGGTTTCGGTTTTTTCTAATTTCACCAAGTGCCACGGTCCGAAGTGGACCTTTGTTTCTAAGCACACACCAGAAGGATTGTCAGAATTAAGCGGACTGCCGACCCCACCTTGAGCATAAAATTCTGAGCAAGTAGGTACATTTGAGCTCTCAGGAGTTATTACCTCTGCGGCATTCGTGGATGATATAGATAACCATCCAAGTAAAGTCGCTACAAATATTGAAATAATTATTTTCTTCAATTCCCCTAATTTCCCGGAGGCACTTCCCCCGCCTTTTATGAGTCTAGCAGATACTGTTACCGGACGGGGCTGGTTAAGATAAAACCCCTACCTTGGTAGGGGTTTTATCTTTGGTGACTAGCGAGCAGCCTTGCCCTCTTGATAGTCATCTGAGTTTTTGATCCAGCTGAAGAGCTTACGTAGTGTTCTACCAACACCTTCAATTGGGTGAGCTTCGCCCTTAGCTCTTAGAGCTAGGAACTCTGGAGCACCTGCATCCTGGTCAGCGATGAAGCGCTTAGCGAAAGTTCCATCCTGGATGTCAGTTAGAACTGCACGCATGTTCTCTTTGACTTCTGGACTGATTACTCTAGGACCTGAGATGTAGTCACCGTATTCAGCTGTGTCTGAAACTGACCAACGCTGCTTAGCGATACCACCTTCATACATCAAGTCAACAATCAACTTCAATTCGTGAAGAACTTCAAAGTATGCAACTTCAGGCTGGTAACCAGCTTCGGTTAGAGTTTCGAAACCATACTGAATCAACTGTGATGCTCCACCACAAAGAACAGCTTGCTCACCGAAAAGATCTGTTTCTGTTTCTTCAGTGAAAGTTGTCTTGATGGTTCCAGCTCTGGTTCCACCAATGGCTTTTGAATATGAAAGAGCTAGCTGCAAAGCATTTCCAGTTGCATCCTGTTCAACAGCAACAAGATTAGGAACACCTCTGCCGTCAACGTACTCACGACGAACAATGTGACCTGGACCCTTAGGTGCAACTAGGAAAACATCAACATCTGTTGGAGGCTTGATTAGGCCGTAGCGAATAGCGAAACCGTGACCAAAGACAAGTGCCTTACCTGCAGTTAGGTTAGGTGCAATCTCGTTTGCATAGATGTCTCTTTGACGTGGGTCCGGAGCCAAGATCATGATCACATCAGCCCAAGCTGCAGCATCAGCAACGCTAAGAACCTTTAGTCCTGCTTCTTCAGCTTTAGCTTTGCTCTTTGATTCTTCGTGAAGACCAACGACAACATCAACACCTGAATCTTTCAGATTCAATGAGTGAGCGTGACCCTGAGAACCGTAACCAATTACGGCTACCTTCTTACCCTGAATAAGAGAAAGGTCTGCATCCTTGTCATAAAAGATTTCTGCCAATTTATTCTTCTTTCTTTCGTTATTTGGTTTAAATTACTTCAAAACTTTTTCAGTGATTGATTTAGACCCGCGACCCATAGCCAAAACACCTGATTGAACAAGTTCTTTGATGCCAAAAGGTTCTAAGACTCTGAGGAAAGCTTCACACTTCGCTGTTTCGCCCGTGATTTCAATAATCAATGCATCGCTCGCGACGTCGATGACACGGGCACGGAATAAGGTTACCGCCTCTAGAACTTGAGATCTGGTAGCTGGATCTGTTTTGACCTTAATCAGCATGTGATCTCGTTCAACGGTTGTTTCAGGCTCCAACTCAACAACCTTGATTACGTTAATCAACTTGTTTAGCTGCTTGGTTACCTGCTCCAGAGGCGCTCCTTCAACGTTCACAACAACGGTGATTCTTGAAAAACCTGGAACCTCGGTTTGACCTACGGCCAAAGATTCAATGTTGAAGCCACGACGAGCAAACAAACCAGCAACACGGGTTAGCAGACCTGGGGTGTCTTCAACTAGAAGGGATAGAACGTGCTGAGACATTACTCTTCCTCCCCTTCATCCCAAACCGGTCTTGAATCTCTAGCGAACTGAACCTCATCGTTAGATAAACCTGCAGGAACCATAGGCCAAACCATTGCATCGCGACCAACAATGAAGTCGATAACAACCGGACGGTCGTTGGTTTCAATAGCCAACTTAATAGCCGCATCAACTTCAGCTTCAGTTTCAACACGAATACCCAAAGCACCATATGCTTCAGCTAATTTCACGAAATCTGGAACCATCATGGTGTCTGTTCCAGTGTTCAAATCGGTGTTTGAGTAACGAGAGTTATAGAACAGTGTTTGCCACTGTCTAACCATTCCCAAAGAAGAGTTGTTGATGATTGCAACTTTGATAGGAATGTTATTGATGGTGCAGGTTGCTAGTTCTTGGTTGGTCATCTGGAAACAGCCATCGCCATCGATAGCCCAAACCAATCTTTCAGGTTGAGCAACCTTTGCACCCATAGCTGCAGGAACTGAATAACCCATAGTTCCAGCACCACCAGAGTTCAGCCAAGAATTAGGACGCTCATATTTGATGAACTGCGCTGACCACATCTGATGTTGACCAACACCGGCAGCGAAGATAGCTTCAGGTCCACTGATTTCACCAATACGTGAAATAACAAACTGTGGCGATAATTTGCCATCTTCAGGTTCGGTATAGCCAAGTGGGTAACGCTTACGAAGATCGTTTAGGAAAACCCACCACTCGGCTAGATCAAGTTTCTTTGAACCTAGTTCTTTACGCAGCTCTTCATTTAGTTCAGGAAGAACTTCCTTTAGGTCACCAACGATAGGAACATCTGCGAACTTGATCTTGCCAATTTCAGCAGGATCAATGTCAATATGAATAACTTTTGCATTTGAAGCGAAAGTTTTAACTTGACCGGTAACGCGGTCATCAAAGCGTGCACCAAGGGTAATCAAAAGATCGCTCTTCTGAAGTGAAGTAACCGCAGGAACAGTTCCATGCATACCAGGCATGCCTAGGTTCTGTGGATCTGAATCCGGGAAAGCACCCCGAGCCATAAGCGTTGTTACTACAGGTGCGCCAGTAATTCTGGCTAGCTCTAGAAGTTCTTGGCTGGCATTAGCTCGAACGATTCCACCACCAACATATAAAACTGGACGCTTAGATTCAGCAATCATTTGTGCTGCAGCCTGAACTTGTTTACCGTGCGGCTTAGTTACTGGCTTATAACCAGGAAGTTCAACCTTAGGTGGCCAAACAAATTCTGCTTTAGCATTCTGCGCATCTTTAGCGATGTCAACCAGAACTGGCCCTGGTCGACCAGTAGTTGCAATCAGAACAGCAGCAGCAAGAGTTGCAGGAATGTCTTCTGCTTTAGTAACTAGAAATGAGTGCTTAGTAATTGGCATAGTGATACCAACGATGTCTGCTTCTTGGAAAGCATCAGTACCAATAGATGTGCTGTTCACCTGACCGGTGATAGCAAGAAGTGGAACAGAATCCATGTGTGCATCAGCGATAGCTGTAACTAGGTTGGTGGCACCTGGTCCTGAGGTTGCAATACAAACACCAAGTTTTCCTGAAGCTGACGCGTATCCTTCAGCCGCGTGACCTGCACCTTGTTCGTGACGAACAAGAATGTGCCTGATCTTGGTTGAATCCATTAGAGGATCGTAGGTAGGCAAGATAGCTCCACCAGGCAGACCAAACACATCTGTCACACCTAGTAGCTCTAAGCTGCGAACAATCGCCTGAGCACCTGTCAAAATCTCGTTAGTCATCTAACTTTCCTTGGATTAACCGCAGTATGCACCTTCGGCTGCTGAATGAACCAACTTGGAATACTTGGCCAAAACACCTCTGGTGTAGCGGGGTTCTAAAGGCACCCATGCGGCTCTGCGGGCTGCCAACTCTTCTGGCTCAACTAGTAGTTCGAGCGTGCGAGCTGCGATGTTAACTCGAATCAAGTCTGAATCGCGGACCAGAGCAATCGGACCTCCGTCGGTCGCCTCTGGTGCTATGTGTCCGATGCAAAGGCCGGTTGTGCCGCCTGAGAATCGTCCGTCAGTCAAGAGTAATACATCTTTACCTAGTCCTGCACCTTTGATTGCACCGGTGATGGCAAGCATCTCACGCATACCAGGGCCACCCTTAGGGCCTTCATACCTGATAACCACTACATCTCCAGCTGAAATCTTGCCTTCGGTTAGAGCCTGCATAGCTGCAGCCTCTCTTTCAAATACTCGAGCAGGACCGGTGAATTCTTCCAGATCGAAACCAGCGGTCTTAACAACAGCACCCTCAGGAGCCATCGAACCTTTCAAAACTGCAATTCCACCAGTTTTGTGAATTGGGTTATTCAAAGCTCTGATGATTTTGCCGTCAGGATCAGGCGGGTTAATGCCTGCGAGGTTTTCAGCAACAGTCTTACCAGTAACAGTGAGTGCATCACCGTGAATTAGACCTGCATCCAAAAGTGCCTTCATAACAACAGGCACTCCACCAACGCGATCAACATCAGCCATAACAAACTGACCGAACGGTTTTAGATCTCCTAGGTGAGGAACTTTATCTGCAATCTTGTTGAAATCATCAAGAGTGAGATCAACCTCGGCTTCACGTGCGATGGCAAGTAAATGCAGAACAGCATTGGTTGAACCACCGAAAGCCATAGTCACAGCAATAGCATTCTCAAATGCTTTCTTCGTAAGAATATCTCTAGCAGTAATACCTTTAGCGATTAGGTTCACAACTGCTTCACCGGAACGGTGAGCCCAGTTATCTCTTCTTCTATCCGCTGAAGGAGGTGAAGCAGAACCAGGAAGTGACATACCTAAAGCTTCAGCAGCGCTAGCCATGGTGTTAGCGGTATACATTCCACCACAAGCACCTTCACCAGGACAGATAGCTCTTTCAATACGATCTAAATCTTCAAGGCTCATCTTTCCAGCCTTGCAAGCACCAACCGCTTCAAAAGCGTCAATGATGGTTACTTCTTTTTCTGTTCCATCAGTTAGTTTGACCCAACCTGGTGCAATGGTTCCGGCATAAAGAAACACCGATGCCAAATCTAATCTGGCTGCAGCCATCAACATACCTGGCAGTGACTTGTCACAACCAGCAAGCAAAACAGATCCGTCTAGACGTTCTGCCTGCATAACTGTTTCAACTGAGTCAGCGATAACCTCTCTAGAAACTAAAGAGAAGTGCATACCTTCGTGGCCCATAGAAATACCATCAGAGACAGATATTGTGCCAAATTCAAGTGGATAACCGTGAGCTGCGTGAACACCCTGCTTAGCTGCATCAGCTAGACGATCTAAAGATAGGTTGCAGGGGGTAACTTCATTCCAAGATGAGGCAACACCAATTTGTGGCTTCTCCCAGTCTTCATCCCCCATACCAACAGCCCTAAGCATTCCCCTAGCAGCCGCGCGTTCAATGCCATCGGTAACTACCCGAGATCTTGGCTTCATATCTTTGTCCATTTGTTAAGTTTAGGCGAACAACTGCTAAGCCATAAGCCCCAGACTCCCTAGATAGCATTGAAACATGTTGAAATCTAGGATTTACCGCAAAGGCAAAGTGACTGATGTTGACTTCCCTTTGGAGCAACTAGGCAAAGTATCTAAAGATAAGGGTGCTGTCTTTTGGTTAGACCTAGTTGAACCAACCCCTGATGAACTTCATCACCTATCTGAAACCCTTGATCTTCATGAGTTAGCCGTTGAAGATGCTTTCAAAGGAATGCAAAGGCCAAAGATAGATCACTACGATTCTCATTTGTTTATCAACCTCTACCACGCTGAATATAACGAAAAAGCAAAAGAGTTAAACACTGTTGAAATGTCTGTTTTTGTTACCAAACGAGGACTCGTTACGATTCGCTCGACAGATCAGTTCGACATGAGTGCTGTCACTAAGCGTTGGGATGAAAGCGTTGAACTTTCTGATGGTGGAGTTGACTATTTACTTTGGGGTTTATTGGATGTTGTTGTTGATAGCTACTTCGATGTCATTCAAGAGTTAGACATGGAACTTGAAGAACTTGAAACTTTGATGTTTGAGGTTCAAAGAAACAACAGGTTGATACAGCAAAGAAGTTACGCGCTTAGAAAAGCCCTGGTTCTACTTCGTCGCGTTGCTATTCCGATGCGTGAAGTTCTAAACCCGCTGGTCCGAAGAGAATCAAAATTCCTAGGCGATCACATGGCTCCATACTTCCAGGATGTTTATGACCACATCATGCGAGTTGGCGATTGGACTGATTCTCTTAGAGACCTCGTCACGACTCTGCTAGAAACCAACCTGACAATTCAAGGTAACCAAATGAACTTGATTATGAAAAAGGTAACCAGCTGGGCTGCCATCATTGCTGTTCCAACCGCTATCACTGGCTTTTATGGCCAGAATCTTCCATACCCTGGCTTTGACACCCAAGGTGGATTTATCACTTCAAGTGCTCTGATTGTGGCTATTTCAGGAATTCTTTACTGGGTATTCAAACGTCGAGACTGGTTATAGCCTTAACTCGTGCCTAAAACCCAAAATTCTTTAGATCAAGAATCTCTTGAACGTTATAGCGCTGCTGCTATACGTTCCAGCGCTGAAGTTATAAAGACATACTCGACTTCCTTTGGGCTTGCTACCAACCTTTTAGCTAAACCAATAAGAACTCACGTTCAAAACATCTATGCCCTCGTGAGGGTTGCCGATGAAATCGTTGACGGTGCTGCCGCTGGAGCTTTAGGTCGGGAAAGTAGTTTCAACCTTTCTTCTGAACTAGACAAACTGGAGAATGAAACATATAAGGCCATGAAGACCGGATTCTCAACCAATCTTGTGGTTCATGCTTTTGCTTTAACTGCCATAAAAACAGGTATCACTCGAAAGATTGTTGAACCGTTCTTCTATTCAATGCGAATGGATCTACATCAGACTAAACATGATCAGAAATCTTTCGATAAGTATGTTTATGGTTCAGCAGAAGTAATTGGCCTCATGTGTTTGCAAGCTTTCATGTTGGATAAAAGTTATAGCCCTAGTGAAATCCAAACACTAACCAAAGGTGCTCAAGCTTTAGGCGCTGCATTCCAAAAAGTTAACTTCCTAAGAGATCTTGCAGCTGATTTTGAACAATTAGGTCGTTCATACTTCCCTAACCTAAATGTGAATACCTTCAACGAAGAAACAAAAAAGTATCTTGTTGAGGACATCAATAAAGACCTTGCACTATCAGCAAAGACGATTCCACTACTGCCTAAATCTTCAAGTCGAGCAGTGGTTGCAGCACAGTTACTCTTTACTGCACTGAATGACAAGATAGCTAAGACCCCTGCAGAAGAACTAATTAGAACCAGAATACGTGTCAACGATCTACACAAACTAGTAATACTTTTCAAAGCCTGGATAGGAATCAAACCATAATGACTCAAAAAAGCGCGATAGTAATCGGTGGCGGTATCGGGGGCCTTGCAACAGCTGCACTGCTAGCTAAAGCTGGCATGAAAGTAAAGCTTTTTGAAGCTAGAGAAAAAGTTGGCGGACGTGCTTATATCTGGGAGAAAGATGGCTTCACCTTTGATATGGGTCCATCCTGGTATTTGATGCCAGATGCTTTCGATCAGTTCTTCAAACTGATGGGCACAACAGCAGATAAAGAGCTAGATCTAGTCAGACTCGATCCTGCTTATAGGACCATCTTTGAAGGTCAAGATGAGCCGATGTTCATGCATGAAAGCCTAAAGAAGAACCTTGAAGAGTTCGAAGCTTACGAGCCTGGTAGCGCCAAGATGGTTCAAAAGTATTTAGACAGCGCTGAAGAAACCTATCTACTTGCTAACAAGCATTTCTTATACACAAACTTCCAGAATGCTAAATCTTTCACCCATCCTGATGTCATGAAGAAAGCTGCGACTTTCATCAAGCACCTACTGTCATCTCTCTATGGCTTCTCAGCTAAGCACGTCAAAGATGAAAGACTACGCAAAGTTCTAAACTTCCCTGCAGTGTTCTTAGGTGCATCTCCTTACGAGACTCCGAGCATGTATCACCTGATGACTCACATCGACATGAATGTTGGAGTGTTCTATCCTCAGGGTGGTCTATACAAGATCATTGAAGCTGTTGAACGTTTAGCTAAAGCTCACGGTGTTGAAATACACACCAACTCACCGGTTACCAAGATTCAAGTTGAAGATGGCGTTGCCAAAGGTGTTCAGGTTGGTGACGCTTTCTATTCAGCAGACGTTGTTGTTGCTAATGCTGACCTACACTTCGTTGAAACGAAATTACTTGAACCTAAATATCAAACCCTTCCACAAAAGTGGTGGGATAAGAGAATCCCTGGTCCTTCAGCATTGCTTTTGTATTTAGGTGTCAAAGGAAAGATTGACAACCTAGATCACCACACTCTCCTATACACAGATGACTGGGCTTCTAACTTTGCTCAGGTATTCAAAAAGGCTGATGGTAAGAGCAAGGTGGCTAACCCTGCAAGCCTTTATATCTGTGCTCCGAGTAAGACTGACCCTTCGGTGGCTCCTGAAGGTTACGAGAACCTCTTCGTTCTAGTCCCAGCAGCTGCTGATCCGTCTATTGGTAAAGGTGGAATCGGTAGAGCAGGTGATCCTGAATTCGAAGCTGAAGCGGACAGAGTTATTGATCAGATTGCGCAATGGTGCAAGATTCCTGATCTCAAAGATCGCATCGTGGTTAGAAGAACCATGGGTCCACAGAACTTCGTTGAAGAACTGAACGCTTGGTCTGGAACTGCCCTAGGTATGGCGCATACTTTGAGGCAGTCAGCTTTCTTTAGACCTAAGAACCAGAGCAAGAAGGTTAAAGGGCTTTATTACGCAGGCCACCACTCAGTCCCAGGTATTGGTTTACCTATGTGTTTGATCGGTGCGGAGCTTGTTTACAAGCGACTAATCGATGACAAGTCTTCAGGTCCAACACCAGACGAAATCCAACCTGTTCCTGAAAACGGTTGGAAAGGTCTGAACTAATGTTTGGCTCAGCCCTATACCTTCTAGGGTTGCTGTTTTCAATCTGCGGTATGGGGCTCTTGGATTGGAAGTTCAAACTTGCGTTTAGTCAAAATAGAAGAGCCGCACTGCTAACCACCCTCATCCCGCTTGCTTTCTTCTTGCTTTGGGATGGGGTTGGCATCGCATTAGGTATTTTCTTTAGAGGCGAATCATCCCACCTAACCGGTTTGATTGTTGCACCAGAATTACCACTTGAAGAAATATTCTTCCTATTCCTTTTGAACTACACATCTCTTTGTTTATACATAGTATTCAAAAGAGTTTGGGGAAAGAAATAAATGTTGTATTTAGCTTTGAACCTAACTTTTACTCTTATAGCTTTTGTGGTTCTGAATGTCTTTGTTAGAAGAATGCCATGGAAAATACTTTCCATTACTTTAGCTGCAATGCTTATCGCAACAGCCATCTTCGATAACGTAATTATTGGTCTAAAGATTGTTGACTATGACCAAAGCAAGCTAAGTGGAGCATTCTTAGGCTTAGCCCCAATAGAAGACTTCGCCTATACAGTGGTATCAGTGTTAGCGGTTGCTACCATCTGGAATAAGTTGACAGGTACTAAAAGATGAATGCTCTAAAGCAACTGTTCTGGTCGTCAAGGCCAGTGTCTTGGATTAACACTGCATACCCATTTGCCGCTACCTACATCTTTATTACTCACCGAGTTGACCTAACCCTAGTAATAGGAACACTTTTCTTCCTGATTCCCTACAACCTTTTAATGTATGGAATTAACGATGTCTTTGACTATGAGAGCGATCTTCGTAACCCCCGTAAAGGTGGCATTGAAGGAGCACTTCTAAGTAAGAAGTACCACAAGCTAACCATCTGGTCTTCAGTGCTCTCCTGCATCCCTTTCCTTATTTACCTTTACTCCGTTTCCAACCAAACAGCAGCTCTATACCTAACCCTGTTTGTTTTCACTGTGGTTGCCTATAGCGCTCCTAAACTTCGCTTCAAAGAGAAGCCTTTCCTTGATTCACTTACCTCGTCATCACACTTCTTTGGACCTATGGTCTATGCGCTTGCTCTAACCAACACAGACATGAGCCCAAGATCAACCCTTTCTTGCATCCTTGCTTTTGCTCTGTGGGGTATTGCATCTCACGCTTTCGGAGCTGTTCAAGATGTCATTGCAGACAGAGAAGCTAACATTTCATCGATCGCAACAGTCATTGGCGCTAAAGCAACAGTTAGATTTGCTTTCCTTGCATACTTTGCCGCTGGCATCCTGGTTCTAAACACCGATGCTCCAGGACCAGTAGCAGCAATAGCAGCTCTTCCATACCTATTTATCCTGGCTCCGTACCTGAACATCTCTGATGCGCAATGTGAGAAATCAAATAAAGGTTGGCGCAGATTTATTTGGCTGAACTTCTTCGCCGGCGCAGTTGTGACCATGATTCTTATCTGGTCTGCAATTAGTTAGATCTAACGGCCCAATCAATCATGTATTTCTGGTTGAAACCAGAAGCACAAATATTGCAACTATATAACCGCTTAGGTTTTTGATACCGATAATGCTTATGCCCATTAGGACAAAGCCCTTGGTAAGGAGCATAGGCTTCAGCTATCTCTTCACCGGTATAAGTTTCATTACGGTAACCAATCTTTTTAGCAGTCGCTAACCACTTCTTACCGTGACCTGCTTTAGGTCCTGCTAGAGCATGAGCTATTTCATGCAGGATGGTTTGCTTCACATCATCGATGTCGTGCACTAAAGAAAGGTATTTACTTACCGTTATTTTCTTATCTGAATAAGAACATAGACCAGCTCGTCTTCTGCCGCTATCAAAACCAAAACTCCACTCACGATCTTCTAGATGCTCCAGCATCAAAGACTGAGCGATAGCTTCGATGTAATCCCAACGATCACAAACTAAGCGAACTTTCTTGCCGCCATCAAGTTTTGCTTTCTCAACAAAACCTAGATCCTCCAAAGCCGCTAAAAGTGAAAACTTATCTACGGAGGTTCTAATTGAAACTCTGGTCAGCTTCAACTGGTCAAACGCATAATCCAGAACACAGCGAATAGCTTCAGCCAACCAAGCCATGCTCCCCAAAGCATCCTGCTCAACAATTAGAAAAGCCCCTGGGCCTTTCTCGGTGAATTCCCCCAGAGAAACTGTTCCGATCAGGCTCTGATCTGACTCTTTATAAACTTTCCAGCAGTTAGCCTCACCTTGACTGAAAATCAGTCCGGTTCCCTCGGTTTGGGGGCTAATTCTGGGTGCTGTGGCTATCATCGCAAGGCAAGGTTAACCCCGAAGGGCTCTTTTGGCCTGACTTATCCACCGTTTCTGTGAATAAGAACAGCTTTTGGGGAAAGATTTGTGACTAAAGTTTCAAGTTTGTTAACGATTTGTTTGCCACGGTCAAATGTACGCATTTTCACAGGGTTTTCCCAATAATCTCTTGCCTATGACTACTAACACTAAAAACACTGCTTCGGCAGGTGCAATCGAAACCAACGACGTAGCCCCAATCCCATCGGGCGAACGTCACGGCAAACCGTGGCATTTATTCACAGTTTGGTCGTCCCCGAACCTTGAGTTCGCAACCGTATTCGTCGGCGCTCTAGGAATTGGCTTTGGACTTAACGTCCTTCAGGCAATCCTTGCAGTTCTAGTCGGAAACGCATTAGCAGGTATCACCCACGGTATTTTCAGCACTTGGGGTCCAGAAGCTGGACTTCCTCAAATGGTGCTTGGCCGTAACGCTTTCGGCAAGATTGGAAACCTAGTTCCTTCAGGTCTTTCATTCCTTGTTGCAGGTATCGGTTGGTTCGCTGTGAATACTGTTTCCGGAACTCTAGCGCTATCAGCTCTTCTTGGCTGTGACGCAGTTCTAGCTCTACTTATCGTGATCGTCGCTCAGGTAGCCATCGCGTTCGTAGGTCACAACCTAATCCAGGTTTGGGAGCGTTACACCTCTTACTTCCTAGCTGTTGTCTGGTTGATTGTTGCCTACGTTGTGTTCACACACACTGGCGCATTCACACCTAGCGGTGCAGTAAGCGGATTCTCATGGGTTGGCTTCACACTAACTGCTGGTGCTGCTTATGGTTACACCGCTGGTTGGACTCCATTCGCTTCTGACTACACCCGTTACCTACCTGCAAACACCAACAAGACTCGTCTAGGTCTAGCAGCTGGTCTAGGAAACTTCCTTAGCACCACTGTTCTTATGTCATTGGGTGCAGTTGCATTCAACTTGATTGAGACTGCAGTTGGCGATGCTAACGGTGGACAGTTCGTTGTATTCGGTCCTAACCCAACCTCCGTCTTCACCAATGCTCTTGGTAACGATGCTTTGGCTAAGGTAACTCTTCTTGCAATCGCAATCGGATCAATCTCAGCTAACGTGCTAAATGTTTACTCTGGTGCAATGTCATTCCTAGCCCTTGGCGTAAAGCTTGGCTTCAAGACTCGTCGTGCAATCATGGTTGCAGTTGCGGGTCTTGCTGGTGGAATCACCGCATACTTCGGTGTAACTAATGGCGACGTAGGTCACCAACTTGAGAACTTCCTATTGGTTGTTGCTTACTGGGTTGCTCCTTGGATTGCAATCGTTCTTGTTGAGCGTCTACTCTCTGGTGGCAAAGATGCTGGTGCTCGTGCGCTTGCTCCTAAGAACACCTATGCCGGAGTCATCTCATTCGTTGTTTCTGTCGTAGTGGCTATCTACTTCTTCTCTAACCAAGTTGAATACAAAGGCCCACTAGCAGGCGACTACGGTGACATCGCAGCACTTGTTGGCTTCGTGCTTGCAGGTGGACTATACGCAATCCTTCGCAGTGTTCTAGGCGAAGCAAAGAAATAACTAAACCCTAAAAACTAGGAGCCTCGGCTATGGAATTCAAAGTTGGTCAGATCTTCGCAACAGACGAAGAGAAGCTAGCGGTGGCCATAGCCGAGGCTCACTTAGGTTTATCCGAAGGTGGCATCCCTATCGGTGCTGCACTATTCGATAAAGACGGAGCTCTTCTAGGATCCGGTCACAATCTTCGGGTGCAACAAGGTGACGCATCTATGCATGGTGAAACCAGTGCATTTAGAAACGCTGGCAGACAGCGTTCATACAAACACGTAACCCTAGCTACCAGCCTCTCCCCTTGCTGGTATTGCTCAGGTCTTATTCGTCAGTTCAACATCGGCAAACTCCTGGTTGGCGACGACATCAACTTTAAAGGTGGGCAGGACTGGGTTCAAGAACACGGCTGTGAAGTAACAGTCATGAACGATCCAGGACTTATCAAAGTCATGGGTGATTTCATCATCGCTAACCCAACCCTTTGGAATGAAGACATAGGCGAAGACTAAGCAGACTTAATAGAAAAGGTGCGGCCCACAAAACGGGTCGCACCTTTTCTTTATTCAGACAACTAAAGGGTAACTTTAGTGTTTCTAATAAGTGTTGGAATTTTTCCACCTTTACCTGTGTGTTCACCGAAGTTGATCATTGTTGTTGGCCAAGCACGGTATCTTGTGATTTGAATCTGAACCTCACCAGTGAAATTTTTCAGTGCAGCCAAAGCGCTCTTTTCTTGTGCCAATTCAGCTGCCGTTTTCTTGACAGCCTTAATCTTGACGAAATTAGCTTTAGTCATGCCCCCTGATGGAGCGGTTGTCTTTGAATCCAACTTGTTCTTATCAACGCAGAACTGATTTCCTTTGAAGGTTTTTAGTTTCATTGCAGCTTTCTTTTGTGCCGCAGTTTTCATAGGCATGGCTTTTAGAGTGCCAAAAACTGTTGAACAGGTATAGGTTGTTCCACTCACTGTGAAAGTGACCTTACCTTCGATGTATCCGGTATAGATTCCAGTTGCTTGAGAAACAAGCTTTCCTGTTGCTTTATTCCAAGACAGTTGGAAATTTGGATCATTGGTTGGAACAAACTTACCCGTGTTAGGAATACTCTTGGCCGGTGTAGAACCGTCACCTTCGGTCGGAGCAACATCACCGTTTGGATCAAATGGTGCCACTGGTGCTTTTGCCTCCGAAGCAGCGCTTGTTCCAGCCTCGTTAGTAGCGGTGGTTGTAAAGGTGTAGTAAGTGTTGTTGGTTAGGCCTGTAATCTCACAGCTTGTAGCAGGTACTATTACAACGCAACTTGCTCCACCTGGGTTAGCAGTAATGGTGTAACTGGTCGGGGCGTTACCGGTTGGTCCAGCGGTCGGCGTAACCGTGACCTTTCCATTTCCTGCAGAAACTGTGGTGACCCCTGGGACACCTATAGTCTTTGGCAAAATAGCCGAGGTGGCCGCCGCCGATGCAACAGAATCACCAACCGAGTTAACTGCCTTCAACTTAATTGAATACGATTGACCACCAGTTAGCCCGCTAATCACCACTGGCGAAACTGCAGTACCCGCACTTACCCAGGTTGTTCCCCCATCTATTGAATATTTGTAATCGGTAATAGGTGATCCACCATTTGATGTAGGCGCTGTAAATGGAACGGAAAGTTGTCCATTGGAAAATGTAATTGAGCCAATTGTCGGCGCTGTTGGAGCTATGTATGTGTTAGTCGTAGTTACCTTTGCACTCTTTAATGTCCCTGTTGTGGTCCAGTTGTTAGGATTCACCGGGTGAGTCATGAGAGTGAAGCTGCCGTCAGAGTAGGTGGGTGAACTTAGTGCTCTAGCAGAGGCAGACTCTGCTGCCGACAGGGTCCCACAAGCTGCGCCGATGGATACGTTAGATCTAAAACTCAAAGCCTGCTTGACGCCGTCTACCCAAATTTCCTGCTGCGACGCTGCAACTGTGTTTGGAACCATAACAAATTTGTATGTGTGATAGCTAGTTGTGTCAGGAAGTGCGATTCCATAAATATCTGAGTTAAAGGTGTTGAACCCAATAAAACCTGAATGTCTGTAGATGTTGTAAGGGACGTACCCGCTTGAATTACCTAGACCAAAAATCATCGATCCGCCGAAACCTTTAGCACAACCATCGTCAGGAAATTTGGCTGTTATTTCAACTTCTACTTTTGACATATAAGTGGTGTTCCCGATGTTACCTACCAGGTAGCTATTAGCTGAACCAGCTACTGAATTTGGAAATGACAATCCATCAGCAGTATTCACTCCAGTTGGAGAACCATTAATGGTGAGATCGGCGATTTTTCCTGGAGCAGGATTGGTGATTTTATTCCCACTAACAGTGGCATTAGTAAAATCAACATTCAAAACATTGCTGACCACCGGGTCGGCTGCATGAGCAGCCGGAGCCGCAACTAGCCCGAGCGAAATGACGGCCAAAGTGGCATTCAAGGAAAGTAGTTTTTTGGTGATTTTTGACATTTGTGCTCCCTAAACAATTAGTACTAATCTAGAGCAAAACTCTCTCGGTATCTAGTCGCCCTATCCTGCAAGCCATTCACAGGCAACTCAATCCCTAAAATGAAAAGAACATACAGCTGAACGGAGGAACCCTGTGCTGATACTTGACTTCACAGCAACAACTTTCGAATGGCGTGGCCCTGCCCCGTTCATGTTTGCCAAAGTTCCAGATAAAGAGACCCAAGAGATTAAAGAAATCAGCAAGATGCTCACCTATGGGTGGGGTGTTATTCCTTGCATGGTGACTATAGGTAAAACAACTGAGAAGACTTCTCTATTCCCTAAAGATGGTGGTTATCTAGTCCCAATCAAGGTTGCTTTGAGTAAACCTGAAGGAATAGTTCTAGGTCAGTCGGTAAAGATACAGTTGGAATTCAACACATAGTTCAACGGATTGAACTGAAGGGCATGATTATGAAACTTACTAAGTCTGAACACGATGCGCTTGTAGCAGCAAAGGTAGCGGAATTCACATCAAGGGGTTGGGAAGTTGAGGGTTACTTCAATGACACAATAGTGATGTCGAAACGCAAGAAACTTAGTTTCCCGTTGCATCTTTTTCTGGCGCTTATCACAGGTGGGCTATCTCTAATTTATGTCCTAGTCAAACTCGTCAATGGAGACAGGGAATCGATGACTATTCGAGTTCGTGACGATGGTGAGATTCGATACA
Organism: Micrococcales bacterium; assembly: GCA_947452235.1. Classification (GTDB taxonomy): domain Bacteria; phylum Actinomycetota; class Actinomycetes; order Actinomycetales; family Microbacteriaceae; genus Rhodoluna. The sequence continues at coordinate 35,540 of CANGBK010000005.1, forward strand.
TCTAGTTAGCTTGAACTGCTAACCGATATTCCTTTCCGTACGGATCTCTCTCCAACTTGGACGAATCCACCAACATCCTCCTAATCAGAGCGAAGTCGAGAATGTATTCTCCGATGATCTCGTTTACTTCTTTTTCAGTGTAAACGACATTTTGTTCAAACAAAGTTAAAGCCCAGTCAGCCAGAGCAATCTTTTTGGAAAGCTTGACTGGCAGCCTCGAAACAATTCCGGAACTGTCCAAGTAGCCCTTGAATGCATCTGGAATGGTCATGAGTTGAGCCTATAGAGCAAAGCCCCGGTCAGTGTGACTAACCGAGGCTTTGCTAAAAGTTTATTTAGTTATTGTCGGATCCAGATGGTGCAGCTGGTGTTACATTCTTTGGTGCACTGGCCGCAGCAACAATAAGCATGATTACCCAACTGACTAGGAATGAAAGCCAGAAGAATAACTGGTAGTCAAGGCCCTTCTTAGCTGCAAACTTGGCAACTGCTCTTGCAATAAAGAATTGAATTACTAAACCAATGGCCAAGATGAATAGAAAAATTGATGAATTAAATGAATCGGTAACCATGATTCCCCTTTTCGGTAGTCGTTTTGCAAGAAACCCCGGTCCTCGTGAGAAGGAACCGGGGTTCGTGCGCTCCCCGGGAATCGAACCCGGAACCCACTGATTAAGAGTCAGTTGCTCTGCCTATTGAGCTAGAAGCGCATTGCCTTAGGCAACGATTCCCAAGAATACCAGTTTTATGCCTTTTAGTCCAAGTTTGAAGCTAAGGCGGGTTTGGCTAAATTAGAGGTATGACAACACTAACTACCGGCTCTAAAGCCCCTGCAATCAAACTAAAGAACCAAGACGAAAAGCTAGTATCTTTGGCGGAATTCAAAGGTAAGAAAGTTATCGTCTACTTCTATCCAGCAGCAGCCACCCCTGGGTGCACCAAGCAAGCCTGTGACTTCCAAGAGAACATGAGTGTTCTGAAGAAGGCTGGCTATGTTGTTTTGGGCGTCTCACCAGATCTTCCAGCTAAGCTAACCAAGTTCCGCAAGGATGAGGGTCTAAAGTTCGACATGCTAAGCGATCCTGACATGAAGGTCATCAAGGCTTATGGTGCTTTTGGTGAGAAGAGCATGTATGGGAAGGTCTATGAAGGTTTGCTTCGTTCAACTTTCGTTATTGGTGAGAACGGCAAGATCGAACATGCTCTATACAACGTGAAAGCCACTGGTCACGTTGCCATGTTGCGTAAATTGCTTGAGGTTTAATCTCTGTTTTCTAGTGTTGCTGCCACTATTTGCTTATTGAATAGTGTCAGCAATACTGCAACAGATGGCACTGCCATCAAAAGTCCTAGTGGAATGCTAGCTTCAAAAGTTCCACCTGCAATGGTCAACTGAATTAGTTGCCAAAAAACTCCTGCGCTTCTAGCCCAACGTTTATTTCTAACTATTGCTTTAGCTGCCAGGGTTAACCAGATGGCTGCGCCACCAGTAAGAACTGCCATAGCTGAATCTGTTAGTAATGCTTTAGCAGATCCTGAAATCATCGACCAAATTATGACGGCTGTTGCCACATACAAAAATGCGGCTTCCAGAATATAGGCGATTGCTAGGCCCTTCAGGGTCCTTGAAACGTTCAACTTAGGCATAACATCAAGCCTAAATGGGGTATTTACAAACCAGGCTCGCTGTGGGAAAATTGTCTAGTCGCGGTCGCGAACTAAAAACTCAGAATGACCCGATTTACGTATTTGCTCTGTAAATACTCCAGATTCGATCTAAGGAACATGAATATATGGAACTGCCATGGCTAACAGAAGCTCGCTGCCGAACAGAAGATCCAGAACTGTTCTTTCCAGTGGGAAATACTGGCCCTGCAGTTGAACAGATCGAGCAAGCCAAGAGCATTTGCCGTGAATGTAAAGTAACCACAAACTGTCTTGAATATGCAATCAAAGAGAACCAAGACAATGGTGTTTGGGGCGGTCTATCTGAAGATGAGCGTAAGTCGCTAAAGCGCAAGTATGCTCGTGCACGCCGCTCGGCTTAAGCTAACGGAACCTCAACCGAAACAGTTGTTCCTGCAGTCTTATCTGCAATGAAATCAATCTTGCCTCTAAGTTCACCTTCAACAAGTGTCTTAACAATCTGAGTTCCAAGACCAGCCAAAACTCTATCTTCGGCTAGCCCCACCCCATCGTCAGCGACGCTGATCATAAGTTTTTTAGCTTTGCGCGAAGCTGTCACGGTTAGGTGACCGGTCTTGTTTGCAAGTCCATGCTCATAGGCATTGGTAACGATCTCAGTTAGAACAACAGCCAGCGGTGTTGCTATTTCACTAGGAAGTCTTCCAAACTTACCTATACGCAGGTTAGTGACCCTAGCGTTATAAGCAGCCGCTAATTCAGCAACCATTGCGATGATTCGATCGAAAACCTCATCAAAGTTCACGTCCTGAGCTAAACCTTCAGACAGTGAGTCATGAACAACAGCAATGGCTGCCACCCGTCTCTCCGCATCAGATAGGGCTTCAAGGGTTTCAGGTGATTTACTTCTACGCCCCTGGATGCGAAGCAAAGAAGCAACTGTCTGGAGATTGTTTTTCACTCTGTGGTGAATCTCACGAATGGTTGCATCTTTAGTGATCAGCTCTCGTTCTTGACGTCTAAGTTCTGTCACATCACGGCAGAGCAAAATAGCTCCAGTGTGTTCATCACCGTCATAGATAGGTATGGCTCTAACTGATTGAACAGATCCAGCACCTTCTATATCTGCTCGCCAGGCAACCTTGCCTGAAACCACCATGGGTAGGTTCTCATCGATGTTGTGTTTACCTTTGTTGAGTGAATCTGTGATGTCAACCAAACGTCGACCTTCCATCTCACCTTCAACACCTAGTTTGTGAAAAGCAGAAATACCGTTAGGTGACGAAAACACAACAGCACCCTGAGCATCCAAATGCAAAAGCCCGTCGTTCACACGAGGTGCACCTCTTCTAGGTGCACTCTGCTCCGAAAACATTGGGTAGCTACCGTAGGTGACCATCTCGAGTAACTTATCGCCCAACCCAGCAAGATTTATTCTGGTCTTATTAGGAGCTGCTGCTTCAACCAGGTTTGTGTGTTTAGTAACAACGGCTATAGGTGAAGGTGTAATGTCTTTACCGCTTTTGAAGTTCAATCTTCTAAAAACAGGAATAGCACTTAGTCTCGCGGGAACGCCTTGGTACTCATCTAGTTGACCGTATTCGACTATTTCACCTGTTGCGTATGCTTCAGAAACCAGGTTGGCCCAAGCCTTTTCAACTTGCTTACCTGTGATGTCCCTATAGAAAACTGTTGCAGCACTCGAAGGTCTAGCGTGACCGGCAGCAATAAACCCGCCTTTGCCATCTGGAATCCAGAGAACAAGATCAGCGAAACTCAGATCTGCAATAACCTGCCAGTCGGCAACAAGAGCATGAAGCCATTCGATGTCAGGAGCATGATCTTGACCATGTTGCTTCATTAGATCTGAAAGTGTGGACACCTAAGAAAGTTTAGCCACGCTCGGTGCGTTTCTCGAAGTCAGCATAACTATTTTGGCTAACTCATCGATAGCTTTCCTAGCTGGTGAAGAGCGTTTGAGTAGCGTCAGCGGTAAACCATTTCTAAGACTCTTCTCGAAATTCTCTGGTTCGTAAGGAACAAAGCAATCAATTCTTAGTCTGGCGAGACGTTCATAACTAGTAATCAAATCTGCTTTAGCATCTGGTCCTAGTGCACTTGTTCTAAATTTGTTCACAACAACCAAAGGTTCCACGGTTGAACCAACCTCATGCAAGTAATCCAACGCTTCAAGAAAGCGCTTTGCGGCTACCGGATCGCATCCCGAAACAACAATAAGCTTGCTTGCCTTGGCTAAAACATCTCTAAGCAGAAAGTCCCTATCCGCCTCCCCTATAGAAGGGTGAATCAGAGAGTTGCTAGACCTTGTTGCGACTGGCAAATCCAGGATCACATGATCCACAAAGCCTTTAATAGCTTCAAGTAGTTTCTCTAGACGCTCTGGGCTAACTTCACTCCAACGATTTGGATTAGCTAAACCAGGCAACAAAACAAGTTCCTGCCTGCCCAGAGAGATGGTTACTGTTAGCCTCTGAAACTCTTGGTAGCTGAGTCTTCCTTGTTCTGCTAATCGCAGCAAAGCAGATAACCCTGCTGGTGTGTCAACTAGCCCCAAATGCAGAGCCAAGGAAGGTGCCAAGGTGTTCAGGTCAGCCAGAAGAACCTTCTGCCCACTTAGTGCCAACTCAGTTGCCAGGTTGATTGCCAACGTACTCACTCCAGGAGATCCTAATCCCGACCAACAAGCAATCACGTTCAGTGGATAGATGGTCTTAGCTGGAGTAACAGAATGACTTTCGGTTACCACAGCTAAATGTGACGGTCTATTTCTGATCATCGTTGTGCTCATCGCGCTAGCACCGCAATAACGACTTGCTTCTGAGCTATCGCATTCACAACTGATCGAACTTCTGCGGGGCTAACACAAAGCTCAATGGTTTGAACATTTTGGCTAAGTGCATCGGTTGCGGTTGCACTATTGAGAAGTTCGGATGCTGTGAGTATTTGAACCGGAATAGTGCCATTAGAAACACTTGAATCGGCGGCCCAAACATTCAAGAGATCGCCTTTATGGATTCCGCTGTTCAGGCTCATACCTAGATTTAGTTTCATGGCAACACAGCTGGATTGCACTTCAGGTACGACGGCTGAAACCGGGATGAGCTCCCCAGCTCTTACAGGTTTTGAAATAAACCATGAGGTCATCTTGCTATCGGCAGGAATGTATTTATGTTTTTGATCACCTAGTGAAACCGAAACAGTTGTTGAAATAGCTTCACTAAGTTGGGTGAAACTGGTTAGGTCACTTGTTGCAATAAGGTACTGATCCCCTGGGTTCTGATTGCCCACCCCGCTAACCCAAACGGCAGCTATCAGAAGACTGAATATGGAAAATAGCAATAATCGGTTTCTTCTAGAACCAATCCTGCTTGCAAGCTTGACCTTGCGGTTACGCTTTCTCATCAACATTGCCATCAAGCAATGTTCCACTAATTCTCTTCAGTTCGCTGAGTTTCTCCACAGCAATACTTTTTGTTGAGTAAACAAATACTTGCTGGTTACCTATCTTCAGCCAACCTTGGTCTACTCCAGAAAGTTCCCCATTTATTTCTGGACTAGGCCAATGAAACTTGAGTTTCAATTGAACTCCAATAAGTTTTTCTTCGAGCAGCTCTTCAAGAGTTGACCGAGTCCAACTAAGTTCAGCTTTTATTTCCTCAAGAGTTATGGCGTGAATGCTTCGACCTGGTATCAACAACCAGGTCATGTCCTGGGTGAAGCCAGCAACGAAATCCTTTCCAGCGATTGGGGCTCTAAGCACCACCGAACTTTGTTCCTGATTTAGGTACGAGACTCGGATCAGTTTTGCTTTTGGTTTCGCAGAAACCTGTTTAGTTAGGGACTGGAAATATCCTTGGGCTTCAAGGTCTTCTATGGTAGCTTCAATGTTCATTTGGATAGTTTCGGCCATTGGGCAAGGATTGATAACAATCTGTCCACAGGTAGTGTTCCCAGTTATGCGAATGGTCTTTTATTGTGTATCTTGTGTTTTAGTCATGTCGGGGGGAAGTTATTTAGCAATGGCAACGCAATCAAAAACTGGGGCAAAACGTAAAGTTTCAAGCCCAATAGATTCAGATGAATACTTCGGTCTCCAATTCCCTTCGAGTGCTTCCCTGGGAGACCCCAAGCCTGTTCTAGCCTTCTTAGCACAAGCTGTAATTGAGACCATCGCTGGCATTAGAGACATAGAACATAGCGCTAGATGGCTCACTGACGGTGTTTATCAGCAACTAAGACTCAAGGCCACAGAAGCATCTAGAGCCAGGGCACAGAGCCAAGCCAAGATCCTTAGGCCCAACCTTGCCATAGGGAAAATAACCACGTTTAGCCCAAGAGATGGCGTGATTGAGGGCGTTGTTGTGGTGCACAACCAAGGCAGAGCTAGAGCCGTTGCCATCCGCTTAGAAGGCTATAACGGCCGCTGGAGGGCTAAAACCCTAGCGGTGCTATAAGCCTTTTACTTCTTGAAGAAAGCGCTACCTGGTCCCTCATCAGCCTTAGGCTTCTGGATTCCAGGACCTTTGATCTCGGTATCTCCAGATTCGCTTGGAGCTGAGAAGGTTAGGTTGCTTGGAGCAACAGCCTGAGGTTGAGATTCAACTTGAACATCCAGGTTGAATAGGAAACCAATGGATTCTTCCTTGATTGCACCCATCATCTGGTTGAACATGTTGTATCCCTCACGCTGGTATTCAACCAGAGGGTCACGTTGAGCCATTGCACGAAGACCGATACCTTCTTTCAGGTAATCCATCTCATACAAGTGGTCTCTCCACTTTCTATCTAGAACAGATAGAACAACACGACGTTCAAGTTCGTGCATAGCTTCTTCACCTACAGAGTTAGCGCGGTTGGCATATGCAATACGTGCATCAGAGATGATTTCCTTAGTCAACCAAGCTCTAGTCAACTTAGATCTTGAACCAGCCTCAGCGAGTACTTCTTCAATAGAAATGCCGATTGGGTAGATAGTCTTTAGGTCATTCCAAAGAGTTTGAAGATCCCAGTCGCTACCGGCGTTATCGTGAATGTTTGATTCAACAATTGCGGTAACCACATCAACAAGGAAAGCATCAACACGACCGGTTAGATCATCACCGGCAAGGATGTGACGGCGGTCCGTGTAGATGGCTTCACGTTGACGGTTTAGAACATCGTCATACTTCAAAACATTCTTACGAATTTCAGCGTTACGAGCTTCAACCTGACCTTGAGCGGAAGCAATAGCCTTACTCACAACTCCAGATTCGATAGCCATATCATCAGGAACATTAGATCTGTTCATCAGAGCTGCAGCAGCACCTGAGTTGAACAATCTCATTAGGTCATCAGTTAGTGATAGGTAGAAACGAGATTCACCAGCATCACCTTGACGACCTGAACGACCACGTAGCTGGTTGTCGATACGACGAGATTCGTGACGCTCAGTTCCTAGAACATACAAACCACCAACAGCTACAACCTTCTCGGCTTCTAGAGAAACTTGCTCCTTGATTTCTGCATAAGTCTTAGCCCAGGCAGCCTCATACTCTTCAGGCTTTTCAACAGAGTCATAGCCCTTCTTAGCTAGAGCTTCATAAGCCAGGTGCTCAGCGTTACCACCGAGCATGATATCTGTTCCACGGCCAGCCATGTTGGTAGCTACTGTAACCGCACCCAAACGACCTGCCTGCGCAACAATAGAAGCTTCACGAGCATGGTTCTTAGCGTTTAGAACCTCGTGTCTAACTCCACGCTTGGCTAAAAGCTTAGAAAGGTACTCGCTCTTTTCAACGCTGGTAGTTCCAACCAAGATAGGCTGACCGGTTTCGTGACGCTTAGCAATGTCTTCAACAACCATCGCGAATTTCACTGCCTCGTTCTTGTAAATAAGATCTGGCTGATCGATACGAATCATTGGCTTGTTAGTTGGAATAGGAACAACACCGAGCTTGTAGGTGCTCATGAATTCTGCAGCTTCAGTTGTTGCTGTACCAGTCATACCGGAAAGCTTTTTATACATTCTGAAGTAGTTCTGCAAAGTAACTGTTGCCAAAGTCTGGTTCTCAGCTTTAACAGCAACACCTTCTTTAGCTTCAATAGCCTGGTGAATACCCTCGTTGTAACGACGGCCATCAAGAATACGACCGGTGTGCTCATCAACGATAAGAACTTCACCGTTCATAACCACATAGTCTTTGTCCTTCTTGAACAGGGCCTTAGCTCTGATTGAGTTGTTCAAGAATGAAATCAGCGGAGTGTTAGCTGACTCGTAAAGGTTAGAAATACCTAGGTAATCTTCAACCTTAGAAATACCTGGCTCCAAAATACCTACGGTGCGCTTCTTCTCGTCAATTTCATAGTCAATTACTGGCTGAAGTTTTTCTGCGATCTTTGCAAACTCGTTAAACCAACGGTTAGCTTCACCAGATGAAGGTCCAGAAATAATCAAAGGTGTTCTAGCCTCATCGATCAAGATGGAGTCTACCTCGTCAACGATTGCAAAGAAGTGCTCGCGCTGAACAAGTTCAGCTGAAGATTGAGCCATGTTGTCTCTTAGATAATCAAAACCAAACTCGTTGTTAGTTCCATAAGTAATGTCACACAGATACTGCTCACGTCTAACATCTGGGCTCTGGCCAGAAATTATGATTCCTGTTGACATACCTAGGGCACGGTAAACACGGCCCATCAATTCACCTTGGTAACTTGCAAGATAATCGTTGGTTGTAATCACGTGAACACCGCGACCGGCGATAGCGTTCAAGTAAGCAGGCAGGGTTGCAACCAGAGTCTTACCTTCACCAGTACGCATTTCAGCAATGTTGGCAAAGTGCAGAGCTGCACCACCCATCAACTGAACATCGTAAGGTCTTTGACCTAGTGTGCGCTTAGCCGCTTCACGAACAGCAGCGAAGGCTTCAGGAAGCAAATCATCCAGAGTCTCACCGGCAACGTAACGCTCGCGGAGCAAAGCAGTCTCGTGAAGTAAATCTTCGTCGCTAAGAGCAGAGAAGTCCTGTTCTAGGCCGTTAACAGCAGTAACAACTGAACGAAGCTTGGCAAGAATCTTGCCTTCACCGGCACGAAGTAAACGGTCGATAATTGACGCCAAAGTAAGCTCCAAACGCTATGTGGTCATTCCCTTCCATCTTAGACTGCAAAGGCAAGACCAAACTTGAGCCCTATTTAGAGGGCTTTCTAGGCCCAGCATGGGCAAATACACAGAATCCATGAGCTTCAAGCCCAATATCAGTAAGAGCTTGATGAGCGGCTCTCATGGTGGCCCCAGTAGTCAAAACATCATCTAAGAGAACCAGAGGTCCCTGGACTCGAAGGTTAGTCCTAACCCTGAATGCCCCGTTTAGGTTATCTTCCCTTTCTTTAGGACCTAGAAGTACTTGGTCCTTCCTATCTCTGGATGACTTGAGAATCTGGCTAACCAAAATTGATTGGTTCCCCCGTGCTAACGCTCTCGCCAACAGCAATGTGTGATCGAAGCCACGCTTACGATAATTGGTTGGCGATGAAGGAATTGGAACCAAGGTAACTTCTTCTTGGTATGGCCAGTTCTGCAACATGAATTTGGCCATAAATGGAACTAGAGCTGTGTAACTCGTTTCTTTGATGTTCTGAACCAACTTGGAACTTTGATCGTTATAGGAGGTAAAGCTAAAGCCTGATATCTGATCAAGTCTGAATGGATGAAGACTAAGTTCAAACCCACTTTCACAAGAAGAACAAAGTGCCGAGCCAGTTTTCAAACAGAGAACACAGGGTGTAGGTAATAAGTAATCGAGTAGCACTAAATAACTATGAAGGTTATTTAGAACATTGTTTCAACTAAACAGTTTTTGTTGAAAACTATGCTCTTTCAACAGCAAGCGGTAGCGGTGATTCGAATTCGGTTATGGTGCTGTCTTTAGGCAAAGTTAATCTAAAGCAAGAACCAACACCAGGCTCTGCTGTTACTTCAAGCAACCCGTTGTGAAGTGTTGCATCTTCGAATGAAATAGCCAGACCCAAACCAGTTCCACCAGTAGTTCGCTTCCTTGATGGATCAGCTCGCCAGAACCGATTGAACACCTGAGAAATCTCAGATTCATTCATACCGATACCTTTATCGGTCACGCTAACTGCTACCGCCGAATCATTCTGGGCAACCCTAATCTTCACTGGCCGGCCTTCGCTGTGTTCAATAGCGTTGGTTAGCAAGTTGTTGAGAATTCTTCCGATACGGATGGCATCCATTTCACATTTCACAGCACCACTAGGAACATCAGCATCTAGGTAAACACCTTTGCTGTCAGCAAACTGCTGAATGCTGGCCAAAGCAGTACCAACAACACCATTTAGATCTTGCAGTTCAAACTCTCTCTGAACATTGGAAGCGTCATACCGAGAGATTTCAAGGAGGTCGGCAAGTAGCTTGTCAAAGCGATTCATCTGGCCATGCATGATCTCAATTGAGCGCTTCTCATCGTTACCAAAGTCATCACGCTTGGCATAAAGAATATCTGCTGATAATCGCATGGTAGTTAGCGGTGTTCGAAGTTCATGAGAAACATCAGACACGAATCGCTGCTGCATGGTTGAAATGTTATTTAGGTCTTTGATCTTCTCTTGAAGTGAATCTGCCATGTGATTGAAAGATGTCGCCAGAACAGCAACCACATCGGTACCCTTCACCGGCAATCTTCTACCCAAGTCACCGCTAGCAATCAACTCACTTGTGATGGCGGCTTCTTGAACAGGCTTGACTAGCCAACTGGTAACTAAGAATGAGAAGAAACCAATGATCATCAAAGTAACAAGACCACCTAAGACCAATGTTCTTTGAACAAAGGCTAGGTTCTGTTGTTCGCTAATCATGTCATAAACCAAATACAGCTCGTAGTGATGCCCACCAGGCAGAGTGATTGGTTGACCAATCAAAATAGCTGGAACGCTTTCGCCAGCTTTTTTAATCTGAACAGTTTGTGAAGTAAGTCCAGGCTGTGAACGAACTTTGTTTCTAAAACTATCGGTAATAAGCGAAAGGTCTAGTCCAGCAGATTGAGGATTCGAAAGCTCATACGGGTTTGGTTGTTTGTTGCTGTGCAAGAAAGCAACTAAACGAGTTTGTGAAACACCGATGGATTCAAGTTCTGGAACAACATTCTGAATCGTTTGATCTAAAGCCCAAGTGTTATATGGAGACATCCCGTTGAAAAGTCTTGAAACCGTAAACTTTGCTCTCTCGCTTTCAACTAATGCACGCTCGGTTCTGGTATTGAAAAGACCGTTACCAATTGAAACGCTTAGAACACCACCCAAGATAACGAGCGCGGTTCCAGAAAGCGCAACGGTATAAACCAGAGCTCTAATCTGCAGCGAAGACCTGAACAGTCCTAGAGCCGCCTTATATGTGCGGCTAAATATCATTTACTCTGGTCCAGCCTTGTAACCCCAACCTCTAACAGTTAGGACTAGCTTTGGATCTTCCTGATCATCTTCAATCTTTGAACGCAGACGTTGAATGTGAACGTTCACTAGACGGGTGTCAGCTTTGTAGGTGTATTCCCAAACCTGTTCCAGAAGCATTTCACGGGTGTAAACCTCGTTTGGGTGTGAAGCCAAAGTTAGAAGCAACTTGAATTCAAGCGGGGTCAGAGCAATCTTCTTCTCCCCCTTACGAACTTCGTGACTTAGAGTGTCCAGCTCAACTGAACCGATCTTAACAATCGGGTTTTCAATAACTCGAGTTAGCGGACGCAATCTAGCTTTAATTCTTGAAACCAAAACCTCGATTGGGTAGGGCTTGGTCACATAGTCATCAGCACCTGCTTCAAGACCACGAATCATGTCTTGATCGTCTGTTCTAGCAGTCAAAATGATGATTGGAACACCAGAGGTTTTTCTGATCTCAGTACAAATCTCAATACCGTTTTTACCAGGCAGCATCAGATCCAAAAGGATTAGGTCTGGCTTTAGTTTTTCAAAAGCAGGAATCGCATCGGTTCCAGTTGCAACTGAAGCAACATCAAAACCATGGGTCCTAAGACCAATCTCCAGCTGCTCTCTTAGAGCGTCATCGTCTTCAACGATAAGAAGTTTAGACATTCCTTAGCTCTTCCTAGTATCGGTAGTGGTCCGGTTTGAAAGGACCATTAGGCTCGACACCAATATACCTACTTTGGTCCTTAGATAGTTCAGTCAATTCAACTCCTAGGGCATCAAGGTGCAATCTAGCCACCTTCTCATCTAGGTGCTTAGGCAGGATATAAACCCCAATTGGATACTCGTCACGCTTAGTGAATAGCTCAATCTGAGCTAACACCTGGTTAGAGAAAGATGTACTCATCACAAAGCTAGGGTGCCCGGTGGCGTTACCTAGGTTCATCAAGCGTCCTTCAGAGAGAATCAACACAGACTTATCATCTGGAAGCTGCCACTCGTGAACCTGAGGCTTAACTTCAATCTTCTTGATACCTGGGATGCGGGCAATGCCCTCCATGTCAATCTCATTATCAAAGTGACCGATGTTGGCAATAACTGCCAGGTGCTTCATCTTTAGAACATGTTCCGGTCTAATAATTCCGGCGTTACCGGTACCGGTGATAAAGAAGTCAATCTTGTCAACAACCTTATCGATGGTGGTTACCTGATAACCATCCATAGCTGCCTGCAAAGCACAAATCGGATCAACTTCGCTAACAATAACTCTTGCACCTTGGCCACGCATGGCTTCTGCAGCACCTTTACCAACATCACCGTAACCAGCAACAAAAACAGTCTTGCCACCAATGAGAATGTCTGTTGCACGGTTAAGACCATCAGGTAGTGAGTGTCTGATTCCATACTTGTTATCAAACTTAGATTTAGTAACAGAGTCGTTTACGTTAATACCTGGGAAAAGCAACTGTCCCTTTTTGAACATTTCATAAAGGCGCTTAACACCGGTAGTTGTCTCTTCGGTAACACCGTAGATATCTTTAGCAATAGTCGTAAAGCGATTCGGGTTCTTCTGGAATTCTTGAGCCAGAAGAGCAAGAATCACACGATACTCTTCGTTATCTTCAACACCTGCTGGTGGAACAGATCCCGCTTCTTCAAACTCTTTACCTTTGTGCACCAAAAGAGTTGCATCTCCACCATCATCCAAAATCATGTTTGGACCAATGTAGTCCGCACCCTCAGCCATGGCTTCCTGGGTCCAGTCAAAGATTCGCTCTGTAGCCCACCAGTATTCCTCTAGTGATTCGCCTTTCCAAGCAAAAACTGGAACACCTTGAGGTAATTCTTTGGTGCCGTGAGGACCAACAACAACGGCAGCAGCCGCTTCATCCTGGGTTGAGAAAATGTTGCAAGAAGCCCAACGAACTTTAGCTCCAAGAGCAACCAAAGTTTCAATTAGAACTGCAGTTTGGATGGTCATGTGAAGTGAACCGGCAATACGTGCACCACGAAGTGGCTGTAGTGGACCGAACTCGTCACGCAAAGACATCAAGCCAGGCATTTCGTTTTCAGCTAAACGCATCTGGTGGCGACCGTATTCGGCTAGGCCTAGGTCAGCAACTTTGTTTTCAACGCCCTGTTTGGTTTGAGTCATGTTTCCTATTATCGCCTGTTATTTAGCTTCGGATAAGGGCTAGAACTTCATCCCTGATGGCACTCATAACTGAACTTTCTTTAGCCTCAACGTTTAGTCGAAGCAAAGGTTCGGTATTAGATGCACGAACGTTGAACCACCACCATGAACCATCCTCAGCCTTACCCTTAGCGGTAATGCCATCAAAATGATCAAACTCTGCTCTTGATTGGAAACTTTCTTCAATAATTGCCTTAGCTTTGGCAACATCGCTAACGGTTGAGTTGATTTCACCAGAAAGGAAATACGGGTTGTATTGCTTAGCAATAGCGCTCAAAGATTTTGGCTGTGAACCAAACTCAGCCAGGACATGCATCGCAGCCAACATGCCGTTATCTGCACCCCAGAAATCTCTGAAGTAATAGTGAGCTGAATGCTCACCACCGAAGATCGCATTAGTTTCAGCCATTCTGTCTTTAATCAAAGAATGGCCAACCTTGGTTCTCTCACCAATAGCGCCATCATTGGCAATAACTTCAGCAACAACTTTCGATGTGATTAAGTTATATAAAACAGTGATCTCTCCTGTTTCGCCATCAGCTCTCACTCTGGCAATCTCACGACGAGCAACCATGGCTGCAACAGCACTTGGTGTTACTGGATCACCATTTTCATCAATAACGAAACACCTATCAGCATCGCCATCAAAAGCGAGCCCCAGATCTGCTTTGTGCTCAACAACAGCCTTCTGAAGATCAACTAGGTTCTTAGCTTCTAATGGGTTTGCTTCGTGGTTAGGGAAAGTTCCATCCAGTTCGAAATACATTTCAACTATTTCGATAGGTAACTGAGATAGTCCAGCACTTGTTCCTAAAACAGCCGGAACGGTTAGACCACCCATACCGTTTGCTGCATCAACAACAACCTTCATAGGCTTTACTGAACTTAGATCAACTAACTTACGAAGGTAGGTTGCATAGTCGACCAAAACATCTTTAGATGAAGTTGAACCAACAGGTGAAACCTCTGGAATGCCGTTAGCTAAAAACTCTTTAGCTCGATCCCTGATAGCTGCAAGACCGGTGTCAAGGCTGATACCTCTAGCACCTGCTCTTGAAAACTTGATCCCGTTATAGCTTGCTGGGTTATGGCTAGCGGTAAACATCGCAGCCGGAAGATTTAGATAACCAGA
>CANGBK010000006.1 GCA_947452235.1 Micrococcales bacterium
CGCTATCAAGCAAGTTGCTTCAGGTCGTTTCGGTGTTACCAGCATGTATCTAACTCATGCCGATGACATCCAAATCAAGATGGCTCAAGGTGCTAAACCTGGTGAAGGCGGTCAGTTGCCACCAAACAAGGTTTACCCTTGGATTGCTAGCACTAGACACTCAACTCCTGGTGTTGGATTGATTTCACCTCCACCGCATCACGATATCTACTCCATCGAAGATCTAAAGCAACTTATCTTTGATCTAAAGCGAGCTAATACATCAGCGCGTATTCACGTCAAGCTAGTTAGCCAAGTAGGTATTGGAACTGTTGCCTCTGGTGTTGTTAAGGCGAAAGCTGATGTTGTCCTGGTTTCAGGTCACGACGGTGGAACTGGTGCTTCACCATTGAACTCTCTAAAACATGCCGGAACTCCTTGGGAGTTGGGCTTAGCTGAAACTCAGCAGACACTGATGGCTAATGGTTTACGTGATCGAATCTCGGTGCAGGTCGATGGTCAACTTAAGACTGGACGAGATGTCATTATTGCTGCACTTCTAGGCGCTGAAGAGTTCGGTTTTGCAACAGCACCTTTAGTCGTTTCAGGTTGCGTAATGATGAGAGTCTGTCACCTGGATACCTGTCCTGTTGGTGTGGCAACACAAAACCCTGACCTAAGAGCACGATTCACAGGTCAAGCTGAACACATTGAGAATTTCTTCATGTTCTTGGCGGAACAGGTACGCGAATACTTGGCTCAACTTGGTTTCAGATCGCTTGACGAAGCCATTGGTCGCAGTGAATTACTTGATGCTAATCGTGCTATTTCACACTGGAAGGCAGATGGATTGGATTTGACTCCTATCCTTTCCGCACCGGTGAACACCAACTCTCCGCTTAGACGTTTCACTTTCCAAGACCACGAACTAGATAAACACTTCGATCAGGAACTTTTGATCTTGGCTAAGAACTCTTTGGAAGATGCACAGCCTGTTTCAATTGAGCTAGAAATCAACAACACTGCTCAAGCCGTTGGAACTATGTTGGGTCACGAAGTTACTAAGCGCTATGGGGCTGAAGGCTTGCCCAAGAACACCATAGACATCAAAGTATCTGGTTCAGCTGGGCAGTCCTTTGGAGCCTTTGCTCCTCAGGGAATCAAGCTCTCTCTGTTTGGTGATAGCAACGACTATGTGGGTAAAGGTTTATCCGGTGGAACTATCGTGGTTCGCCCTGCATTGAACTCTTTCTATCCTGCAGAGTCAAACGTTATTGCTGGAAACGTTATTGGTTATGGCGCAACATCTGGAGAATTATTCATCAGAGGCATGGTGGGCGAGCGGTTCCTGGTTAGAAACTCTGGTGCAACCGCCGTTGTTGAAGGTGTTGGGGATCACGCTCTTGAATATATGACCGGTGGCACAGCGGTGATTCTGGGTAAGACTGGAAGAAACATGGCGGCTGGCATGTCTGGCGGTATTGCCTATGTTCACCTGCTTAGAGCAGATCACATCAACTTCAGCGCTCTTGCTGAAGGGGAAATTGACCTTGTTGAACTTGATGAACAAGATCAAAATACTCTGAAAGCCTTGCTGGAAAAGCACTTGAGTGAAACAGGTTCTGCGCTGGCGAAGAAAATGTTGGATGAGTTCGCTTTGACTGTTTCACTGTTCACAAAGATTCTGCCTAGAAACTTTGCCCAGGTGAAGGCTATTCAAGCGCAAGCAAAGCGTGACGGTGTTGCTATTGATTCACCTGAAGTTTGGTCCAAGATTTTGGAGGTGAGTGCTCGTGGCTGATCCAAGAGGATTTCTTAAAGTAACGGAGCGTGAAAGCGCTAAGGCTCGAGCAATTGAAGTTCGAATCAAAGACTGGCGTGAAGTTTATGAGAAGGCAGACCCAGGAACGCTTGTTCAGCAAGCTTCTCGTTGCATGGATTGCGGTATTGCGTTCTGTCATCATGGATGTCCACTAGGTAACTTGATTCCTGAGTGGAACGATCTAACCTGGCGTGAAAACGGTAAAGAGGCGATCGAGAGATTGCACGCAACAAACAACTTCCCAGAATTCACTGGAAAGCTTTGCCCTGCTCCTTGCGAGAGCTCCTGTGTACTTGGCATCAACCAACCACCTGTAACGATCAAACAGATTGAAGCTTCAATCATTGAGCAAGCTTTTGATCGCGGATGGGTTGAGCCACACGCTCCTGAACGTATGACCGGTAAGACTGTTGCAATAGTCGGTTCTGGTCCTGCTGGTTTAGCCGCTGCTCAGCAGCTGACTAGAGCAGGTCACACCGTTGCTGTTTATGAGAAGGATGACCGCATTGGAGGGTTACTTCGTTACGGTATTCCTGATTTCAAGATGGAAAAGATTCACCTAACTAAGCGCCTTGCTCAGATGGAAGCTGAAGGAACAAGGTTCCGTCCAAACGTGACTATCGGTAAAGACATTAGTTGGGATGAACTACTCAAGCGCTATGAAGCTGTCTTAATTGCAACTGGTTCAGATAAGCCTCGCAATCTAGAAGTTCCTGGTCGCGATTTGGACGGTGTTCACTTCGCTATGGATTACCTAAACCAGGCTAACCGTGCTGTTGCAGGGGATTCAGTTGAGAATCAGATACTTGCAACAGGTAAGAATGTTGTGATCTTGGGTGGTGGAGATACCGGAGCTGACTGTTTAGGTACTGCAACTAGACAAGGCGCTCTATCGGTTACTACTTTGGCTATTGGTAAACAGCCATCAACAGAACGTCCAGAGAATCAACCATGGCCTATGTTCCCAACCCTGTTTGAAGTTTCTAGCGCTCACGAAGAATTTGGCGAGCGTAGATATCTTGCTAGCACCGTTGAATTTGTTGGCGAGGATGGCAAATTAACCGGTTTGAAAGTTGCTGAGACGCAATTCGCTGACGGTAAAAGAGTTCCTAAAGCTGGAACTGAAGTAATCATCCCGGCTGATCTTGTTCTATTGAGCTTGGGCTTTACCGGTCCTAGCCAGGATGTGGCGTTTGCTGATGCTGAAGTCAGCCGTGACCCGAATTCAAATTTTGCTAGAGCAGAAAACTATGCAACAGAAGTAGATGGAGTTTTCGTAGCTGGCGATGCAGGACGCGGTGCAAGCCTTATCGTTTGGGCTATCGCTGAAGGGCGAGCAGCCGCAGCTGCCATTGATGAGTATTTAGAAGGCAAAACAAGTTTGCCTAAGCCTGTTAAACCCACTGAGCGGGGGATACACGCCTAACTAAAAGGTAGGCTGGTATCTGCTGTAAAAACAAAGGAAGTTATGAGAAGAGCCAAAATTGTTGCGACCCTAGGTCCTGCAACATCAACCTACGACTCAATTAAGGCCATTATCGAAGCCGGTGTCGATGTAGCCAGAATGAACCTTAGCCACGGAAGCTATGACGTTCACGAAGGTATCTACAACACAGTTCGTAAGGCAGCTGCAGATTTAGGTAAGCCAGTTGGAATCTTTGTTGACCTTCAAGGCCCAAAGATTCGTCTAGGACGTTTTGCTGAAGGACCGGTAACTCTAGCTAAGGGTGACACCTTCAAAATCACCATTGATGACATTCAGGGTAACCAAGAGATCTGTTCAACAACTTTCAAGGGCCTTCCAGGAGATGTAAAGGTTGGTGATGTTCTTCTAATTGATGATGGCAAGGTTGGCCTACGTGCAACTGCTGTCTCAGACACCACTGTTACAACAGTTGTTGAAGTTGCAGGCGTAATTAGCAACAACAAGGGAATCAACCTTCCAGGTGTTGCAGTTAACGTTCCAGCACTAAGCGAAAAAGATGAAGACGACCTTCGTTGGGGAATCCGTCTTGGCGTAGATATGATTGCTCTTTCTTTCGTTAGAAACGCATCAGACATCGTTCGTGTTCACGAGATTATGAAAGAAGAAGGAAAGTTCCTTCCTGTTATTGCAAAGATTGAGAAGCCTCAGGCTGTTGAAGCTCTTGAGGAAATCATTGACGCTTTCGACGGTGTAATGGTTGCTCGTGGAGATCTAGGTGTTGAGCTTCCTTTCTGGCAGGTTCCACTAGTTCAAAAGCGTGCTGTTGAACTTTCACGCCGCTGGGCTAAACCAGTTATTGTTGCAACTCAGATGCTTGAGTCAATGATTACAGCATCACGACCAACCAGAGCTGAAGCTAGCGATGTTGCTAACGCAGTTCTTGATGGCGCTGACTGTTTGATGCTTTCAGGTGAAACATCTGTAGGTGAATTCCCAGTTGAAACTGTTTCAGCTATGGCAAGCATCATCGAAGCAACCGAGGAGAACGGTCTCAACCGCATTCCACCTCTAGGAACTAAACCACACACTCACGGTGGTGCTGTGACTTTGGCTGCAGCAGAGATCGCTGAACTACTTGGTTCAAAGTTCATCTGTGTATTTACCGAAAGTGGCGATTCTCTAAAGCGTGTTTCAAGACTTCGCCATGAGATTCCAACTGTTGCTTTCACGCCTTCAGTTGATACTCAGAGAAGACTTTCAATTGTTTGGGGATCAAACGTCCACCTAGTAACACCGGTTACTCACACTGACGAAATGTTCTTCCAGGTTGATGAGCTACTTCTAAATAACAAACTTGCAAACGTCGGTGATGAAGTCGTGGTTGTGGCTGGAACACCTCCAGGTATCCCAGGATCAACCAACTCACTTCGTGTTCACAGAGTTGGAGATGCCATCAACGGCGCAGCTCCTGCTTACGCAAAGTAGGAAAGCTTAAAAGAATAAAGCCCCAAAGAGTTTGGGGCTTTATTTATTTGGTGCCGAAGGTGGGAGTCGAACCCACACGCCCTTTCGAGCAAAGCATTTTGAGTGCTCCGCGTCTGCCATTTCGCCACTTCGGCAAGCAACAAAATAAGAGTCTAAACCATCTCTTCCCTTGTATGGTAATCGTATGGAGATTGTTCGACCTAGAATCGTGGTGGCAGAAGACGAGGCCATCATCAGGCTAGACATTGTCGAAACCCTAACTGAGGCCGGTTTTGACTGTGTAGCCCAAGCCGGTGATGGGGCAGAGGCAGTTCGCCTTGCCTTAGAGCTAAAGCCAGATCTAGTTTTGATGGACATCAAGATGCCGGGAACCGATGGCTTGCAAGCGGCCGAGATTCTGGCTGAACATAAAGTGCCAGTAGTTTTACTTACCGCTTTCTCATCTCCAGAATTGGTTGATAGAGCCAGCGCTGCTGGTGTGTTCAACTATGTTGTGAAACCGTTCAATCCAGCCAACCTTATTCCGGCTTTAAGAATTGCTTTATCCCTGAAAGACAGAATGTCTATACAAGATCAGCTGATTGAGGATGCCAACGAGAAACTTGAGACCAGGAAACTCGTTGATAGAGCAAAGGGTCTTCTAACTGAGAAGATGAAACTAAACGAGCCTGAGGCCTTTAGATGGATTCAGAAAGCTTCTATGGATAGAAGGCTTTCAATGCGCCAGGTTGCTCAAACAGTTATTGAACAACTTGCCGACAAATAACTAGCGGTTATCTCTTAGGAAGTTAGTAATACGAACCGTTGAAAGACGGTTGCCTTTCTCATCTTCAACAGCTATTTCGTGAGTAGTTAGATTCCTACCAATGTTTACTGCTCTAGCTGTGGCAGTAATCAAACCTTCAGTTGCACTTTTGGTATGTGAGGCATTGATCTCAATACCGACAGCGTGGCGATTGACACCTGCTGCTACCGCAGCACAGCTGCTACCTAAAGTCTCAGCAAGGACGACATATGCGCCGCCGTGAACGATGCCCATAGGTTGACGGTTACCTTCAGCTGGCATTGTGGCAACACCGTGCTCTGCTGAGAGGGCTATGATCTTGATGCCCATCTTGTCGCCAAGTTCACCAACACCGCGCTTTTCAACCCAGTAACGAACTTCTGGGGTCATTTCTTCTGACATCTTTAGTTCCCTCGCCCTAGTTCCTAAATAAAGCTCTTTGGCCAAGTTAGGCTATGTTCATGACCAAAGCCAAGCCTACACTTCTCCTTATTGACGGGCACTCTTTGGCTTTCCGAGCCTTCTATGCTCTCTCACCAGATTCTTTCAAAACACCTGATGGGCAGCACACTAACGCTGTTCATGGTTTCATCTCGATGTTGCTAAATATTTTGGCTAACGAGAAACCAACCCACCTCGCTGTTGCTTTCGATCTTTCCAGAAGCTCATTTAGAACCGAAGAGTATCCGGAATACAAGGGCACTAGAGGTGAAACTCCTCCTGAGTTCAACGGTCAAACAGAACTTCTTCGCGAGGCTCTTGAGGCAATGAACATCATCACGCTGACCAGAGAGAACTACGAAGCTGACGACATCATAGCTTCGATGGCAGATCAGGGTGCTGCTAATGGATACAAAGTTCTAATCGTTTCCGGCGACAGAGACACTTTTCAGTTGATTCAAGACGATGTGACAATTCTTTATCCAGTAAAAGGCGTGATGAACCTTGCACGCATGACTGACGAAGCAGTTTTAGAAAAATACGGGATCCATGCAAAGCAGTATCCGGACCTAGCTGCTCTAGTTGGTGAGACTTCAGATAATCTACCTGGCATTCCAGGTGTTGGACCTAAGACTGCGGCTAAATGGTTGCAACAGTATGGCGATTTGAGTACCGTCCTGGCTTCCGCAGAAGAAATTCCTGGCAAGGTTGGTGAATCACTTCGTGAACACCGTGAGCTAGCTGTTAGAAACAGAAGATTGAATCATTTGGTTAGAGATCTTGAAATTGGTTACGGTTTCGATGATTTCTCTATGAAGCCAGTTAACGAACAGAAGATTCGTGACACTTTTGCCAAACTTCACTTCAGATCCCTTTTGGAGAGAGTATTCAAAGGCCTCGGTGTTGACCGAAACATGAGCGCTGTGGTTGTTGAAGCAACTGAAGAGATTGTTGAAGTTTCGGAACCAGTAGTTGAAGTTGATGCACCTAAAAAGGTTAAAGCGAGCGGATCCGAAGTTAGCAAAATGCTTAAGGGTAAGGATCAAGTTGCAGTTCTTGCTACGTATCAGGAAGATGAACTTTTCGGTCTTGCGCTAGCAAACTCCAAGGTTTGTTTATTTGCAGAGTTAAGTGCTTTCGAATCTGAGCTGTTTGATTTTGCTTCCAGTAAGACACCTAAAGTGATATTCGACTCAAAACGTTTAGAGCGATGGTTATTGGGTAAGGGTGTTGCACTCAATGCTGTTGCTGATGACCCACTACTTGGTGCTTATGTTGATAATCCTTTGAGAAGAGGTTATGCACCAGAAGACATCATTGGCGAATATTTAGGTGTTACTTTCGACCAGCAAGAGGACATTGTTGCTGATGGGGTAGACATAGCTGAACTTGCCGGCTACCTCTTGCCTTTGAATGCCAAAATTCTCTCTTCTCTTACAAAGACTAGACAGTTGAATGTTTACCAAGACATTGAAATTCCAGCGACACATTCTTTGGCTCACATGGAGCAAGTCGGTATTCACATAGACACTAAAGCTCTAGAGAAGCTAGTAAAGCAACTCGATAAAGAGATCGGGACTTTAGAAGCCGATTGCTACAAGATCATCGGAAAAGAAATCAACCTTGCTTCTCCTAAGCAGCTACAAACAGTTTTGTTTGAAGATTTAGGTATGCAAGGAACAAGCAAGGTGAAGACCGGTTTCTCGACTAATGCTGAGGCCTTGACAACTCTGTTTGAACAAAATGGTCACCCGTTTTTAGAGAAGTTACTACAGCATCGAGAAGTTACCAAGATTAGACAAATCGTTGAAACTATCAGCAAGTCTGTTTCAGCAGATGGTCGCATCCACACAACCTATGTTCAAACTGGAACCTCAACTGGTCGACTTTCTTCAGAGAACCCGAACTTGCAGAATATTCCTGTTCGTTCTGAACGAGGTCGTTTGATAAGAGATGCATTTGTTGTTGGAGAAGGTTTCGAGACTCTATTGACAGCTGACTACTCTCAGATCGAGATGCGTATTTTGGCTCACCTAAGCCAGGATGAGGGTTTGATTGAAGCTTTCAAATCTGGGGAAGACCTTCACAAGTTTGTGGGTTCAAGAATCTATGGAGTGAAGCCTGAAGAGGTCACCTCCGCCATGAGGTCAAAGGTCAAGGCAATGTCTTACGGTTTGGTTTATGGCTTGAGTGAATACGGTCTTGCTAAGCAGCTCAGAATTTCTAACGCGGACGCTAAACAGTTGATGTCTGACTACTTTGCTCGCTTTGGTGGAGTAAGAGATTACCTATCTAATGTGGTTAGCGATGCTAAACGGGATCATCACACCACAACCATTTATGGTCGAAGAAGACCTTTTGACGATTTGGATAGCAAGATTTTCGCAATCCGTGAGAATGCAAGGCGAGCCGCTCTAAACGCACCTATTCAGGGAACCGCCGCCGATGTTATGAAGTTGGCCATGATTAAGGTCGCTCATGGGTTGGCCAAAGCGGGGACTAAGAGCCGGATTCTGCTCCAAGTGCACGACGAACTAGTGATTGAGGTTGCCAAAGGCGAATTGGAGCAGGTTAGAGCTATTGTCCTAGAAGGTATGGAAAATGCCGCCAAGCTAAGTGTTCCTTTGGATGTTCATGTTGGGATTGGTCGCAGCTGGGACGAGGCAGCCCATTGATTTCAGTGGGGAAGGCAGTTATCGCAGCTGAGGTTGGGCTACATGCTAGGCCAGCGGCTGATTTTGTTAGGGCGGTAGAGGCTAGTTCCCACCAGGTGTCTGTGACTAACAAGGGTAAAACTGTCCCTGGAGAAAGTATTTTGGGTGTTTTATCTTTAGCTGCCCGCCAGGGAGAAGAGATTGAACTTAAGGTCGAGGGACCCCGATCCGATGCGGTTCTGGCCCTGTTGATAGCCGTTGTTGAGGCTGGAAAGACCCAGTAGACTTGGGAAGGTTCAATTTTTGAGCCATAACCTATCCACGTTCAAGTGGTTTTAGTTTCCGAAAGCCTAAGAATTTTTGGTGTCTATTGCCATGCGACCCGAGTAAAAACAAGAACGAGATTATTTCTCTATGACTGAAACAAGCAAAGTAACCCCACAGGTTGCAATCAACGACATCGGTTCTGCTGAAGAATTACTAGCAGAGATCGAGAAAACCCTAAAGTCTTTCAACGACGGAGATCTAATCTCTGGAATCGTAGTAAAGATTGACCGTGATGAGGTTCTCCTCGATGTCGGTTACAAAACAGAAGGTGTTATCCCTTCTCGTGAACTATCAATTCGCCACGACGCTGATCCAAGTGACATCGTTACCGTTGGCGATTCAATCGAAGCCCTTGTTCTTCAAAAAGAAGACAAAGAGGGTCGTCTAATTCTTTCTAAGAAGCGCGCTCAGTACGAACGTGCTTGGGGAGACGTTGAAAAGATTAAGGAAGCTGACGGCGTCGTTAACGGTCTAGTTATCGAAGTTGTTAAGGGTGGTCTTATCGTTGACATCGGTCTACGTGGATTCCTACCTGCATCATTGATTGAACTGCGTCGTGTTCGTGACCTAACCCCATACCTAGGTCAGACTGTTGAAGCTAAGATTCTTGAACTTGATAAGAACCGTAACAACGTTGTTCTTTCACGTCGCGCACTTCTTGAAGAATCACAGTCAGCTAACCGCACAACCTTCCTTGCAGATCTTGCTAAGGGCCAAATCCGTACCGGTGTTGTTTCATCTATCGTGAACTTCGGTGCGTTCATTGACCTAGGTGGCGTTGACGGTCTAGTTCACGTAAGTGAGCTTTCATGGAAGCACATCGAGCACGCTTCAGAAGTTGTTGAGATTGGTCAAGAGGTTACCGTTGAGGTTCTTGAGATTGACAATGACCGCGAGCGCGTTTCACTTTCATTGAAGTCAACTCAGGAAGACCCATGGCAGGTATTCGCAAGAACCCACGCTATCGGTCAGTACGCACCAGGTAAGGTCACAAAGATCGTTCCATTCGGTGCATTCGTACGCGTTGCAGATGGTATTGAAGGTCTAGTTCACATTAGTGAGCTTTCTTCTAAGCACATCGATCTTGCAAGCCAGGTTGTTTCACCTAACCAGGACGTTTTCGTCAAGGTTATCGACATCGACCTTGACCGCAGAAGAATTTCTCTTTCATTGAAGCAGGCAACTGAAGAAGTTGACCCTAATGGAACAGACTTCAACCCAGCTCTATACGGTTTGGCAACAGACTTCGACGAGCAGGGTAACTACAAGTATCCAGAAGGTTTCGATCCTGCAACTAGCGAATGGAAGCCTGGCTTCGAAGACGCTAAGGCTAAGTGGGAGAAAGAATACGCTGAAGCTCACGCACGTTGGGAAGAGCACAAGAAGCAGGTTGCAGTTGCAAACGAACTAGCAGCAAGCCTTCCAGACTCTAAGCCTGTTGAGCAGACAGCTACCAGCAGTTCTTCATCTGAAGGTATGACTGCCTCAGCTGGAACACTTTCTGACGACGCATCTCTAGCCGCTCTAAAAGAGAAGCTAGGCGAAGCTGAGTAATAAAGTTTCACAGAAGCAGGGTCGAGAGCAATCTCGGCCCTGTTCTTCTTTAACCAAGTTAGGCTTAGATACATGTTTCTTATTGGTCTTACAGGCGGCATTGCGGCTGGTAAAACAACCGTAGCCAAGTTATGGACTGAATTGGGTGGGATAGAAATTGATGCGGATCTAGTTGCTAGGGAAGTAGTTGAACCTGGAACTAAAGGTGCGAAATTGATAGCCTCGACCTTCGGCGAAGCGTTATTCGACGAATCAGGAAACCTTGATCGCAAGGCACTCGGTGCCATTGTGTTTAGCGATGTTAAGAAACGCAAAGAACTTGAAGCTATTGTTCACCCTTTGGTGAAAGACCGCGTTCGCGAACTACTGGAGGCAGTTCCTCAAGAGTCAATGGTTATCTACACAGTTCCGTTACTAGTTGAAGCAGATGTCAATCTACCTTTTGATGTTGTCGTAACTGTTGAAGCACCTGATGATGTTCGGATCAAAAGACTTAGTGAATCTAGAGGTTACAGCGCTTCAGAGGCTAAAGCCCGTATAGACAATCAGGCAAAGCCAATTGAACGAGCCCAACGTGCAGATTACATTTTGAACTCAAATCAGTCTGTTGACTTACTGATGGCAGATGCTAGAAAGCTTTGGGAAGAGTTGGAAGCTAAGGCGGCTAACAAGTGAAAGGTCCAACCAGGTCTTTTAAACCTTTTGAGGTTATTTCTGAGTATCAACCAGCCGGTGATCAACCTCAGGCTATCGAGGAACTGACACAGCGCATTAAAGCAGGCGAGAAAGACGTTGTTCTTCTTGGTGCTACTGGAACCGGTAAGTCTGCAACTACTGCTTGGTTGATTGAGAAACTTCAAAGACCAACACTGGTGCTTGCTCACAACAAAACACTTGCAGCGCAGCTCGTAAATGAGTTTAGGCAACTGCTACCCAATAACGCTGTTGAATATTTCGTTAGTTACTACGACTATTACCAACCTGAAGCCTATGTTCCACAGAGTGATACTTTCATTGAAAAAGATTCATCTATCAACTCTGAAGTGGAGCGTCTTAGGTACTCAGCAACCATGAGTCTTTTGAGTCGGAGAGACGTTGTTGTTGTGAGTACTGTCTCATGCATCTATGGTCTTGGTGCTCCAAGTGAGTATTTAGATATGTCTCTGCCTTTGCATAAGGGTCAGACCATTGATCGAGATGAACTTATTCGTGAGTTCGTCACCATGCAGTATCAAAGAAATGACTACGACTTTTCGAGAGGTAACTTCCGCGTGAAGGGAGACACCATTGAGATCATTCCTGTCTATGACGAGCTAGCCATTCGCCTAGAGATGTTTGGTGATGAGATTGAAAACATCTACCAGTTACATCCACTAACCGGTGATGTTGTTAAAGAAATAGACACCATTTCAGTTTTCCCAGCCAGTTATTACGTGACTTCACCTGAACGCATGGGGCAAGCTCTTGAAGAGATTGAACATGAGATGGTTGCTCGAGTCAAAGAATTTGAGCAGCAGGGGAAGCTTTTGGAAGCTCAAAGAATCAAGATGCGAACCACATTTGATCTTGAAATGATTCGAGAGCTAGGTTTTTGCTCAGGTATTGAAAACTATTCAAGACATCTTGATGCTCGAGAGCCAGGTTCGGCACCTTCGTGTTTGCTTGACTATTTTCCAGAGGATTTCCTAACGGTAATTGATGAATCCCACGTTACGGTTCCTCAGATTGGCGCAATGTTCGAAGGTGACTCTTCCCGTAAGAGAACCCTGGTGGAGTATGGATTTAGATTGCCTTCAGCTATGGATAACCGTCCTTTGAAGTGGACTGAGTTCCTAGATCGGGTGGGTCAAACCGTTTACCTTTCTGCGACTCCTGGTAAGTATGAACTTGGAGTTGGCGATGGGGTAGTCGAACAAATCATTCGCCCTACTGGTTTAGTTGATCCCCAGATTGTTGTAAAGCCAACTAAAGGACAGATTGATGACCTTCTTGAAGAGATCAAGATTAGAGCTGAGAAGAACGAGCGTGTTCTGGTTACAACTTTGACCAAGAAGATGTCCGAAGAACTAACCGACTTCCTAACCGAAGCCGGTGTTCGAGTAAGGTACTTGCACTCCGATGTTGATACTCTGCGAAGAGTTGAGCTGTTGAGAGAACTTCGTAGTGGGATCTATGACGTTCTAGTTGGTATTAACCTTCTGCGTGAAGGTCTAGATCTTCCTGAAGTGTCTCTGGTGAGCATTTTGGATGCAGATAAGGAGGGTTTCCTTCGGTCAACCACCTCACTTATTCAGACCATTGGTCGTGCCGCTCGTAACGTCAGCGGTGAAGTTCACATGTATGCCGATCGAATCACAGACTCGATGGCTAGAGCAATCGATGAAACCAACCGTAGACGCGAAAAGCAGGTTGCATACAACAAAGAGCGAGGACTAGATCCTCAACCGCTACGCAAGAAGATTGCAGACATCACGGATAGCATCTTGGCTGAAGAGCAGGACACTGCCCAATTGCTAGAGCAGAAGCAACCTAAACGAGCCCGCGATGGCAAGGCAGTGGTTGGTACCCGCAAACGGGTCAACCAGAACGCGAGCTACGATGAGCTACTAGCCCTGGTAGTTGACCTAGATGAACAGATGAAATCTGCCGCTGCTTCTTTGAATTTCGAGCTGGCGGCAAGGCTAAGAGATGAAATTAGCGAGCTTAAATACACCATCCGTCAGATAGATAAGGTCTAGCCAGTTAAACTTGAGTAATGCCGGTCATCCAGATACCAACTAAAGACAAGTTAGTCGTTAAAGGCGCTAGGGTTCACAACCTCAAGAACCTAACCCTTGAAATCCCAAGAAATGCCATGGTGGTTTTCACTGGTTTGAGTGGTTCAGGTAAATCTTCTCTTGCTTTTGACACCATCTTCGCCGAGGGTCAGCGTCGTTACGTCGAATCGCTCAGTGCTTATGCTCGTCAGTTCTTGGGTCAAGTTGATAGACCCGATGTTGATTTCATTGAAGGTTTATCGCCGGCTGTTTCGATTGACCAGAAGTCAACCAACCGTAACCCAAGATCTACTGTTGGAACTATTACCGAGATTCACGACTACTTGAGACTTCTATGGGCTCGTATTGGTATTCCTCACTGTGCTGAGTGCGGTGAGCGAATAACCAAACAAACTACACAGCAAATAGTTGATCAGATTATGCAGTTGGAATCTGGTACTAAGTTCCAGGTCTTAGCCCAAATCGTAGATCAGAAAAAAGGCGAATTCGCCGACTTGTTCCGAGAACTAATAGCCCAAGGTTTTGCCCGCGCCGTTGTTGATGGGGAAGTTCTCACGCTGGCTGAAGCTAAACCACTGCGTAAGACCTATAAGCACGACATCAGTGTCGTTGTTGATCGTTTGGTTGCCAAAGCAGATATCACCCAACGTCTAACCGAATCTGTTGAAACTGCTCTAAAGCTTGCAGGTGGACGTGTAACAATCGATTTGGTTGATGTGACAGGGGAAGGGAAATACCGTAACTACAGCGAAAAAATGTCTTGCCCTAATGAGCATTCACTAGCGCTAACAGAGATTGAACCAAGAACTTTCTCATTCAATGCTCCATTCGGTGCCTGCCCTACATGTTCAGGGCTTGGAACCAAGATGGCAGTTGACCGTGAACTAGTCATTGGTGACCCAGCAGAAACTATCAATGGCGGTGTGATTAGACCTTGGTCAACTCAAGGTAAAGGTTTGTTCACTTATTACACTCGATTGGTTTCAGGTTTAGCTAAAGATCTTGATTTTTCCTTGGATACCCCTTGGAAAGATCTTCCTGAAGAAGTTCAAGAAGCCATCCTTCATGGGAACGACTTTGATGTTCAAATGAAGTGGAAGAACCGTTACGGTCGTGAACTTCGATACACCACAGGTTTTGAAGGTGTCCTTAACTATATTGAACGCAAGTATCTTGAAGCTGAAAATGATTACGGTCGCAGTCGTTGGGCTGAATATTTGCGAGAAACTCCTTGCCCTTCATGTAATGGTTCAAGACTTAGACCAGAAGTTCTAGCTGTTAAGGTTGCAGGAAACTCTATTGCTGATGTTTGTTTAGTCAGCCTTGGCGAAGCTATGGAGTTTTTCAACAAGCTAAAACTGGATAAGCGCGATGAGAAGATTGCTGCTCAGGTACTTCGAGAGATTAGAGCAAGGCTTGAGTTCTTGATTGCAGTTGGACTTGACTATCTAAGTTTGGAAAGAGCAGCGGCAACGCTTTCGGGTGGTGAAGCCCAACGTATTCGTTTGGCAACTCAAATCGGTGCTGGTCTAACCGGTGTTCTTTATGTTCTTGATGAGCCAAGCATTGGTTTGCACCAGAGAGATAACCGAAGACTCATTGAAACTCTGATCAAGCTTCGTGATCTAGGGAACACCTTGATTGTTGTTGAGCACGATGAAGACACCATCAAAGCAGCTGACTGGTTGGTTGATATCGGTCCTGGTGCAGGGGTTCACGGTGGCGAAGTGGTTCACAGCGGAACATACAAATCCGTTCTGACCAACAAGGAATCTGTAACTGGAGCATTCCTTTCTGGACGCGAAAAGATTGCCACCCCAAAGCAAAGACGCAAAGCAGATCCTAAGCGCCAGATCAAGGTTGTTGGAGCTAAAGAGAACAATCTGAAAAACGTTGACGTGGCTTTTCCGCTAGGAACCTTTACTGCTGTTACTGGTGTTTCCGGTTCAGGTAAATCTTCTCTAGTAAATGACATTTTGTATGAAGTGCTTGCCAATAAGCTCAACGGAGCTAAGGGAGTAGCGGGTAAACATACCCGCGTTGAAGGCCTTGACCAGCTAGACAAGGTTGTTCATGTCGATCAGAACCCAATTGGTAGAACTCCTAGATCTAACCCTGCAACCTACACCGGTGTCTTCGATCACATTCGTAAACTCTTCGCCGATACGGCAGAGTCCAAGGCTCGTGGTTACCAGCAGGGAAGATTCTCATTCAACGTTAAAGGTGGCCGTTGCGAGGCTTGTAGCGGTGATGGGACTCTCAAGATCGAAATGAATTTCTTGCCGGATGTTTATGTCTTGTGTGAAGTTTGCCATGGTGCAAGGTACAACCGTGAGACTCTCCAAGTCAAATACAAAGGTAAGTCGATTGCCGAAGTTCTAGAGATGCCGATCTCAGAAGCTGCAGAGTACTTTGAAGCCATTACAGCTATCTCAAGGTACCTAAACACTTTGGTTGAGGTTGGTCTAGGTTATGTTCGTCTAGGTCAAAGCGCAACAACACTATCTGGTGGTGAAGCGCAGCGTGTGAAATTGGCGACTGAGCTTCAGAAGAGATCCTATGGTCGAAGTGTTTATGTTCTAGATGAACCAACTACAGGTCTTCACTTCGAAGATGTTAGAAAACTTTTGTTAGTTCTAAACGGCTTGGTTGATAAGGGTAATACTGTCATTGTTATTGAACACAACCTTGATGTGATCAAGAACGCCGACTGGCTGATTGACATTGGTCCTGAGGGTGGTTCACGCGGTGGTGAAGTTATCGCAACTGGTACTCCTGAGCAGGTGGCTAAGGTGGCTAAATCACACACCGGTAAGTTCTTAGCTGAGATTTTGAAGTAATAATGTCTAACGAGGTTAGTTATCGCCCTAAAACGGGAGATATTCCAACTAACCCAGGTGTTTATCGTTTTGTTGATTCCAAGGGTCGTGTTCTTTATGTTGGTAAGGCAAAGAACCTAAGAGCGCGACTGTCATCCTACTTTGCTCCTCTTGCCTCCCTTCAAGAGAAGACTCGAAGAATGGTGCTTAGCGCTAGCGATGTTAACTGGACAATCGTTAAGAGTGAGTTTGAAGCGCTGCAGCTTGAGTTCACTTGGATCAAAGAATATGACCCACCATTCAATGTTCGATTCAAGGACGATAAGAGCTACCCGTATCTGGCGATCACCATGGGAGATCAGGTTCCCAGAGTGATGATTACTCGCAATCGTGAAAACAAAGCTTCTAGATACTTTGGTCCATATACGCAATCCTGGGCAGTTAGAGAAACCCTTGACACACTGCTCAAGGTTTATCCAATGCGCTCTTGCTCATCAGGTGTTTATAACAGGGCAAAGATAAGCAACAGACCTTGCTTACTTGCAGACATTGGTAAATGCTCTGCTCCTTGTGTTGGCAGGGTTAGCCCGGAAGAGCATAAAGCAACGGCCAAAAAGTTTGCTGAATTCATGCTGGCCGGTGATGAGAAATACATTGACTCGCTTAGAGAGAAAATGTTTGAAGCATCAGAAACTGAACAATTCGAACTCGCAGCAAAACTAAGAGATGATGTTCAGGCTTTAGAGACTGTTCTTGAGAAATCAACTGTTGTTTTTACCGATCACACCGATGCTGATTTATTTGGCATAGCTGATGATGAACTAACCGCGGCTGTTAGCTTGTTTAGAGTCCGAGGTGGTCGTATTCGTGGTGCTAGAGGTTGGGTTGTTGATAAGGAAATCGAACGAAGCACTGAAGAACTTGTTGAGTATTTGATTCAGAATGTTTATGCAGAAATAGGTAATGACATTCCTAAAGAAGTTTTGGTTCCAGTTTTACCACCCGATTCTGCTGCACTAACACAATGGCTGTCGGATCAACGTGGAAGCAAAGTTGACCTTCGAGTTGCTCAAAGGGGAGATAAGCGAGCGCTTGCTGAAACAGCTTTGACTAACGCGAAGCATGCTTTAGGTCTTTATAAACTCAAGCGAACAGCAGATTTCACTGCTAGAAGTGAAGCTCTTGCCCAGTTGCAAGAGGTTTTGAATTTGGAATCAGCGCCGCTACGCATCGAGTGTTACGACATATCCCATCTTTCTGGTACAGGAATTGTTGGGTCGATGGTGGTCTTTGAGGATGGTTTAGCTAAAAAGAGCCAATATCGTAAATTCAACATCGAATCTTCCTCTGATGACACCGAATCGCTGTTTCAGGTTTTGACCAGAAGGCTGAAGTATTTGAACGAAGGTGTTTCAGATAACGAAAACAAGTTCAGTTACCGGCCGGGGCTATTAATTGTTGATGGTGGTCAACCTCAGGTGAATGCAGCCGCTAGGGCTTTAGAGGCCATGAATGTCCGAGACATTGCCGTAATTGGGCTAGCCAAACGTCTTGAGGAGATCTGGCTTCCAAATAACCCGTTCCCGGTTATTTTGGCTCGAGGCACCGAAGCCTTGTTTATGTTGCAAAGGGTTCGTGACGAAGCTCACAGATTTGCCATTACAGCCCAAAGGAAGCAGCGTAAATCGGCTATAGCGACCGAGTTGAGCCTGATTGAAGGCTTGGGAGATAAGCGCGTGACGGCCCTTCTGAGGCGTTTTGGCTCAGCTAAAAGGCTCAAATTGGCTACTTTGGAAGAAATTGCCGAGGTGGCCGGAATTGGCCCTCAACTGGCTAAAGCAGTCAAGGAAAAGCTGGAAAGTACGGATTAGGACTTTGGTTCTCGGGCGTGTCGCAAACTGACTAAAGTTAGAGGTAAAGAGATAAGAGGCCCATTGAATAAGGAACATTCCTACGAGTTGCTGATAGTCACCGGTATGTCCGGAGCTGGTCGC
Organism: Micrococcales bacterium; assembly: GCA_947452235.1. GTDB lineage: Bacteria > Actinomycetota > Actinomycetes > Actinomycetales > Microbacteriaceae > Rhodoluna. Next base: position 18,063 of record CANGBK010000006.1, read on the forward strand.
TCAACCGTTGGTAATGCCTTAGAAGACATGGACTGGTATGTAGTAGATAACCTTCCAGCCCAAATGATCAAACCAATGGCTGAGCTTTTCTCAAGAGCAAATAAGACTCTACCGAGGTTGGCAGTTATCATCGATGCCCGTGGTGGTGAATTTTTCCAGGATTTAAGTGAGCACATAGCTCTCCTAAAGAACAGCAACATCAACGTTGAAGTGTTATTCCTTGAGGCTAACGATTCAACTCTGGTAAAGAGATTTGAACAGGTTAGACGACCACATCCGCTTCAAGGAAACGGAACCATCATCGATGGCATTCATGAGGAACGTCAAAGACTGCTTGCTCTTCGCGGCCAAGCCGATTACATCATCGATTCAAGCGATCTAAACATCTACCAGCTGGCTAACAAGATCTCCGAATCATTTAGTTCAGCTGATGTGAAGAAATTGCAACTGGTCGTTGAAAGCTTTGGTTTCAAATACGGAATCCCAACCGATGCTGATCTAGTTGCGGACATGCGGTTTCTACCGAACCCACATTGGAATGAAGCTTTACGCCCATTCACAGGCGAAGACAAACAAGTTTCTGACTTTGTTCTAAGCCAAGAAGGTGCTCAGGACTTCATTGCTAAATACGTCGCAACACTTGAAACAGTTATTTCTGGTTATCTTCGAGAAAACCGCAAGCACGCAACATTAGCTATTGGCTGCACTGGCGGTAAGCATCGTTCAGTTGCAACTGCTATTGAGATTGCTAAACGTCTAAGTGAATTAACAGGTATTGATGTGCGAGTAAAGCACAGAGATTTAGGAAAAGAGTAGTCATGGCACTTACCGCAGAACTGAAAGACGAACTGGCAAGAGTTGAAATAACTAAGAGCACAGTTAGAGCTGCTGAACTTTCAACCATTCTTCGCTTCTGCGGTGGCTTGCACCTTGTTGGAGCCAAGATTGTTGTTGAAATTGAAGTTGATACAGCGCAGTTGGCTAGACGAGTTAGAAAAGACCTAGCGGATGTTTTCGGAGTCGATTCAGAATTGGCCATGATTGCAGCTGGTGGCATTCGGAAGAGCACTAAGTACCAGATTCGTGTTACTGAAGGTGCAGACATCCTTGCTCGTCAAACAGGACTAATCGATACCCGTAATCGTCCAGTTAGAGGGCTTCCAGCATCTCTAGTTTCAGGTAGCAAGGCTGATGCTGAGGCAGTTTGGCGTGGAGCCATCTTGGCTCACGGATCATTAACCGACCCGGGACGCTCTGCAACTCTTGAGATAACTGCTCCAGGAAATGAAGCAGCCATGGCTCTAGTTGGTATTGCAAGAAGACTAGAGGTTAGCGCAAAGGTTCGTGAAGCTCGCGGTGTCTACCGAGTGGTGGTTCGTGAAGGCGATGCAATTGTTCAGATTTTGAAGCATGTGGGTGCTCACGGTGTGGTGTTGAAATATGAAGAACTTCGGGTTAGAAGAGAAGTTAGAGGCAAGCAGAATCGCTTGGCTAACTTCGATAACGCTAACTTGATGCGTTCTGCGCAGGCAGCGGTTGCTTCAGGACTTAGAGTTAAGCGTGCAATGGAAATTCTTGGGGAAGATGTTCCTGATCACCTAAAGATGGCTGGTGAACTTCGTCTAAAGCACAGAGATGCAAGCTTGGATGACCTTGGCAGGTTAGCAACACCACCACTAACCAAAGATGCCATTGCAGGAAGAATTAGAAGACTTTTGGCTCTGGCTGACAAAGTTGCAGCCGAAAAAGGTATCCCTGGTACCGAACTAGATTTATCAGAATCAGAAGAATAACAACTAAGGAGAAACCAGAATGAGCAAATATGTACTGCCAGATTTGAGCTACGATTACGCAGCTTTAGAGCCAAACATTTCAGGTCGCATCATGGAATTGCACCATGACAAGCACCACTTGGCATACGTAAACGGTGCTAACACCGCTATCGATGCTCTGGCTGAGGCGCGTGACAAGAACGATTTGACCATGGTGAACAAGTTCCAAAAGGACCTGGCATTCAACCTTGCCGGTCACGTGAACCACACTGTTTTCTGGAAGAACCTTTCGCCAGATGGTGGAGATAAGCCAGTAGGTGAGTTGGCAGCTGCTATCGATGAGTTCTTTGGCTCTTTCGATGCTTTCAAAGCCCATTTCACAGCAAGCGCTTTGGGTATTCAGGGTTCTGGATGGTCAATCTTGGTCTGGGACATCCTTGGTCAAAAGCTCCTAATTGAGCAGCTTTACGATCACCAGGGCAATCTAGCCGTAGGTTCTATTCCTTTGTTGATGCTGGACATGTGGGAACACGCTTTCTACCTTGACTATGTCAACGTCAAGGCTGACTACGTGAAGGCCTTCTGGAACATCGTTTCTTGGTCTGATGTTCAGGCACGCTTTGCTGAGGCTAGCCGAAACAGCGCTCCTCTTCTGCTACCCTGAAAGAAGTAATCCACCCAGCGTTGAGTGGCATAAACCCCCTAAAAACCACTAAAAACTGCGCTTTTTAGCGCCTGAAATAAACGGAGTAAGTAATGACCACACGCGTTGGTATCAATGGATTTGGCCGCATTGGCCGTAACTTCCTAAGAGCAGAGATTGCTAAGGGAACTGACCTAGAGATCGTTGCAGTAAACGACTTGAGCGACCCTAAGGGTCTAGCTCACTTGCTGAAGTATGACTCAGTTACAGGTCGTCTAGACCGCGAAGTCACTGTTGATGGGCAGAACATCATCGTTGACGGAACTGTCATCAAGGTTCTAGCTGAGCGTGACCCAGCAAACCTTGGTTGGGGCGATCTAGGTGTTGACATCGTTATTGAATCAACAGGACGTTTCACAGATGCCAAGGATGCAATCAAGCACATCGAAGCCGGTGCTAAGAAAGTAATCATCTCTGCTCCAGCAACTGGCGAAGATGCAACTTTCGTTATCGGCGTTAACGAGCATCTATACGATCCGGCTAATCACCACATCATCTCTAACGCTTCTTGCACAACTAACTGTTTGGCACCTCTAGCTAAGGTATTCAATGACCAGTTCGGTATCGTAAACGGCCTTATGACAACAGTTCACGCATACACAGCTGACCAGAACCTTCAGGATGGCCCACACTCAGACCTTCGTCGTGCTCGTGCAGCAGCGATCAACATCGTTCCTTCAACAACAGGTGCTGCAAAGGCAATTGGTCTAGTGCTACCTGAACTAAAAGGAAAGTTAGACGGTTTTGCTCTTCGTGTTCCAGTTCCAACCGGATCTATCACAGACCTAACAATCGTTTCAGCTAAAGAGGTAACAGTTGAAGAGATCAAGGCTGCATACAAGGCTGCTGCTGCATCAGGTCCACTAAAGGGAATTTTGAAGTACACAGAGGACGAGATTGTTTCAAGCGACATCGTTACAGACCCACACTCATCAATCTTTGATGCTGGTCTTGTACGTGTTATCGGTGGAACAACAGTCAAGCTTTCATCTTGGTATGACAACGAGTGGGGTTACTCAAACCGCCTAGTTGACCTAACTGAGTTAGTAGCAAGCAAACTCTAAATAGATGAGAACACTAAAGGATCTGCCTGAACTTTCCGGCAAACGTGTTATCGTTCGCTGCGATCTAAACGTTCCACTAAATGGTTCAACCATTACCGATGATGGTCGTGTTCGCGCATCTGTGCCAACACTTGAATATCTAATCGAGCGGGGAGCTAAGGTGATTGTTATTTCTCACCTTGGTCGACCTGAAGGCGCACCAGATCCTCAGTATTCTCTTGCACCTGTTGCTAAGCGTCTTGGTGAATTGCTAGGCAAAGATGTTGCATTCGTAGGTGAAACAGTGGGCGAGCAGGCTACTGAAGCTGTTTCAGCACTTAACAATGGTGAAGTTCTTGTTCTAGAAAACCTACGTTTCAACCCTGGTGAGACTGCTAAAGATGATGCTGGTCGAAACGCCTTTGCTCAAGCTCTAGCATCTCTTGGTGATGTTTTCGTTAGTGATGGGTTTGGGGTTGTTCACCGCAAGCAAGCAAGCGTTTATGACCTGCCTAAGCTTCTTCCAAGCGTTGCTGGTTTGTTGATTGAAACTGAGCTAAAAGTTCTAGAGAGACTAACAGACAAGCCAGAAAAGCCATACGTGGTTGTTCTTGGTGGTTCAAAGGTTTCAGACAAACTAGGTGTTATTGATCATCTGCTTCCACGAGTTAGCAAGATTCTTGTTGGTGGCGGAATGGTATTCACTTTCTTAGCAGCCCTCGGTAACAAGGTCGGTTCTTCTTTGCTTGAGAAAGACCAAATTGAAACCGTTTTAGGGTACCTAGCTAAAGCTAAAGAGCTTGGTGTTGAGATTGTTTTGCCAACAGATATTGTTGTTGCAAGCAAATTTGGAGCAGATGCAGATGTAGAAATAACAGCTGCAACCCAAATGGAATCGACACCATTTGGTGAAAAGGGTCTAGGTCTAGACATCGGTCCTGAATCTGCTAAAGCTTTTGCTGAAGACATTCGCAGCGCTAAAACTGTTTTCTGGAACGGCCCTATGGGTGTTTTCGAGATAGACAAGTTTGCAAATGGAACTAGGGAAGTCGCTAAAGCGCTTACTGAAGTTGATGGACTATCGGTTGTTGGTGGTGGTGATTCAGCTGCAGCGGTTAGACAGTTAGGTTTTGAAGACAACCAATTCGGTCACATTTCAACCGGTGGTGGAGCTTCACTTGAATACCTTGAAGGAAAAATAATGCCAGGCCTGGAGGTCCTAAAGTGAGCGTAGAAAGAGTACCATTCATCGCAGGTAACTGGAAGATGAATCTAGATCACCAGCAAGGCATTGCGTTAGTGCAGAAACTTGCTTGGACCCTTGCGGACGCTAACCACGACTATGCCAAGACCGAAGTTGCGGTATTCCCGCCTTTTACAGATCTTCGAAGCATCCAGACTCTTATTGATGCAGAAAAGTTTGAACTTAAACTCGGCGCTCAGGATTTGAGCAAATTTGATTCAGGGGCATACACCGGTGAAGTTTCTGGTGCTTTCTTGAAGAAGCTTGACGTTAGATATGTCCTAATTGGTCACAGTGAACGTCGCACTTACCACAACGAAGATGACGAGACTGTTCAGGCTAAAGTTGCAGCAGCATTTAGACACAACGTAATCCCAGTTATCTGCGTTGGTGAGACTCAAGAAGAACTAGAAACTCACGGCCAGAGTGCCATCCCAGTTGAACAAATCAAAGCTGCCTTAGCCGGTCACTCATCTGTAGGAGAGTTTATTGTTGCCTATGAGCCTGTTTGGGCTATTGGAACAGGCCTTGTAGCGACCCCAGAACAGGCTGCCGATGTAGCTTCCAAGATTAGATCAACAATCGAAGAGCTTCTAGGGCCAGAAGTTGCCCAGGCGACGAGAATCCTCTACGGAGGCTCTGTTAAGGCTGCAAATGTGGCTGGATTCCTGAAAAGTCCTGAAGTTGACGGTGTTTTGGTCGGTGGAGCAAGCCTTGTCGTTGAAGAGTTTTCTGGCATAGCCCGCTTCTTGAAGCACCTAACCTTATAATTTCATTTATAGGGTTTTTATAGGCCCTACCCAACACGAAAGAACATAAACATGACCGGTATCTTGATTGCCTTGAGAATCCTTCTAGGCGTTACCAGCTTGCTTCTAACCCTGCTTATCCTTCTACACAAGGGACGCGGTGGCGGTCTTAGCGACATGTTCGGTGGTGGCATCAACAACACCATGGGTTCATCAGGTGTTGCAGAGCGTAATCTAAACAGAATCACAGTGATTCTAGGTCTGGTCTGGGTAGTCACAATCGTGATCCTAGGACTAGCCTCAACTTACGGTTGGTAAATAAGCATGGCAACTAACGGCGCAGCAATCAGAGGTTCTCGTGTTGGAGCTGGCCCAATGGGTGAGCAGGATAATGGTTTCCAAGCAGATCGCGTTAAGAGAAGTTACTACTGCTACAACCAACACAGTTTCAGCCCATCCTTTGCAGCTGATCTAACTGTTGAAGAGATTCCAGTTGAACTTGACTGCCCACACTGTGGTCTTCCAGCTGGTCAAGACAAAGACAACCCACCAGTTATTGCTAAGCATGAGCCATACAAAACTCACTTGGCTTACGTGAAAGAGCGTAGAACCGAAGCAGAAGCTAAAGCTTTGCTAGATGAAGCCGTTGCAGCCGTGCGTGAAAGAAGAGAGCGTCTTCTGGCTGAAGCTAAGGCTGAAGTTAAGAAGAACGCTAAAGCTAACAAGAAGTAGAGCTAGCAGCTCCAAAAAGCTGAACCGGCTGCTTCATCAATAATCCACAATGTTTGACCAACCGCGCTAACTTTAGCCGCAGGTAGATCGCATTCACTGTTTTTGTGAACCTGTTCCACGGCTTCAGCTTTATCAATTCCGCTAACCACAAAAACAATTCGCTTAGAAGAATTGATTAGCCTCATAGACATAGATATGCGTTCGGCTGGTGGCTTAGGGGAGTTGGATTCAAAGACAATCAACTCATCTGGGTAAGAGTGGCCCGGGAATAAAGATGCAACGTGACCATCAGGCCCCATACCTAGAAGCATTAAATCCATTGCTGGCGATGCATCAAACCATTCAAGTAGAGTGCGTTCAAACTCTGCCGCTGCCTGTGAAACTGCTAGACCTGAGTCAGTTGAAGGGAACTCGTGGATGTTTAGTTCAGGAATACTGATGTGTGAAAGAAGTGCTTCACGCGCCTGATTTGAGTTTCTATCCGAACTTTCACCCGCAACATATCTTTCATCGCCAAACCAAACATGAAGCTTTTCCAGTTTGATTTCATGCAATCTAGGGTGTTGAGCCAAGTGCTTTAGGGTCAAAATTCCAACAGTGCCACCTGTTAAAGCCACGTGAACCAGATCTTGCTTAGCCTGAAGTTCAACTACCTCATCAATAAACACATTTGCAGCCTGGTCGGCAACATCGCTTGCATTGATAGCTTTATGGACTTCCGTGCTTTGCATTATTACTTCTTAGTCTTCGAGGAAAGTTTTGGGGCTGTTCGCTTGGTTCCAAAGCCTTTAGTAATCAACTTGCCGAATGCATCATCACTGTCTAGGCGACGAAGATCTTCAATCAAACAATCTCTAAGGGATCTTCTTGGAAGAGCAATATCGCGAACTGGCTGAGTCGGCTGAATCAGGGTTGCAACATCTGGAACATTTCTAACTATCTCGATGTCTCCAGATTTACGAACAAGTTTCACTCCGCGAATACCTGCAACAGCTTTTCCACGGTTAGTTCTAACCAGTTCAACATTAACTTTCAACTTCATTTCAAGCCAGGCAGCCAGAAGATCAGTACTAGGCGAGTCAACGGCACCGGTAACCACTACTTCAGTGACTGGGTCAAATGGTGGTTGATCCAAAATAGCTGCAAGCTGAGCACGCCATAGAGTCAATCTTGTCCAAGCAAAATCTGAATCGCCAGGAGCATAGTTTGAAGCTAGGTTTGATAACCAAGCGTGAGGGTCTGGCTGGGCTGCCGCATCCGTGATACGCCTCTGCGCAATTCGTCCAAGAGCTGACTTAGAAGGCTTTTCAGGAGCTACGCCTGGCCACCATGCTACTACTGGAGCATCTGGCAGAAGAAGACCTGTGACGAGTGACTCAGGGTCGCTAGCAACTTCACCAAAGGCACGAAGAACGATAACTTCAGAGGCTCCTGCATCTCCACCAACACGGATTTCAGCATCCATTTTTGCCTTAGCTTTTGATTGCTTTGAGTCTTCGGCCAAAACGATGATGCGACAAGGGTGGGCACGTGAGGCTTCGTTAGCCGCCAGGATGGCAGCCTCGAGTCCTTTGAAATCAGTTTGAATCAACAAGGTTAGAACTCGACCTAGGGCGACAGCTCCACCTTCTTCACGAATTGTGACAAGTTCTTTTGAAACCTTAGAGATTGTTGTTTCTGGAAGATTCTTAATCATGGACGTCTCCAAGCTCTGCCATCTAGGGCCATCATTTGATCCGCTGAAGCTGGACCCCAAGTTCCTGGACGATAAGGTTCAGGTTTGCCATTCTTAGCCCAATACTCTTCAATCGGGTCAAGGATTTTCCATGAAAGTTCAACTTCTTCATGTCTAGGAAATAGCGGTGGATCACCCAGCAAAACGTCCAGGATTAGGCGCTCGTAAGCTTCAGGGCTTGCCTCTGTAAATGCGTGGCCATAGCCAAAGTCCATGGTCACATCTCGAACCTGCATGCCAACACCAGGAACCTTTGAGCCAAATCGAATGGTTACACCTTCATCTGGCTGAACTCGAATAACCAATGCATTCTGACCAAGCGCAGAAGTCTGTCCAGCTCCGAAGATCTGCTGAGGAGCACGCTTGAACACAACGGCAATTTCAGTCACTCGACGACCCAAACGCTTGCCTGCGCGAAGGTAGAAAGGAACACCAGCCCAACGGCGAGTGTTGATGTCCAATCGCATTGCGGCAAAAGTCTCAGTGACAGACTTAGGGTTCATACCTTCTTCATCAAGGAATCCGGTTACCTTTTCACCACCTTGCCAGCCACCCGTGTACTGACCGCGAGCAGTGTGCTTGCCCAGATCGGTAGGCAATCTAACAGCAGATAAAACCTTCTCTTTTTCAGCCCGCAAGTCTGCAGCATCAAAAGAAACTGGTTCTTCCATAGCAGTTAGAGCAAGAAGTTGAAGTAGGTGGTTCTGGATGACATCTCTAGCCGCACCAATCCCGTCGTAGTAACCGGCACGACCACCAACACCGATGTCTTCAGCCATGGTGATCTGAACGTGGTCTATGTAGTTGTTGTTCCAAAGCGGTTCATACAACTGGTTGGCAAAGCGTAGCGCAAGAATGTTTTGAACTGTTTCTTTACCTAGGTAGTGATCGATGCGGAAGATTGAGTCAGCAGGGAATACCGACTCAACAACTTCGTTTAGTTCACGAGCTGATTGAAGATCATGACCAAAAGGTTTTTCAATAACAACACGACGGAACTGATCCGGCTTTGGATCAGCTAAACCTGATCTGGAAAGTTGCTGGGTCACCAGAGGGAACGCCTTAGGGGGGATGCTCAGGTAAAAGGCGTGATTACCGTTTGTGCCACGTTCTTTATCCAAGGTCTCGATGGTTTCACGAAGCTTGTCAAAAGCTGCGTCATCACCAAACTCACCACTAACAAATCGAATACCTTTAGATAACTGAGCCCAAACTTCTTCACTCCAAGGAGTTCTTGCATACTGCTTGACTGCTTCAAGAACTACCTGACCGAAATCTTGGTCTTCCCAATCACGTCTAGCAAAACCGACAAGAGAGAAACCAGGTGGAAGTAATCCGCGGTTAGCCAAGTCATAAACGGCAGGCATAAGTTTCTTGCGGCTTAGGTCTCCTGTCACACCAAAGATAATCAGGCCAGCAGGACCGGCGATTCGGTTAAGTCTTCGATCTTCTGGATCTCTAAGCGGATTCTTGCCAGGGCCAAGTTTCACAGTCACAGTTTTAGCCAATCAGGTTAATTAGGGTTTGAATATCTTTTTCAGGGTCTTCCAAAGTTAGAGTCAGCACTGGCCTTCCTAGGTCAGCCAAAACTTTTCCGTCACCTGCTGCTTGAGAAGCAATCAGTTCACCAAAAGTGAAATCCCTTCCAGGAACTTGAAGGTCTTCGTCAGCTTTACTCAATAACTGAAGGTAAACACCATTGCGTGGTCCACCCTTGTGATACTGGCCTGTTGAGTGAAGGAATCTAGGTGCCCAGCCAAAAGTTGTTGGACGTTTAGCTTTCTCTGCCAACGCTTCACGTAATTCGGCAACCGGAAGGTTTGCCTTACGGTTCAGATACGCCTGAACTGAAAGGTAGCCAGTGTCTGAAAGCTGAGATAGGAGAGCGTGAAGTGTTTCACCAATGTCTTGTGACTCTGGGAGCTTGAATCCTTCAGCACGAACAGAGATGTTGCCAACGCTGAAAGCATTCGGAATAACCGCAGCCTTTTCGGCCAACATGCCTCGAGCTGCAATCTTTGCAGATTCAACATCCGGCTGATCGAATGGATTGATCCCAATCAAACGACTAGCAACAACTGTTGCGTATTCCCAAAGCAAGAATTGCTCGCCAAGTGAACCCTCAACTTGAATTCTTGATTCGCTAGTTGGAATAGCCTTTGCTGAAACTTCGGCTAACAACAGATCGTCAATGCCTGCAGTTGATTCATAGCTAGCTTCACTAAGGACAACTGGTAAAACACCTTGTTCTTCTTTACCGGTTGACTCAGCGATTAGCTGCTCTGCCCAATCAGCAAAATCTGGAAGTGAGTTCTCATCCGAGATGATTCCAATTTTGTCTTTAAAACCGTTTGCAGCAGCTGTTCTCGCCATTGCAGCACCTAAAACTAAACCTGGGTTTGTTGCTACATCTTCAAAAAGGACTTTAGAAGCTGACTGAGCCTGCTCAAGTAGTGACTGAATATCAGCACCAGCTAAACCAGATGGCACAAGACCAAATGCGGTTAGAGCTGAATAACGTCCACCGACTGTTGGATCTGCATTGAAGACTTTGTAGCCATCTTCCAAAGCTGCCTTCTCCATTGGTGAACCTGGGTCAGTTACGACGATGATTCGTTCAGTCTTATCAATTCCAGCCTGAGTAAACAACTCTTCGAAGATCCTCTTTTGAGAATCTGTCTCAACGGTCGACCCAGACTTAGAGGAAACCACAACTGCGGTTCTCGCTAGATCTTTTGAACTAACTTGACGAACCTGGTCTGGATCAGTTGAATCTAAGACTTCTAGGGAAACACCGAAAGACTTAGTTATAACTTCAGGAGCTAGCGAAGATCCGCCCATTCCACAAAGAACAATGCGGTCAACGCCTTTGGCATTTAGTTCGGCCTTTAGAGCCAAAATGTCTGCAACATACTTTACTGAATCGGTTGCAGAGTGAACCCAACCCAAACGAATACTTGATTCACTTTCAGCAGCCTTGCCCCATAAAGTGAAGTTCTTCTTGGCTATTTCACTAGCGACATTATCTGCAGCCAGCGCGTCAATTACTGATTTAAGTTCGCTCTTGATATGAGCTGGGAGAGTTACCTTCAACATTATTTGGCTGCCTCTAACGCCTGATTAACTGATTCAACAAGTTCGTTCCACGAAACAATGAACTTTTCAACACCTTCGGTTTCCAATAGCTCGGTAACTTCATCGTATGAGATTCCCATGGCTGCAATTGTGTGAAGGACTAGTTTGGCTTCAGCGTACTTAGTTCTGATGCTGTCATCTGGAATCACACCGTGATCAAAAACTGCTTCCATAGTCTTTTCAGGCATGGTGTTAACCAGCTGCGGTGCAACAAGCTCAACAACATATGTGGTGTCCAAAAGATTTGGATCCTTAACCCCGGTAGATGCCATGAGTGGTCTCTGCACGTTGGCACCTGAAGCCGCAAGTGCTTCCCAGTCGTCTTTAGCGAATTCCTGTTCGAAAACTTCGTAAGCCAATCTGGCATTAGCCAAAGCAGCCTTGCTCTTCATGGTGTTGGCATCAGCAGTTCCAATGGCTGCCAGTCTCTTATCAATCTCAGTATCAACTCGGGAAACGAAGAATGAAGCTACTGAGTGAATCTTGCTTAGGTCATGGCCGCCAGCCTTAGCTAGGGCAATTCCTGCCTTATAAGCGGCAATAACTTCACGGTAACGAGCTAAGGAGAAAATCAAAGTTACATTCACGCTAATACCAGCGGCAATAACTTCGGTGATTGCCGATAGGCCAGCTTTGGTTGCCGGAATCTTGATCATGACGTTCTCTTTGTTTACCTTTGCGTAAAGCTCTTTAGCTTGAGTAACAGTTCCCGCTGTGTCGTTTGCTAGACCTGGTTCAACTTCAATAGAAACTCTTCCGTCGAAACCATTTGTTGAATCATAAACACCACGGAAGATATCACATGCATCAGCAACATCGCGGGTGGTGATTTCAAAGATGGCTTCGGTTGCGCTTGCACCTTGCTTAGCAAGTTCTGCCACCTGCTCGCCGTAACCTTCACCCTTACCAATAGAGCCAGCAAAGATTGTTGGGTTGGTTGTTACGCCACTTACGTTTCTTGAACTGATCAGATCTTTTAGCCCACCAGAAGTGATTCTGGTTCGTGAAAGATCATCAAGCCAGATGCTTACGCCGTTGGCCGATAGTTGAGCTAGGGGAGTTGTCATTTTATATTTTTCTCTTCTATTAGTTCTTAAGTGATTTCTTTGCAGCAGCAACAACAGCATCTACTGTCATACCGAACTTGCTAAATAGTGTTTTGTAGTCAGCCGAAGCTCCGAAGTGTTCAATAGAGACACTCTCACCCTTGCCACCGACATACTTACTCCAACCAAGCGCTAGACCTGCCTCAACAGAAACACGAGCGCTAACGTTAGCTGGAAGAACAGCTGAACGGTAAGACTCATCTTGCTCATCAAACCATTCAACACATGGAGCAGAAACAACTCTGGTCTTCACACCTTCAGCTTCTAAAATCTTTCTTGCCTCAACAGCAAGTTGAACTTCAGATCCGGTTGCTATAAGAATTAGTTCAGGTGAACCATTGCTCGCATCGATAAGTGTGTATGCACCTTTAGAAGTAAGCTCTGCTGAGGCATAAACTGCGCCAGTTTCATCTGCTTCATTTCTAGGGAACACAGGGATGTTTTGACGAGTAAGAGCAACACCTGCAGGACCTTTTCGTCTTTCAAGCATGGTCTTCCAAGCGTAAGCAACTTCGTTAGCATCACCAGGGCGAACCATGTCTAAACCAGGAATAGCCCTTAGCGTTGCCAACTGTTCGATTGGCTGATGTGTTGGTCCATCTTCACCAAGAGCTACGCTGTCGTGAGTCCAAACAAAGATTGATGGAACTTGCATCAGCGCTGCAAGACGAACGGCAGGCCTCATGTAATCGGAGAAGATTAAGAAAGTTCCACCGTAAACCCTGGTGTTACCGTGCAATACGATTCCGTTGATGATTGCACCCATGGCATGCTCACGAATACCAAAGTGAAGAACACGACCATACGGGTCAGCATTCCATTCATGAGTTGACCATTCCTTCGGAACGAAAGAGTTAGCTCCCTCAATGGTGGTGTTGTTTGATTCGGCGAGGTCAGCTGAACCACCCCAAAGTTCAGGCATGACCTTTGCGATCGCGTTTAGAACCTTACCGCTGGCTGCTCTGGTTGAACTTTCAGTTCCAGAAGCAAAAACCGGTAGTGATGATTCAAGTTCAGCAGGAACTTCACCGGACTGAACGCGATCAAAGAGTGCCTTGCGCTCAGGGTTAGCTTTAGCCCAAGCCTCAAACTTAACCTGCCAAGCCGCTTTAGCTTGTGTTGCACGAGTTGAAGCGTTTGATCTGGTGCGTTCGATAACTTCTGGAGCAACATCGAAAGTTTTTTCTGGATCGAAGCCAAGAATAGTTTTCAATCCAGCTAGTTCTTCTGCACCTAAAGCTGAACCGTGAATTTTTCCGGTGTTCTGCTTCTTAGGTGAAGGCCAACCAATGATTGTTCGAACAGTAATAAGTGAAGGCTTATCTGTCACAGCTTTAGCTTTTTCGATAGCAGCATAAAGTTCAGCAACATCTTCGTGATAGTTGCCAGTCTTCTTCCAGTCAACAACCTGAGTGTGCCAACCATAGGCGTTGTAACGGGCAGTTAGATCTTCTGTGAAAGCGATGTTTGTGTCATCTTCGATAGAGATCTGGTTTGAATCATAAATAACGACTAGGTTGCCCAGTTTCTGGTGGCCTGCAAGTGATGCAGCTTCGCTAGTAACACCTTCCTGCATATCACCATCGCCTGCGATGACATAAACAAAGTGATCAAAAGCACTCTCACCCGCTTTAGCCTCAGGATCAAATAGTCCTCTCTCAAATCTCGCTGCATAAGCAAACCCAGTAGCAGAAGCCAGACCCTGACCTAGGGGACCGGTCGTAATCTCAACACCATCGGTGTGACCAAACTCTGGGTGACCTGGAGTTAGAGATCCCCAAGTTCTAAGAGCTTTAAGATCATCAAGTTCAAGACCATATCCAGCTAGGTAAAGCTGGTTGTAGATAGTTAGCGAAGAGTGACCGACGCTCAGGATGAAGCGATCGCGACCAGACCACTTAGGGTCTTTAGGGTCATGACACATAACCTTTTGGAAGAGAAGGTAAGCAACCGGAGCTAGTGAAATAGCGGTTCCCGGGTGACCGTTACCGACTTTCTCAACTGCATCAGCCGCTAGAACTCTAGCTGTGTCAACGGATTTTGAATCAATACTGTCCCAGGTAAATGTCAAAGGACTCGCTCCTTAAATAAATGCGAATAGGTCTACAGAGGTAGGCACCTTCGCCTGATGAATCGGGCTAAAAGTCAAGGTAAAGCCTTTGAATCGCCGATTTACTGCCTTTGAAGTCTATACCCGAGACCTTTTGATTACAGATAGGTAACGGTCGGCTAGGTTTCGTTTAGACTAGTTGCGAACCCCATTCTGCCCACATTGGAGCCAATTTGAAGCCTTTTACCAGGAAACTGGCCGCTTACGTTGCGCTAACCAAACCTAGGGTTATCGAATTACTCCTTATAACTACTGTTCCAGTGATGATTTTGGCTCAAAGAGGCATCCCAAACCTATGGCTAGTGCTGGCAACCCTATTAGGTGGGGCTCTGAGTGCTGGATCAGCTAACGCTTTCAACATGATTATCGATACAGACATCGACAAAATCATGAATAGAACGCAGAAACGTCCTTTGGTCACCGGGGAACTGACAAAGCTGAATGCCCAGATCTTTGCAACCACTATCGGAGTTGTTTCTGTGCTTTGGCTTGGTTTAGCAGTTAACTGGCTGAGCGCAGGCCTAGCCTTGGCTGCTGAACTTTTCTACATCTTTATCTATACGCTTCTTCTCAAAAGAAGAACACCTCAAAACATCGTTTGGGGTGGAGCTGCCGGATCAATGCCAGTGCTAATCGGCTTTAGTGCTGTTACTAACACTGTGACCTTGACCGGCCTAATTCTATTTTTGATTATCTTCCTGTGGACACCACCTCACTACTGGCCTCTATCAATCAAATACAAAGACGACTACCAGGCAGCAAATGTCCCAATGCTTCCTGTGGTTAGCGAACCAATCAAGGTTGCTCAACAGATTTTGATTTACAGCTATGCAATGGTGCTTGTCACCTTCTGGCTTATTCCAGTTGGTCCTATGGGTTGGGTTTACACAATTTCAGCACTTGTTGGTGGTGGCTGGTTTATTTATGAAGCACATCGACTTCACACCCTGGCTAAAAAAGATGCTGTAACAAACCCAATGAGACTTTTTCACTTCTCAATTAGCTATCTAACAGTTTTGTTTATTGCAGTCGGTCTAGACCCACTGTTCTTTTTCCCGATTAGCTAATGGTTTTTAGTTCTTCTAAACGAGCCAACGATTCATTTCGTTCTTCATTGTGATCAACAATTTTCTCGGGATACCCGTTTAGGTATCCATCAAAAAGCTCCCAAGGCTCATGAACAGAGCCATCTTTTATGTGTTGAAGTTCTGGAACATACTTCCTCACATAATCACCGTTGGGGTCGAACTTCAATCCTTGAAGAATTGGATTAAAGATTCGATAGTAAGGGGAGGCGTCAGTCCCACAGCCAGCGGTCCACTGCCAACCATGAGAATTAGATGCAGGATCGAAATCACTCAGGTGAGCTTCAAAGTGAGCTGCACCCCAAGTCCATTCCAAGTGAAGATCCTTTACTAGGAATGAAGCGACTATCATGCGAACGCGGTTATGCATCCAGCCTTCAGCAAGAAGTTGTCGCATACCAGCGTCAACCATTGGATAACCTGTTTTACCTTTGCACCACGCTTCAAAACGTTCCTGAGCGGTTTTACCGGTGTCATAGCGAAGTTTCTTGAATCTAGGTTCGTAGTAATCACTGACGGTGTGTGGATAGTGATGTAACACATCTGCATAGAATTCACGCCAAGCAATTTCTTTTCTAAAAACTTCTTCTGCTTGAGTGTCACCAAGTTGTGCCAATAAAGTTCTCGGATGAATTTCTCCATGTGCAAGTGCATGAGACAAGTGTGAGGTTCCGCTCAAATCTGCTCTATTTCTCATTTCATCGTAAGAATACAAAGCACGTTTCTTGAATCTTTCAAAAGTTCTTAGTGCAAAAGCCTCACCAGCTATTACCTTTATCGGACTTGTTTTGGATGGTTCAGGGACTTCTTGACCAAAGCTTAGAGTTTTGAAGCTGGTTCCCACATCTGGCAAAGACTTAGGGGAGATGTCCGCAAGTTGAACCCAAGCCTTATAGAAAGGCGTATAAACGCGATAGTTAGTTCCATCTGGTTTTCTAACTGACCCAGGCTTAACTGCATAGGCTGAACCAACAAGCTTTAGTTCAAGACCGTTCTTCTTTAGAGTTTCTCTAACTACATCTTGAGTTCTAATGCTTTCTGGATCAAAACATTCCATCGCATAAACTTCAGTGCTGTTTGCTTCAGCACAAGCTCTAACCAGCGCATCTGCTAGTTCTTGATCATTAGAGATGTGCAGAATACTCATTTGATTCTTTAGTGACGACTGAAGTGCTCGAACACCTTCGGCCAGAGAATGCTGCCTGATGCCTTCAAGCAGTTGGAAGGCATGAGTGTTAAAACCGTAAAGAGTGAAGACGGAGTTATCGGAACTTTGATGGGCAACCGTTACAGCAGCGTTGAGTGCTTCATTGTCCTGAACCCTCAGGTCTTTACGAAACCAATAAACCGTAGCCATTACTTGGTAATCCAAATACCTCTAGACACCTGTTGCCAGGTTAGAAGTGAAACCAGGGTGGAAGCACCGAGTAAGTGAGCTGTTACCAGTTCAATAGGTAATCCGGTTCTGGTCTGCCAAATCCCGATAATTGCTTGAACAATAAGTGCAACAAGTAACCAAAGCGAGCTTGTCACCTTTGCATTAGATCTAAACGCAAGAAACATTTGAAGCAAAACTAATCCAAGGGTTAGGTATGCCGGGTATGAATGCAGGTGTGAAATGAAATCTGGGCTAATTCCGTTACGCGGTGTTTTGGCATCTCCCGCATGGGGACCAGAACCGGTGACTAGGACCCCAATTATCACGGTGATGATGCCAACTGGATAAAGCACCGCAGTTACGTTTTTGAGTGATTTATTAGCTGGAAGAACTTTCTTCCCATAGGTATACCAAAGCAAAATAGTTGCAACAGTAATCAGCGCTGCAGATACCAAGAAGTGAGTTCCAACAATGTATGAGTTCAAGCCAGTTAGAACAGAGACTCCACCGATAACGGCTTGAGCAACAATTCCTAGCCCAAGCACGAAGCTAGTCCAGAAAAGGCCTTTCCGTTGAGCCTTGGCAAAGCTGAAAACTGTTACGAAAGTTAAGATTGAAATTAGAAGTAAAACGAAAGTTAGCAATCGGTTACTAAATTCGATGATCCCGTGTATGCCCAACTCTGGAACATTCGTGAGGCTACCTGGTTGGCATTCTGGCCAAGTTGGGCAGCCCAAACCGGATCCAGTTAGCCGAACTAGGCCACCGGTCACCACAATGAGGATTTGGCTAACGACCGAAGCCCAGGCGTAGAACTTCATTCGATTGACGCCAACAAAGAAATCTCTCAAAACAAGCCCTTCAGGTGGGTATTGGGGGTTACTTATTCGGTAACGGTTCTATAAACTTAGATTACTCGCGAAGCCCGAAACCTTTGAACAGGTTCCCTAAAGTTTCGATTTTGAACCACGTAATCTAGCCCCAAAAGGGCTTTCTTGATATGTCTCTAGAAAGAGGTTGGCCTTGACTGATGCTTCAGTTTCTCACCCAGAACTAGAAGGCTTAGGTGTTTACGAATTCGGTTGGTCAGATAAAGATGACGCCGGTTCTGTTGCCAAGCGCGGCATCAATGAAGAGGTAGTAACAGACATCTCAGGTAAGAAGTCTGAACCTGACTGGATGCTACAAATGCGCCTCAAAGGATTCAGCTATTTCCAGAAGAAGCCAATGCCAACCTGGGGTTCAGATCTTTCTGGTATTGATTTTGATAACATCAAATACTTTGTTCGCTCAACTGAGAAGCAAGCAACAAGTTGGGAAGAACTTCCAGAAGAGATCAAGAACACTTACGAAAAGCTTGGAATTCCTGAAGCAGAACGTCAACGTCTAGTTGCTGGTGTTGCAGCGCAGTATGAATCTGAAGTGGTTTACCACCAGATCAACGAAGAGCTTGAGCGCCAGGGTGTTATCTTCCTTGACACTGACACAGCTTTGAAAGAGCATCCAGAGATTTTCCAAGAGTACTTCGGAACAGTTATTCCTGCTGGTGATAACAAGTTCGCTGCTCTAAACACAGCTGTTTGGTCTGGTGGATCTTTCGTTTACGTTCCTAAAGGTGTTCACGTAGAGATACCACTTCAGGCATATTTCCGCATCAACACTGAGAACATGGGTCAGTTTGAACGAACCTTGATCATTGCTGATGAAGGCTCATACGTTCACTACATCGAGGGATGTACTGCTCCGATTTATAAGTCAGACTCATTGCACTCAGCTGTGGTGGAAATCATTGTGAAGAAGAATGCTCGTGTTCGTTACACAACTATCCAGAACTGGTCTAACAACGTATACAACCTAGTAACCAAGCGTGCCATTGCTCACGAAGGTGCAACTATGGAATGGATCGATGGAAATATCGGTTCTAAGGTAACCATGAAGTATCCTGCAGTAATTCTTGCTGGTGAGCACGCTAGGGGAGAGACTCTTTCAGTTGCTTTCGCTGGTGAAGGTCAGCATCAGGATGCTGGAGCGAAGATGATCCATCTTGCTCCTTATACTTCTTCTTCAATTGTTTCTAAGTCAATTGCTCGTGGTGGAGGACGTACAAGTTACCGTGGAGAGATTCGTGTAAACCCAGGTGCACACCATTCTGCAAACACAGTTCGTTGTGATGCTCTTTTGATTGACACAATTTCTAGAAGTGACACATACCCTGCAGTTGATGTTCGCGAAGATGATGTTTCTATGGGACATGAAGCAACAGTTTCAAGAGTGAGCGATGAACAACTGTTCTACTTACAGTCCCGCGGAATGGCAGAAGATGAAGCTATGGCGATGATTGTTCGCGGTTTCATTGAACCTATATCTAAAGAACTGCCTATGGAATACGCACTTGAACTGAACAAGTTGATCGAAATGCAAATGGAAGGGGCTGTTGGTTAATGTCACAGTTTCCAAACCAGCATGGACTTACAGAGCACAGTCACGGTGCCGTTGTTCCACTTCAAATCAGAATTGACCGCCCTAAGTCAACTTCGGTATCTGATTTTCCTGCGATCTCAAAAACCCAAGACCTGTGGCGTTACCTTGATGTTGAACAACTAGCCGGCCTTGATGCAGATGTTCTTGGCGAATACAAAGAGCAGGTTTCATACACTTCACAGCAAGGGCTGTCCATCTCTTGGATTCCAAGCACTGATGCCCGTGTTGGCTCAATTGGTATTCCTGAGGACCGTGTTGCCGCTGCTGCATACACAAATGCGAGTGAAACTCTTCTAGTTGAAATCAATGAGTCTTTGTCAGAACCTGCAACTCTCTCTGTAACAGGTACTAGCAAGACTGCAAGCGCCTTACACATCTTCGTTGTTACCAAGCCTCACGTTGAGGCAACCTTGGTTCTTGATTACAGGGGACTAGGGGTTCTAGGTGAGAATGTGGAAATTGCGGTAGGCGATGAGTCTAGGTTGAACCTAGTGTCTGTTCAGACCTGGGATAAGGGTTCAGTTCACGTTTCCGCTCACTACGCCAAACTTGGCCGTAACTCACTGTTGAAGCACACCGTTGCGACATTTGGTGGAGATCTAGTTCGCGTTACACCTATTTCAACACTTAGTTCACCTGGAGCTGAAGTTGAAATGAACGGTGTCTACTTTGCTAATTCAGGTCAGCACATTGAGAACAGGCCTTTCGTAGATCACGCTGCAGCTAACTGCAAGTCTCGTGTTACATACAAGGGTGCGCTTTCAGGTGACAAGGCTCACACTGTTTGGATTGGTGATGTTCTAATTCGTGTTGCTGCTGAAGGAACCGATACTTACGAACTAAACAGGAACCTCTTGCTTACCGATGGAACTAGAGCTGATTCAGTTCCAAACCTTGAAATAGAAACCGGTGAAATTCAAGGCGCTGGGCACGCCAGCGCTTCAGGTCGCTTTGATGATGAGCAATTGTTCTATTTACAGGCTCGTGGTGTCTCTGAAGCTGAAGCTAAGCGTCTTGTTGTGTTTGGTTTCTTGCTAGAACTAATCCAGCGAACTAACGTTCCTGAAGTTATTGAATCTTTGTCTAAGGTTCTAGAAGAGAAACTAGGGGTTAACTAATGGCTATTCGTATTTGCAACGTAACAGACATCAAACCTGGCCGTGCAATCCGCGTGAAGATCGGTGATCATGCTTTCGCTATCGTTCACAGCCCTGACGGTTCTATCCACGCACTTGATGACAAGTGTTCACACGGTGAAGTTTCTTTGAGTGAAGGTTTCGTTGACAACGAGACTATCGAGTGCTGGGCACATGGAGCTAAGTTCTCTCTTGAGACCGGAGCACCATTGAGTTTGCCTGCATATGAGCCTGTTTCAACCTACGAGGTTTTGGTTGAAAACGGCGAAATTTTTATTGAGTACGAAGGTTAAGTAGAGGAAGAAATGTCTGTATTAGAAATCAAGAACCTGCATGTAACAGTTGAAACAGAGCAGGGTGTTAAAGAAATCCTCAAAGGTGTTGACCTAACCATTCGTAGTGGCGAGATTCACGCAATCATGGGACCTAACGGTTCAGGCAAATCTACTCTTGCTTATTCCATTGCTGGTCACCCTAAATACACCGTTACCGAAGGTGAAATCCTTCTAGATGGTGAAGATGTTTTGGCGATGAGCGTTGATGAGCGTGCTCGTGCAGGTTTGTTCTTGGCTATGCAGTATCCAGTTGAGATTCCTGGTGTTTCAGTTTCTAACTTCCTTAGAACTGCTAAGACAGCTATCACCGGTGAAGCACCTGCTCTTAGAACTTGGATCAAAGATGTTCGCGAATCAATGGATAACCTTCGCATGGATGCTTCATTCTCTGAGCGAAACGTTAATGAAGGTTTCTCAGGTGGAGAGAAGAAGCGTCATGAGATCTTGCAGCTAGAGCTTCTAAAGCCTCGCTTTGCTGTTCTAGACGAGACTGACTCAGGTCTTGATGTTGATGCCCTAAAGATTGTTTCTGAGGGTGTGAACCGAGCACATAAAGCTAATGACCTAGGTGTCTTGTTGATTACTCACTACACCCGTATCTTGAAGTACATCAAGCCAGACTTCGTGCACGTTTTTGTTGCAGGTAAGGTTGCTGAAGAAGGCGGAGCTGAACTAGCTGAGCGTCTTGAAGCTGAAGGCTATGACCGATACACAAAGGCTAACTAATTGTCAGAAATTGAATTACCTGCTGACAAATACGATCAAGTATTAGAAGCGCTCAAAGAAGTTATTGACCCTGAGATTGGGGTAAACATCGTTGACCTAGGTCTTATTTATGGTTTAGCTCAGGCTGAAGATGGTTCATTGCTAATCAACATGACTCTAACTTCAGCTGGTTGTCCTCTAACTGATGTGTTGGAAGATCAGACCGGATTGGCTTTAGACGGCGTTGTTGAGGCATTTAGAATCAACTGGGTCTGGATGCCGCCTTGGGGACCTGAGAAGATCACCGAAGATGGCAAAGAGCAGATGCGCTCGATCGGTTTTTCTATTTAGCTTTTCTTGATTTTGTTCACAAGAACAAAAGCACCAGGAACAATACCTGCAGCTAAAACAGCTTTTACTGCATCCCAAATCAAGTATGGGAACATGTATGTTGTTGCAGCAAGCAAATCTGACTTGAATGCCACCATCGCCAAAACTGGAACTCCAACTGCATAAATAACGATTGAACCTAACGCGAAGCTGACAAACATCTTTAGAGAATTCGATGACCAGTTAAGTTCCGCTAGGTATCCAGTTAGGAATGCGGCGAAGACGAATCCGATTAGAAAACCACCGGTAGCACCAAAGATCTTCTCTAGGCCAGAAGCGCCACCGGCAAATACTGGAAGACCAAGCAGGCCAAGTAGAACATAGCTAGACATGGTGATGGCGGCTCTAGCACCACCATAGGTTGCTCCAACTAATAGAACTGCAAGAGTCTGGAAGGTGAAAGGAACTGGAACTGCAGGAATCTGAACCTGAGCTGCCAAAGCGGTCAGTCCCACTCCTAGAACGACTAAAGAGATGTCTGAAGCCAATGAACGGGAGATAAGTCTGTCAACTAAAACTGTGTTTGTTGGTGCTGTGGTACTCAAAGTGTGGCCTTTCAAGGTTCAGGTCGATTAGTGTTAATTGTAGGGTTAAACCCTTGAACACAAATCCACTTTATCGCTCACTGACGGGGCAACATGATTAGCGTGCGCGATCTCGAGATCACCATAGGTCCGAGAGTCCTAATGTCTGGAGTTAACTTCCAGGTTTCCAAAGGGGACAAGGTTGGTTTAGTTGGCCGTAACGGTGCTGGCAAAACAACTCTCACTCGAGTCATTGCTGGAGATTTTCAAGCCAGCAATGGAACCATCGATCACACAGGTGAAATCGGTTACCTCCCTCAAGATCCGAGAACTGGTGATCCAGAAGAGCTCGCTAAGAACAGAATTCTGAATGCAAGAGGTTTAGGTACCATCCTAGAAAAACTGGAGGCTACTCGCGAAGAGATGGGCTCAGTTGATGAAGCCATTTATGAAAAAGCGATGGAACGCTATTCAAAACTTGAGGCACAGTTCGAAGCTAACGGAGGTTACGCTGCCGAAGCAGAAGCTTCAGCTATTGCTGGAAACCTTGGGCTCAAACCCAACGTCTTAGCACAACCGCTTGGAACGCTTTCCGGTGGTCAAAGAAGAAGAATTGAACTTGCAAGAATTCTTTTCTCTAATGCCGAGACCATGATTCTTGACGAACCAACAAACCACTTAGATGCTGACAGTGTTATCTGGCTGAGAGATTTCTTGAAGAGTTACTCGGGTGGGTTGATTGTTATCAGTCACGATATTGACATTGTTGAAGAAACCGTGAACCGAGTGTTTTATCTAGATGCTAATCGTGCTGTTATCGATATTTATAACATGGGCTGGCGTCAGTATTTGAAACAGCGTGAGTCAGACGAAGAACGTCGTAAACGTGAACGCGCAACCGCGGAGAAGAAAGCATCCGTGTTGCAGATGCAGGCTGCGAAGTTTGGTGCGAAAGCTTCAAAAGCTGTTGCCGCTCAACAGATGGCTAAGCGCGCTGAGAAACTCCTTTCCAATCTTGACGATGTTAGAGAAAGAGACAAGGTCGCTAACATCCGTTTCCCTGAGCCGCAGGCTTGTGGAAAGACACCATTGTTTGGTCACAATCTTTCTAAGAGTTATGGCTCACTAGAAATCTTTACTGCCGTTGATTTGGCCATTGATAGAGGTTCAAAGGTAGTAATTATTGGTCTCAACGGTGCTGGTAAAACCACGTTGCTAAGAATCTTGGCAGGTGTTGAGAAGTCAGACACCGGAAAGATTGATCCCGGTCACGGCCTCAAAGTTGGTTACTACGCTCAAGAACACGAAACTCTTGATGTCAACAAGACAGTTTTGATGAACATGCAGGAGGCTGCTCCTGAGCTTACCGATGTTGATGCCCGCAAGGTTTTAGGTTCGTTCCTGTTTAGCGGTGACGATGTCAATAAGCCAGCTGCTGTTCTTAGCGGTGGAGAGAAAACACGTCTCGCTTTAGCTAGCTTGGTTGTTTCAAGAGCCAACGTTTTGCTTCTTGACGAACCAACAAACAACCTTGATCCTGCTAGCCGTGAAGAGATTCTTAAAGCTTTGGCCGGATTTACCGGTGCTATTGTTTTGGTTTCCCACGATGTTGGTGCTGTTGATGCACTGAACCCTGAACGAGTTTTGGTTATGCCTGATGGTCAGGAAGATCTTTGGAACGATGGATACAGAGACCTAATCACACTCTCTTAGTTTTTACCATCCAAAAGTTCATCTTCAATCTCAGCGTCTTTATCCTGTGTTAGGATTTTCAGCTTTCGACCTTTAAGCCCGGCTCTTCTTCTTCTGTCTTGGCTAATGTTCCAGAACACTGCACCAAAAGCCATCAAAGCAAACGCTAACCATTGAAGGGCGTAACTTAGGTGATTACCTTCGGTTAGATCGGGTTCACCAAGGTCAGCTCCTCTTGCAAGAGGTGAAGTTTCTGAAACTAAACGACCATAGCCTTGAAGATAAACATTGTCAGTTTCAATATCTTTACTCGCCAAAGACAAATCAATATTTGGCAGTTCACGAAGGGGAGCAGTTCTTCCATTAGGTGCCTCATTAGCTCGAAGCCTAACTACAATGGTCCTAGTTTTCTCATCAAGAGCTGGAACTAAATCTGGCTTGTCACTTTTACTTCCAGTTGGAAGCCAGCCTCGATCAACCCAGAAGATGTTGTTACTAAGGGTCTTGAAGGCGACCAGTTGCAAGAAGCCAGGGTTTCCATTATTGGGTCTATTACGAACCAGATACTCATCAAAGGGGATGTATTGACCAGTAAGGGACACTGGTTTGAACTCAAGGGTTTTTCGCCAAGGGTCTTTTGCCTTGAGAATCTTCTCAATTGGAACAGGGTCAGCATCATAGTTTTTGATGATGATGTTATTGGCTGCAACAACTTCTTTTTGTCGGGCAAACTGCCACTGAGACAGGAACCAACAAGCTATTGAGAATACGGTTGCTAACGCAACCCATGATCCCCATTGAATAAGCCTTGAATCAGTCTTTCTTGGTTTCACTAGTGTCCCTAAAAGAGTCTGCACTGATGCTGATTGTCGGTGCTTGTGCTTTAGCTTTTTTGGTGTCTGTAGATCTTGAATCCTCGTTGGCTATGACTACCGCGAAATACGGCAGGAAGATGGCTCCAATGGCAAATAGCAAGGTTAGCCAACCTAGGGGAACAACCACAGCAAGAATGATGCAGATAACCCTAATAATCATTGCGATTGTGTATTTGATAAAGCGGCTCTTACGCTCTTCATCCGGTGAGATATCTACGGAAGTAACCGACTGTCTGCTAGCCAAATTGACCTCCTAATAAACCAACACTTATAAGCCTAGATATAGACTTGACCCGTTAACGCCAATTCCTATCAAAAGGTCTAAAAACTTATGTCAAAAGTTGTTCTAGTTACCGGTGGTAACCGAGGTATCGGTAAAGCTATCGCAGAAGCATTCATTAAAGCTGGCTACAAGGTCGCTGTGACTGTTAGAAGCGGTGAGGGACCTGAAGGTTCACTTAGTGTCAAGGCTGACGTGACAGATCCTGCTTCTCTTGATGCAGCATATGCCGAGATTGAACAGAAGCTTGGTCCAGTTGAGATTTTGGTAGCCAACGCAGGTATCACTAGAGACACCTTGCTTATGCGCATGACTGATGAAGAATTTGAAGAGGTCATCAACACGAACTTAACCGGAGCTTTCAGAGTAGTTAGAAGAGCAACCAAGGGTATGATTAAGGCTCGTTATGGCCGTGTGATTTTAATTGGCTCTGTTGTTGCTTTGCTTGGAAGCCCAGGTCAGGTCAACTATTCAGCAGCTAAGAGCGGACTTATCGGTCTTGCCAGATCACTAACCCGTGAATTGGGTGGCCGAGGAATCACAGCAAACGTTGTTGCACCAGGCTTTATTGACACAGACATGACTGCTGAACTAAGCGACGAGATGCAGGCTGACTACAAAAAGCGCATTCCAGCTGGAAGATTTGCCTCACCTGAGGAAGTTGCCAATGTTGTTCTGTTCCTGGCTGGCGATGATGCTGCCTATATCTCTGGCGCAGTTATCCCAGTTGATGGCGGAATGGGCATGGGTCATTAGACCTTATTTGCCTAACTAGTGGCAGAATATCAAGGTAGCACTGAGAATTAAGGAAGAAAAATGGGAATCCTCGAAGGTAAGAAACTTCTAATCACTGGAGTTCTAACAGAAGCATCTATCGCTTTCACTGTTGCCAAGCTAGCTCAAGAGCAGGGAGCAGACATCATTCTTTCTTCCTACGGGAGAATGCTTCCAATCACAGAGAAGATTGCGCTTCGTTTACCTAAGCCATGTCCTGTTATTGAACTTGATGCAACCAGCGATGAAGATCTTGCTGCGCTACCTGCAAGAGTTCAAGAACACCTTCCATATCTGGATGGAATTGTTCACGCTATCGCTTTCGCACCTGGAACAGCTCTAGGTGGTAACTTCCTTTCAACCGAGTGGCCAGATGTTGCAACTGCTGTTCAGGTTTCTGCCTTCTCTTTGAAGTCAATCACCATGGCAGCCAAGCCTCTTCTTCGCCCAGGTGCATCAGTTGCCGGTCTAACCTTCGACGCTTCAGTTTCATGGCCGGTATACGACTGGATGGGTGTTGCTAAGGCAGCTTTCGAATCGACTTCACGTTACCTAGCTCGTTACTTAGGTAAAGACGGTATCCGTGTGAACCTAATTTCTGCTGGTCCACTTAGAACTCCGGCTGGTAAATCAATTCCTGGTTTCTCAGACATGGAAGACATTTGGGTATCACGTGCACCGCTTAAGTGGGAGCTTGCAGATACTGAACCAGCAGCTAAGGGAATTGTTGCTCTGCTAAGCGATTGGTTCCCAGCTACCACAGGTGAAATTATTCACGTTGATGGTGGTCTGCACTCAACCGGTCACTAATTTTTAGGTAGCAGGCTAACTGCGTCCAGAAGATTCCCTGAGTCAATTAGGTGTTGAGCTTTTTCTCTCACTCTAGGCTTTGCATTAAACCCAATGCTCACACCGGCTATTGCCATCATGTCTAAATCATTGGCACCGTCACCAACAGCAACGGTTAGTTTGAGATCAAGGCTTAGTTCATTAGCCCACTCAGTTAGCGCTTGAGCTTTAGCAGGTTTATCAATAATTGGCGGAATCACGTCTCCCGTGAATAAGCCGTCTTTAGTTTCTAAAGTATTTGCTCTAATGAAATCCAGGTTCAGTTTCTTTGATAGAGGTTCGAGTAGTTCAATAAATCCACCTGAAACAGCAGCTGCCTTGCCACCATGCGCGTGGATATGTTCAATAAGTTCGATAGCGCCTTTAGTTATCCTGATTTGAGATAAAACCTCATCAAGGATACTTACTGGCATCCCTTTGAGGGTTTGGACTCTTGCTCTAAGGCTTTCGGTGAAATCTAGTTCACCACGCATGGCTCGCTCTGTCACATCTGCAACATCATCTGCTTTACCAGCTTTAGAGGCCAACATTTCGATGACTTCCTGTTCAATCAGGGTTGAGTCAACGTCAAAGACGACTAGCATCGTGGCTGTTTTTGGGCTACTAGTCATAAACAAACTTTATAGGTAAGTTTTGGCTAACTTGTCTAGGCGTGAGTGTCTTAGCCAACTAGATGTTGAATATTCCCATAGGCTAAAAATCTATGAAAGAAGTTTTAGCACTCCACGATGTCACAGTTGTTCGCGACGGGAAGAAGATTCTCGATAACGTCAACTGGCAGGTATCTGACAATGAACGTTGGGTTATCGTTGGCCCTAACGGAGCTGGTAAAACTACGCTTCTAAAAATTGCAGCAGCTCAACTTCAACCAAGCTCTGGAACTGCAAGAGTTCTAGGGGAGACCCTGGGTGAAATCAACGTATTTGATCTTCGAACCAGGATTGGTTTTGCTTCAACCGCAATAGCTGGACGTATCCCTAATTCTGAACGTGTTCTTGATGCAGTAATGACTGCTAGCTATGCCATCACCGGCCGCTTCAAAGAGAAATACGAAGATGTTGATGAGAGACGAGCAAGACGAGTCTTAGCCGAATGGGATCTATCGGACTATGCAGAACGGCCATTTGGAACTCTAAGCGATGGCGAAAAGAAGAGAACTCAAATAGCCAGAGCCGTTATGCCAGACCCTGAACTACTGCTTTTGGATGAGCCTGTTGCGAGCCTGGATATTGGAGCTAGAGAGTCAACCATCAAAATTCTTGGTGGCTACGCCTCCCACCCTCAAGCTCCAGCCATCATCATGGTGACCCACCACTTGGAGGAGATCCCAGCTGGGTTTACCCATGCTCTAGTGCTTACCGAGGGTAAAGTCTCGGCTGCTGGCCCAATAAACACCACTTTGACCACCGATAAACTCAGCGAAGCCTATGGTTTGCCCTTAGAAGTAGTGCTCCTCAACGGAAGATTCGCGGTTAGAGCCAAATAACCATTGGCATCTCAGGGCTAGCTCTGGTATAGTTTTCTCTTGTTGCCTTTGGCAACGAATCCCTTTTAGTTGAAAGATTTACCCTATGAAGGCTGACATCCACCCAAAGTATGAGGCAGTTGTTTTCCGCGACCTAGCTTCAGGTGTTGCATTCCTGACACGTTCAACCGTGACTAGCAACAAGACAATCGAATGGGAAGACGGCAACACATACCCAGTTTTCGATGTTGAAATCTCTTCAGCATCACACCCGTTCTACACAGGTAAGCAGAGAATTCTTGACTCAGCTGGTCGTGTTGAGCGTTTCAACGCACGTTACAAGCAGTTCGGTGCGAAGAACTAATAACGTCTTAAAGAAAATGGACCCCAATCGGGGTCCATTTTTTTATTTAACTAAGCTGCTTGACTGGCCAACCAAATACTGGCTTGTAATCTGGGTAATCCTTTTGACGCCACTGGGCGTAACT
This sequence comes from Micrococcales bacterium, assembly GCA_947452235.1. Lineage (GTDB taxonomy): Bacteria > Actinomycetota > Actinomycetes > Actinomycetales > Microbacteriaceae > Rhodoluna. Next base: position 46,848 of record CANGBK010000006.1, read on the forward strand.
CTTTTCGTTCTCATCAGCCCAGCGAGCCTGAAGTTCATGAAGTTCTTCGAGTGAAGTGGGGAAGGGGAACTTAGGGTCATTTAGTGCTTGATAGAAACGCATCATTGCCAAAGCAACTTGACCGGCAGCTATTGCATCGTCGGCAGCTGTGTGAGCGTTTTCAAGGCTTACTCCATAACGTTCAGCTGCTGCTGTTAAGGTTCTCTTGCCTTTACGCCACTTATCAATGGTCTTATCAATGACAAGTGGATCAATCACATTACCGAAGTTGAGTTGATCGATTCCGTAGCGCTTAGCTTCGTAATGCAGAATCGTGAAGTCGTAAGGAGCGTTGTATGCAACAACAGGAATACCTTGGTCAAAATAGCCCTGAATAGCGCTTACGATTTCTGCTACGCCTTCTTGAGGGGACTGTGCGTTAATTACATCAGCATCGGTAACACCGTGAACGTTGCTTGCCTCAGGTGGAATTGGAACGCCTGGGTTTAGCAACCAGTCTTTACCGCCGGTAATTACATTGCCACTTGCATCAACTAAATGAAGCGCTGCGGTCACAATGCGAGACTCATCCAAAATTAACCCTGTGGTCTCTGTGTCAAAGACAGCAATAACGTTCAACCATTCAGGCAAAGCCAGTTTTTCACTCATGGCTAAAGACTACTTCTCAACACTGACAAAGCTCAGGAAGCCCAGCGGGAGTATGGGCTTTGGCTAGACTTGCAATGAATTCAATTATGGGAGTGATGAATGAAGACCGCAGCTGAGTACATGGAGTTAGCCAACGCTAGGGCTACCCAGAGATCAGTACTTGTTGACGAAAATGAATGTAAATATTGGTTTTATCCAGCTACTACAACTCCCAGCGCTAAGGCTAAAAACATTGTTCTAGTTCACGGATATCGAGGGGATCACCACGGACTTGAATCTTTTGCGGGGGGACTATCTGATTACAACATCTATGCACCAGACCTACCTGGCTTCGGTGTTTCAACTCCACTAAAAGTTGAACACAGCCTAGAGAACTATGTGCTTTGGTTCAAAGGATTTATCAAACAAATTGGTTTAGTGAATCCAATTTCTATCGGTCATTCTTTTGGAACCCTAATCACTTCAGCACTTGAATCTAAAGAACACACCTTTAGCGCGATGATCTTTATCAACCCGGTTGGTGGAGGTAAAGTTCAGGGCCTGTCGAGATTCCTGATGTATTTCGTGAAGGCTTACTACTGGCTCGCTCACGTTTTACCTGAGAGCATCGGGCTTCGGATGGTGAAAACTTTCTTGTTGGTTGACTCTATGAGTTCATACACAACCAAGAGCAAAAATAAATCGCTACGAACTTGGATCAAAGGTCAGCACCGTCAACACTTCAATAGCTTTGCTAACTCCCAGGTCGTTTGGGAAAGCTATGTTGCATCTATATCAAATACCATGGCTCCATACATCAATGGTATTAATGTGCCTTCACTTTTGATTGCGGCAGAACTGGATGAGGTCACACCTGTAGAAGCTGTGAAGAAAATGTCCAACGACATGAACAGTGCAGTGATGTATGAGATTGCAAACTGCGGACATCTAGTTCATTACGAGGCAGCTGAAGAAGCTGTTGATCAAATGACTAGGTTTCTAGAAGGTTTACCTAACTAATGAAAACCTTGCACTTTGACGCTCGCTTTATAAGACTTGACCACCATGATGGAATCTCAAGATTCAGCGTTGAACTTATCAAAGCTTTATCTTCTAAAGTTCATGTGATTGCAATCATTTATGATTTGAGACAACTGGAACACCTACCTGAAGGCATCGAATTCATTGTTGTCAATAACCCTGAATCGGTGAAAGAGCTTTTCATAGCCAGAAAACTAAACAACGTTGGGGCAACTCACGTTTATTCACCTATGCAGATCATGGGAACTTCAGGCCGAAAATACAAACTAGTTCTGACCCTTCACGACTTGATTTATTACCGTCACAGAAAACCACCGCAGGATTTGAATCTCCTGATTCGGGGACTGTGGCGCCTATATCACTTGACCTATTTCCCACAGCGGCTGCTACTAAATAGAGCTGATGCGATTGTTACGGTTTCTAAGACAACAAAAGAGCTAATTGCGAAACATTCTCTGACTAAACGTCCAGTGAGTGTTGTTTATAACGCACCAGCCGGAGCTTCTGCTAAGAAGCCGAGAAAGCTTCCTACAAGTAGAGATGTTCTTTATATCGGCTCGTTTATGCCATACAAAAACGTTGAAACACTAATCAGGGGAGTTGGCCTAACACCTGGTTTTACTCTTCACCTGTTGAGCAAGATAACTTCGGAAAGAAAGGACCAACTGCAGAGCCTTGCCTCCAAATCTGGGTGCGATGTGGTCTTTCACGGTGGTGTTACCGATGAACAATATGAGTCATTAGTTGCCACCAGTTTTGCTTTAATTTCAGCAAGCAAAGATGAGGGCTTCGGTATTCCACTGGTTGAAGCCATGCAGCAGGGAACACCTGTTGTGGTTTCGGATTTGGAGATCTTTAGAGAAGTTTCCGGAACTGTTGGAAGTTTTTTTGATGCCGACTCATCTGAAGCATTATCTAAGCGACTGCTTGAACTTGAAGTTAGCAATACTTGGGAGAGGAAATCTGCGGAGGCTCTATATCAAGCAGCTAAGTTCAATTGGAATGACTCTGCAGATGAACTGTTACTGACTTTTAGTCAGCTAGAGATTTAGGGTTGTAGTCAAGAACTTCCCAGATTCCATCCTGGTGGCCGAGAATGTTCAACGAAACATTAGTTAGACGATCACCATCGGTTGGATACAGATCTTTAGAAACCACTCTTAGCAGTTTTCTAATGTATGCGCCATGTGAGACAGCCAGAACTCGAAGACCTGCATACTCGTTTGCGATTAGATTAAGAAGATTCTCCGAACGAGCTCTCAAATCTTCAAGAGATTCCAAACCCTCGATAGGTGCTCCACTTTCATAGAGCTTTCTCCACTCACCATGAGACATACCTTCGGCTGTTCCAAAAGATCGTTCAATCAGTTCAGGAATAACAGCAACTTTCAAGCCAAGAGGCTCGGCAATGATAGCTGCAGTGTCTCTGGC
>CANGBK010000007.1 GCA_947452235.1 Micrococcales bacterium
AAAACTGTTGGATCTAAATCGAATGGCAGGTTACTCTCTGAGATGTGAATCATCATTTTGTAAACATGATGAGCTACCGGTAGCACGTGACTAGGCGTTCTGACGTAGAACTCTCTTAGACTTTTTGGACTGGAAGCCATGACCGTCAAAACGTTGTTGTATGGACGTTCACGAACAATCTCGACAAAACTTTCTTGGAATTGAAAGAGCATTTGGTCTTTTCTAGGAACTCACCGTTTTAGGTAAGTTTTACAGACTAGACCCCGAGTGAGGACAAACATGGCCTTGTTCGCCGTGGGCTAAAACTATTTATGTAACAGGCTTATTTAGCTTTTTTCAATTCCAAAGTTGAGGCAGCTCTAATGTAGGTAACACCAGTTTCTTCATTTCTGATCTTCACGTAAGGGTTAGGGTTGCCCTGATTTGAGTAGCCAATAATCAATCCACTGATTCCATCTCTCTTAGAGACAGCTACTGCTCCAATAGGGAGTTCATCTATTGGCATTTCTGGATTGAATTTGCTAGAGGATTTTTTCACTGGCTTCTTGTTGCCTTGTTTCACAGCTGAGGCCTCTTCAACGGCCGCCATCACTTTGAATGTGACGATAGTGGGGTTGTCGATATAGGTCTTTGAAGATGCCAGAGCTTTTACTGCATCGAATATCTCAGTAACACCAATTACCTGAATAGGGTAGCCACCGGCGATCTCTTTACCACACCATTCGCGAATTACATCCTCGTCGCCCTGCTTGAATTTACCAGCGTATAGTCGCATCTCAATTTGTTCAACTTTGTAGCCGTAAATTGCAGCGGCTTTCTCAATAATGTCTTTTCTAAGTCCCCTGTTGTTGAGAATTTTGTAGCCTTCCGCCCCCGAACCAGGCTTTTTGCCAGTCACTTCATCGCCTCTTACCCCACCGCTTCCGAAGAAGGACTTCACGCTAGCAAGTACTAGCTTGTCTCCTCGAGCTCCAATGAGATCAATTTCATAACCGTGTTCTTGGAATACCCCGTTCTTAGCTTTTTTTCTGGCCTTGAACTTAGTTGGTCCTGAAACGGATAGTCCTTCAGCGCCCATCGCTAGGGCGACAAAACTTTCAAATGCTTCCATGTGAATCTCCTCTGGTTGATGTCAATAATAGTTTTAGCTCCGTGGATGTTCCCGGAGATCTGAATCTTGTAAGTGAAAAGTTAACTTGCTGTTATCTAGCTTGTGAAGTGTTACATCTCTTCATCATCGTCGTTCTGAAGATCGCACTTAGGGCATAACCATTCAGGTGCGTTCTCAGCAACAATGCAACCCATTGAAACATGACCTGCTGGTGGATCGCCCATCATCATGCCGTAGATTGTCTTAAGCATTCTGCTTCCACACTCATTACAGTTCTTCCACACAAGCTCATGCCAATCGATAGCTAGATTTGCGCGCCGATCAAAGAATTTGCAAACATCACAGTCTTCACCAGGTCCTGCAACTTCAGGCTCGTTCAGATTGGTATAGATGTCAGCCAGTATGTTCTCAACCCATCCTGAATTTCCCTCATAGGAAACAAGGTTGGATTCGAAATGTAAGGTGTTGTTGAATGAATCTTCTTTTTGAGTCGCTGTTACATAAACCCAGTAGCCAATGTTTGAAACTTCAAAACCGTTTTTGCGAAGCAACCATTGGTAGATCTCAAGCTGTCTGCGGTAGCCGTCATAGAACCCACCCTCCCCAAGTTGTGTAACAGCTTGTTGTCTTCCAGTTGCTTTGTAATCAACGACATACAAAACACCTTTGCTATCAACCCAGATGTCATCAACTGCGCCAAATATTGTGAAGTGATTGTCACTAGTTGTGTGCTGCACTCCGGTGAAGTTATGACGCCATTTTTCTAGGTCCGGATGTTGGAAGGGAATTAGATCAAGTCCATTATATTTGAGGATTTGAGGAACAGTCTTTGCCTGTCTATGAATGTCGAATTCCTTCTTCATGAGGTTATCCACCGCAACGTTCAAAGTGAACGGAATACCACCCGGTTGTTTGATCCCATATTTGGCATCTAAAACAAAGCAACGCGGACAACGAATAAACATTTCAATTTTTGAGCGAGACATTTTGTGTGGTGATGCCTGACCCGGAACATAGGCTACTGATTTTGCCATCTGACTTCTCTTCTCTCGACTCCAAAAATAACTTTCAATTGCTGCACATTATTCCCGCGCATCTATAACGATTCAGCGATTTATAACGATTTTCAATTCGACGTAATTAGACCCAATCGGGAACTTAGAGTTAATTCCTACAATAACTTGGAGTCAAATTGAGATTCAACCCAGGCACTATCTACTTTGTTCGTGAAACAACCGACGACCAAGGTGGTCTATCAAGCAGTGTGAAAATCGGTTTAGTAGAAGACCCTAGAACTGCGCAACAAAGACTGTCAGAACATCAAACCGGGAACCCAAGAAAGCTAGTGTTAAATGAAGATCTTCTTATTCACACAGATGCTGTCAAATACGTGGAATCGCAACTTCACAAGACCTTTGCGCCACACCGTATAAGCGGCGAATGGTTCCGATTTGATAGTGAGGCCGCTGTACGCGAGGCCGCGGACCTGGCGCAGACCTACGCCAAGCAGGTCGGCGAGAAAATGCCATCATTCGAAAAAGCTAAAAATCTAAAGTTAGTTCTAAGCGAAGGAAATGTTCGTGCGGCATCCGAGACCATACTAGGCATAGCCAAGGAGGTTTCCCTGGCCTCTTTGACTATCGAAGCCTTTGACCAGCTAATTTCTCGCATAGACTCTGTTTTCAAGAATGTTATCGCTGAAGAGGGCCCTGTTGCGCTTGAGCGAATAATCAAGGTTATCAATGTCGTTCCAGACCCAGCTTTCAGCGTTACTGAATTCAAAAAGGAATTCAATAAATCCAGACCTGAACTGATTGAAAAATGCACTGTTGAAGAGCCAAAGCTGTCCGAAGACTTCAAGCTGTTCGTCGAACTTACCTCCGACGCTTTTTCTAAAGAGGTTACGGACTACATTTCTACTGCTAGCAGCGTGATTGAGAAAGCAATCGCAGAAAAGGATTATTTCCGTCTAAACGAGTTGAAACTTGAAATTAAGAGACTGAAGGCACCGCTTGAGTGGATCGTCGAATCCGGCGAAGCGGACATCAAGGTTGAGTGCGGAACGGCACCTGGAATTGCAGGTGTTTGTTCCTGGGTGCGCAAAATTACTACTAAGAAAAGCTTCTCAAGCGGGATACTCCGAGAGCTTGAGCCAGCGCTCTACGAACGCTTCGTTATACAAAAAGAGCCTTACACACGCGAAGTGTTCATCGGCTACAAGGCGTAGGCACTTTCAACCCTCTTTCTATGGTCCAAATGTCAGTGGTTGGTGGGACACTTAACCTAAGACACTTTTAGGCAGGCTTATGTACATTCGAGACAATCTTTGGTCATTCAATACTCGAGATCTCATGCGAGCTTCATCTTGTGATCACTGCACTTCTTTAGCTGTAGCTAGAACCCTTGAAATACCAGATGTCTTGGCAGTCCTTCGAGAATACATCGATGCTGAAGATGAGACCACTCTGGCTCAAAAATACGGAGTGTTGTTTGAAGCCGCACTCATGGATGAGCTTGAATCATCGGTTGCCTCTGGTGTAGTTGGTGCGCCTGAAAAAGAGGGTGATCTTGATCAAACAATTGAACTTATGCAAACCGGAATGCCGATAATTTACCAGGGTGGGCTGGAACGCAAATTTGGTTCAACGATTTTCCGTGGTAGGCCAGACTTTTTAGTTCGCCATGACTGGGAGCTCTTGTTCGTTGATGGAAAACTAACAGCGAGAGTAAGAGATGATTTTGATTCATCTCTTGGTCACAAATACATTGCATACGATGCAAAATATGGAGGTAAGGCTAAGCCTGCTTATCTTTTGCAAGTCGGGCTCTACGTTGATGCATTAGACGCCTTGGGCTTTAAGGCGGAAGGTGTCAGACATGGATTAGTTCTTGGTTCAAGAACTATTGAAACTTATGAAGAAATCGAAATTGTCCCTGCAATGCGGCTTGCAAGAGGAAAGATTGCAAAGATCATTGATGCAGCCGAGGCAGCTAAAGCAAACAATGATTTAAAACACTTCTCTGCTTCTGAACTTGCATGGCACTGTCCTTCGAAACAGAACTGCGATATTTGTGAATATCCTGAGTTATGCAAGAAAGATCGTCTCGCTAAAGATGATTTAGTCCAGGTAGCAAACATCACACAATCGCAGATTGCTCGCTTAGCGACTTCTGGTATCACAACTATGCGCGCGCTATCTATTGCTGGTGACTCACAAAGACCTAACAAGATGACTGAAGAGACCTACAACAAGGTTCGCCTTCAAGCTAAAGCACAAATTGAAGCAATTGATACGGGCAGCCCTGTTCACTACTTACTCCCTGATTCAGCTATTCAATATCTACCGCCCAGAGCACCGCTTGATATCTTCTTTGATTTTGAGGGTTTCCCTTACTACACCGAACGTGGTGGGCTTGAGTATCTCTTCGGTAACTACGACTGGGGAACTGGAATAAATGAGGGTCATCCTAGGGATGATCTGTTCACTGAGTTTTGGGCTCACGATCGTGCTGAGGAGAAGATTGCCTTTGAGCAGTTCATGCTTTGGGCTGTTGATCGCATGAAAAGAGACCCTAAGGCTCACATCTATCACTACGCAAGCTATGAAGTTTCAGCCCTGAAGAGACTTGCGAATAGACATGGTGTGTTTGAGAAGGAAGTTGATTGGTTAATCTCTACTGGTCGTCTAGTAGATATGTTCAACATAGTTAGAAACTCTTTGGTCGTCGGTGAAGAGAGTTACTCCATCAAGAAATTGGAAAGACATTACAACTTTGTTAGAAGCAGCGATGTCTTGAAAGCTTCCGCGAGCATTGACGAATATGACCGTTGGCGCGACTTAGTTGATCTTGTTAACAACCCTGCTATTTCGGATGAAGACAAAGTTGAAGCCGCGGCAGAAGCTGAGTTGGTTTATGGTGAGTTGCGCCTTTACAACCTTGAAGATGTTTGGTCTACCCGAGAGTTATACAGGTGGCTTGAAGGTATGGACGGGGCATGTTCTAAATTTGACGAACCTGACATGGATTCAGGCGATGAGGAAGAACGTAAATCAAATAAGACTATTGAAGAGCTGGCGGCACTGCAGGCTCAAACTCAAGCCCTGTTCGACAAGGTCGCTGATCATGAATGGGGCATTGACCCTGATGCTGACTACAGAGCACAAATCTGGCTAGCTCTTACCCACTCGATTCTTTATTACAAGCGTGAAGACGTAATGTTCTGGGCTGACCTAAATATGAGAGTTGCTATGGATGAGGAAGCTCTTGAAGCCGAACGTGGTGGGGGTGTGATTAGAGACATCGTTGAGTTGGATCGTAAGACCAAAGAACGCAAGGATGGGACCTTCTACCAAGAGATTACTTACCAAGCTGAGCTTGATCCGGATGATTTGTTTAGCCCTAAAGAAGGGTTGGATATCGTTACTCGTTACAAAGACCCTAAAAAGATTCAACGCTGGGACTTCGGAAAAGTTCAGAGCGTTGAGGGCAGCACAGTAACTTTCACAAGGCAAACAACAGATAAATCCATAGGATTTGCCCCTAACGCAATCATTGATGCGGTTCACATTCCGACCACCTCCAAGCAAGCGGCTCTTTTGAAGCTTGCAACGGATATTGCAGCCGAGTGGGGTTCGCCTCAAAATGAACCTCCGAGGTCTCCTGCAATTATGGACATCCTAATGAGGAGAGCGCCAAAGCTAAAAGGTATGGACTCACTCCCTAAAGCAGATACCAATGACTATCTACCTGCAGTTAAGACAGCCATCAAGGCTTTAGATCATTCAGTACTTGCTATCCAGGGTCCTCCGGGTTCAGGTAAAACTTATCTCGCATCAAGAACCATCGCAGAACTTGTTGCTGCGGGGAAACGTATCGGTGTAGCAGCCAACAGCCACAGTGCAGTTGAAAACTTATTGGAAGCCTGCATTGATGCTGGAGTAAGCGGAACTTCAATTGTGAAGGTGCAACGGCCAGGAGAAGAAGACCGTCCGTGGACAGTTAAGAAAGCCACTGGCAGCGCTGCAACTTACATGAAGAATGCGACCGGCGGTTACGTTGTTGGTGGGACTAACTTTTTCTTCTGCAATAAGGACATCACTCCTTACAAGCTTGACTATTTGTTTATTGATGAAGCGGCACAATTCTCTTTGGTAGATTGCATGGCAGTTAGCGCTATGGCGGACAACATTGTTTTGATGGGTGACCCTCTACAGTTACCTCAAGTGGTTTTAGCTGTTCATCCCGGTGGTGTTGAGAACTCGGCTCTCGGTCACTACATGGGAAATCACAGTATTCTGCCTTCAAGGATGGGTTATTTCATTGAAGTCACCAGAAGATTGCATCCTGAAGTTAACAATGCAGTTAGCTGGTTGGCGTATGAAGGCAAATTGCGTTCACACGACGTGACTAAAGAGCACCTGATAGATGGACATGAACCAGGTTTAATAACTGTTCCTGTTGCGCATGAGGGAAATTCAACCTCCAGTGAAGAGGAAGCTGTTGAAGTGTTGAGACTGGTGAAATCCCTTTACCGCGAGGATCAACAGAACAGTGTGCTAGTTGTTGCTGCATACAACGCTCAAGTGGACTTGCTTCGCCAAACATTAGATCGTGCTGGATACACAGAAGACAAAGTGATGGTTGGAACAGTTGATAAATTCCAAGGTCGTGAAGGGATGGCGGTGATCTATAGCTTTGCGGCTTCTTCGAGTTTTGATGCGCCAAGAGGTCTTGAGTTCCTGCTAGATAGAAACAGATTGAACGTTGCTATCTCTAGAGCCAAAGCAACCTGTTACATGGTTTTCAGTGAAACTTTATTGGAGAGCCAGTTCAAGAGCGTAGCGGAGGTCAAGGCTGTGAGCAGACTTGCAGGACTCCTTGAGATGGCTGCTAAATAGGCTCTTTGCCGCAATCCACCATGTCAACACGGTGTTTGCAGGACTTATCGAAGACTATCCAGCTGCCTCGTTTAGCTGCTTTTGCGTCTTTGGTGTGTGGATCACACATAAATTCAAATAGGCTGCAAACTGGGCAGATGAGTCTGTGGGTTGCAGCCCCTAGGCACTCCATGTAGTCACAGTTAACATCAAAATCAAGATGGTCAATGAGTTCAGTTAGGTCCTTAGTGCTGCCTTTGTTTTGACTGCTCATTTCGACCTCCGTTCAGCTCTCCCCGTGTGTAATAACCCAATACTACAACCCAGCTAATTCTTCTTCGGCCTGCTGATTGAGCACTATTGGTAAATGAATCCGCTTTTCGTAGAACTCTAATTCGGTTTCATTTAGTTGCAGTAGTTCAAGTGCATGAGCGTATTTTCTTTCGAAATATGAAGCATCGCTTGGAGATAGGTCTGCTCGTCTCTCAAAGTTACGGTTATCTGCAACATCCGCTATCTTCACTAGCCTTGCCAAATGATTATTGTTTAGTCGTCTGTAATAAGCACTCTTATCCTTTTCGCCTTTGATTCTTGTGAGTAAAACCACGGCTCCGATAGTTTCAGAGCTAAAGCCCATGTCAATCAAATCTTTTTCTGTTACCGCTCCTAAAGGTTCATCCGCTGAGTCTTCAATAACATCGTGCAGCCATGCAACGGCCAGCGCTGATTCAATGAGCTTGCTTTCGAGGGTGAGTCTGGTTGCAAGTATCTTTGCATTTTGAGCAACCCTTTTAGGGTGATCAATGTATTCAGCGCCTGATTTGTCTTTTTGGAATTCATGCACCACCTCAGCTAAGCGCTGAGGTCTTTCATCTAACGAAAGATTCTTTATCTCCGCAAACACGTCGTCTCTAGTCAATGTTTCTTGACCTTTCTATTGGTGATCTTCAATCTCTTGCTCCAACATATCTAAATGATGCCCTGGCAAAGCGAAGATAACTTTGTGTGGATTTGTGTTTGACGCTTTTAGTCGGCCCAGCATGCGCATTTCCCCTACTCGGTCAGCCTCATGTCGATTTGGGAATGCCCAGAAATCTGTTTCAACAATGCCATAAATGCCAACAAGAGCGGTGAGGATTGCTTCTACAATCTCACTGGCTTGTGTATCCAGTGAAAAATATCTAACTATGTTTGGATTTCCTGAGGGATTATCGCTGTAGTCATCTGGATTTACCTCCGGTAGTTGCCAGCCATAGAACTCAAGTTCTTGGAGCTGCAAATTAGTCAGCTGAGGTCGAACCATTAGGTTAGCTGCCAGTTCAACCTGCAACGTGTCATCAAACACTAACGCTTGAACAAAAGGTGAGGTGCTTGGACTCAAACCAAATTGCTTCGCATACGTTTGAACTTGAAACATTCCGCCAATGTAAGTTTGAATTAGTGAGGTTTCTAGAACCACAGCGAGATCATCCCACTGTGGTCCTAGAAAAGGATTATTAGTAACCATTAGTTACTCCCCTCAACACCTCGACGCCAGAATTCAACATTTGTTTTAGTCAGCAAGTAATCCTCGAAGTGGCGATTCGTGATGGCACCTTCGCAACGCCTACGTCGAATCAGCTTGATTGCTTCGGCAGCGGTATAACCTTCACGGATTAGAACCAGAGCCATCACTAACCCTGATCTATTCATACCAGCCTGACAACGAATCAGAACTCGTTTACCTGACTTCCAGTCCGCGTGTGCTTCTCTAACCATGAAGTGAAGATCACGTTCAGGATCAATATCAGACATGTCACCATCAAGGAATGCATAGCGAAGTTCTTTGACTTTAGCTCCAGGAGCATTCGCTCGAACATATAAAGTTGCAACGGTGTCGAAGTCTTTGTTGGTTACTAAGCCGGATACTCCGATGTCCCATTTAGCTCTAGCTGATAACTGACTTAGGTCTTCATTCAGATAAGCACCAATGACGTCGTAATCATCGGTTCCACCTTGATAAAGACCAGGGACGATTTCATCCCAAAGAGTGTTTGGATAATAAGGTTTAGCCATTTTGAACTAACCCCTTTCTAACTTGATTGTAGATAGTGCTAACGACTAAAGCCCATGTCTCCGGTGTCTCCTTTAGTGGTTGGTAACCACCGGCTCCACCGATTAGGACTCTTCCGTCTGCGTGCTTAGTTGCCATTTCGGCAACCATGTTGGCTGCATAGGTGAAACCATCTGCAGTGAATTTGGCTAGCTCAACTAGGTTGCTAGAACCAAAGTGACCATCAGCTCCTGCAGCAAGCAAGATGACATCAGGTTTGTATGCATCGATGATTACTCTGGCTCCATCGATAGCTTCCTTGAACTCGTCATCGCTAGCACCTCGTCTGAGGTTGAAGTTGTAATTCAATTCAGCTGGGTGATGCAGTTCACCGGTGCCTGAGTTCTGTAGCCAGGAATCATTCGGATAGGTTGATCCATTGTGGATGCTGATGCATGGCACACCGCTACCGCGTAGCATGTGCGCAACACCATCACCCGCATGAATGTCCCAGTCTAAATACAGTGGACGCAATCCCGCATTCTTAAATGCTTTAGCTGCATAAGCCATGTCATTGAAGACGCAGAATCCCGATGCAGAGCTTGTCTTTGCGTGATGCTTAGCTCCCTGAGGATTAAATGCAACCTTAGAGACACCGCTCAAGATCTTCTCAACTGCTCTGATAGTCCCACGGAACATCTTGAATGCAGTCTCGCCCATGATTGGCTTTGTGCCATTCCATTGATTTGAAATGCCTTCAAGAACTTCAACAACATAATCTTCTGAATGTGTTTCCTTCAGGATTCCTAGATCAGCATCTACGGTTGAATCACTGAAAGGTGCAATAACTTCAACATCATCACGCAGCTGCGCAACCAACATTTCTGTTGCCAGCTTTGCTCTAATTGGATTAGTTGGGTGAGATCCATCACCTGGACCCAACAACCAATTTAGATAGTCGTCATGATAGACAACTGTTAGTTTTTCTTTACTCATTTGTTTCTTTCTTTACTTCTGCTTCGCTTGGTTTCATTTTTGAAACAAGCGTTCCGTGCAGCTTCTGAGCCCAGGCCAGAAGTTCTTCATCGGTCATGTCCGAAATCTTTGGGACACGAGTTAGAAGTACTTCTGCCTGTGGCTCATCACCTTGCTCACTCATTAGCCGAGATCTTCTTCGTCATCAGACCACACTGGTTCTGTGGCTTCAGATAGGAGAACTCGCTCCTGAGCTGCAAGAGCAAACTGCTCAGCAATAGCAATCTGCTGCTCCTCGGTAAGCTCATTGGCATCTGAGTGACGAAGCTTGTTGCCGTTAGCATCTAGCAACGGTGATCTAGCCTCATCGTCTTCAACCTGATGCATGGCTGCCCAAACATCATTTAGAGCTCTGACAAACTTGGAACCACGGGTTTCATAAACTCTTGATTTGAAGTTGTCATATTGGATATCTCCACCGCGATCTAAGAACCATTCAATGAAAGGTCCATCACCAACGAAGACTCTGTATGGGTAGTCGCCTTGAGGCGAACGCTTAACTTCCACGTTCGCCTTGGCAGCTAGAAGCTCAAGAGACTGCTTGTCTCTGGCTCGAACAGTTAGAACACCTGGGTGCTCTTCCTTACGCACGACTGAGATAAATCCGGTGTCAGTGAAAATCCACATTATTGACTGTCCTTATCTCTAAAGTCATCCTGATCACGCTGAACACGACTGCGATACTCATTCATGCGCTTGCGCTTGATGTTGATATCCTGCATTGAGCTAAACGCCATCAGCGAATCAGCCTGGTTCATCATTCTTCTTGATCCTCGAACACCAAGATGCGTGTTGTTCATGAATTCTTGAAGATCGATTCCTGCTGCTTCAAGTAGTGCATCAGCTTCACGTTCTTTACCCTGCTGATACAAAGCAAACGCTTGCTTCTGAATTTCTTGAATACGAACTAGTTTCAGTTCAGCAAGAATCTCAGGATCACGATTCGGCTCAACCCAGTTTTCAGCTGCAACAAGTTCAATCTCAAAAGTTTCATCCTTTGAGATGTTTGTTCCGGTTAGGACATCGAAGTATTCATAAGAAACTTTGATTCCTTGCTTAACACCAGGAGTCGATAACTCATGTCCATCGAGAACAACTTCGAAGAACACGTTCTTCTGCTGTCCACTTGAGAGGTCGCCCAGAGTCGTTTCAACGCGTCCAAAGTGTTTGTTCCACTTCTTCATACGACGACCAGCGATGATGTCCGACTTGCGGCCTAAGAAATCAGGTCCAAGCTGAATACTGAAACGAACATCAGTCATAGTTTTCTGCAGAAGACCATCGATCTCCGCCTGCAAACCATTAACTGCTTCAGCTAACTCAATGGCAGCAATGTGATTTCCTTGACCACCTTCAGCGAGAGCTCCCATTAGGTTCTCGTCATAGCTTTGACCAATACCTATAGTCGATGTTGAGATGAAATGCTCTGTTGCTAAAGTTGCCATTCGGCCTAGCTCAGCAGGATCTGTGATTCCAGAATTTGCATGACCATCACTTAGCAAGATGATTGAAGATTCAATACCTCTTGGAAGTGTTGTTGCCTCGACCAAACCTGCTTTATAGCCAGCTTCAATGTTGGTTGATCCACCGGATTGCAAATTAGCAATCTGGTTGGTGACCCAGTTCATGTCCTGAGACTTGACTGGTTTGATTGGAACCTCGACTCTGACCTCATCATCGAAGCTGATCACGCAGATGTAATCTTCTGGATTTAGTCTTGGCAAGGTGTCTAGGATGGTGCTTTTCACCATTTCTAGCGGTCCGCCACTCATTGAACCTGAGCGGTCGATCACAAAGATCAATGACTTGGTCTTGTGTGCTGCTGCCTCATTAGCTGGGGCAACCGATGCAGTGATCTCAAACATGAGACCTAGTTGGGTTGGGTTTCCAACCTGGCACTTATTGTGCTCTAATCGGGTAACTATCATTTATCACATCTCCTTTAGATGATTGTTTGTGGAACATAACTATAAACCATTTATTTACGCATATTATTCCCGAATAACAATTGGAATCTTTATATTCCATTTCTGTATGCTAATATTTTATTTATGACCACTGACATCTTTACTTCTAGTGCAGTAGACCTAGTGATCTTTACCGTTGTCGACTCAGACAAACTGTCTAAGCAGCTCTGGGATGACTCTCTTGTCTCTTTTGGTCCATACAGGCCAAAATCCCCCGAAGGTCTCTCGCTTTTCGTTGTAACTCTGCCGGCTGATGAAGCCCTATATCCAAACCTTCATGGCCAAAGAGTTCTTCCCGGCGGCTATTTGGGGAAGGATGAAACTTTGGCAGAAGCATCTAGGCGTATAGCTAAACAGAGGCTTGGTCTTTCTCTAAATACCAAGATTAGACAACTGGGAACATTCGATGAACCTAACCGTGACCCAAGAGGTAGAGTGCTGTCATTTGCATACTGGGCTATGGTCGATTTCGTTGAAATCAGGAAATACCTAGGGGGAAGAGACCAAATAGGGCTTGAACTAGTGAACTCACATCACTACATGAACACCTTCGCTAAGGAGAACTTTCCGCTTTATCACTATGACGGTGTTTGCCGTTTTGGTAACAGAACAATGCCTTCGCCCAGCGCTTTGAGAGGTCACGCTAAAACCCTTACGGATCACTTACCTGGTGGACGAATCTTGGGTCTAGATCACGACCAAATGGTCTTTTATGCATGGCGAGCATTGCGCCATGCCTTCACAGGAAAACTAGATCCGTTTAGGTTCTTGGGGCTAAACCCGTTGGGACTAGAGTTTCGGATTTCCGAACTCCATGAGTTCACAGAAATTTGCCGTGGCGAAACTATTCAACGTGACTACTTCAAGAGACAGCTTCTAAAGAACGAAACATACCTCCTAAACACAGGTAAAACTGATAGAAGTAGGCCAGGTAAACCAACTCAACTGTATAAACACATCAACGACAATCTTGATGTTACTGATACCGAATAAATACTAGAAACTAAAGCACCCCTAACTAGACTCCTAGCATGAAGAAAATTCAGCACTTTCTAGAAGTATTCATCTTTAGCGCAAGATGGCTTTTAGCTCCTCTATATCTAGGCTTAGTTGGAGCACTGTTGCTTCTGCTTTGGCGATACAGCATTGAATTTATTGCACTAGCTAATAACATCAATAGCGCTGATGCACACCTGTTTACTTTGAATCTTCTGGGTCTTCTTGATCTAGTTCTTCTAGGTAACTTGGTGCTGATTGTTCTGTTTGCTGGTTACGAGAACTTCGTGAGCAAGATTGAAATTGCAGAAAGATCTGTTGACCGTCCAAGCTGGATGGGAACCATCGACTTCAGTGGTTTGAAGCTAAAGCTTATTGGATCTCTTGTTGCTCTTTCAGTTATTGAACTTCTTAAAGACTTCATTGAACTTTCTAACAACGAATCACAAGAAGTTGGCCAAGGGACTATCTGGCGTATCGTGCTTCACCTAACATTTGTTGTTTCAGGTGTTCTATTTGCTCTTATGGATCGCCTCGGTGAAGTTGGTGGCAAGCACATTACCGCTGGTGATTAAACGAGTATTTCGTTTAATCTAAAAACAGATCTAACTGGGTAGCTGAGGTATTCAGCCCATTCCATGAGTCTTGGTTCACGCCATGCGTAATCGGTTGCAACTTGAGCTAGGCAAGCCCAATAGAAAACATTCACTAAATCTATTGTTAGATGATTCTTTGTGTCATCTTCAAATACTCTTCCAAGGATTTGTCTAAGCAGAGATGGAACTTGAGCTAAACCATACTCATGAATTGAATCTAGAACTAATAGTTCTATTTGGTTAGCTCTGTGTGTATTCCAAATAGGTGACGCTTCAGATTTGTGAATAATCTTTGCTATAGCTAAAGCATTTTTATAGGTAGCGGTATCTAAAGCTAAAAGCAGGGTTAGGAACCGCTCAAGTTCGTAACCTGCAAGTCTTAGATCAAGAATGTCTGGGTAATACAGGACTCCAGTAAGTGAAGCTCGACCAGCAGGCGGGTCTAGCCTGACTTGGTCGGGTTCATCGAAATCTTGCATGAGTATATTGTCCTAGGTTGCGAGTATGTTAAAGGTAATAAACAGGAAAAAGGATTATTGATGCGTTATCTGATTGGTGGCTGTGCCAACGTCTTTGCGATTTTGGCAGCTTTTGTGATCTTTGCTAGCTTGCCTGGCGTGTTCTGGGGGCTTGTTGTTGCCTTTATCGTGATCATCATCTTGGGGATTAGGAATGGAATCAGTCAGCGCCAAACGAGCAGTGTGAACATTCCTCTAAGTACAGATGAGTCAGGCCTTGAGGATGAGGTTCGTCATCATGAGTATGAGAACAATGATCCAGCACAAGGTATTCAACATCACGATAACCCGAGTGTTTCAGATGATGAAGAAGATGAGGCTAATCGCTAGCCAAGCATGTCATGCAACACGATGGTTGCATCGCGCGCAGGACCAACACCAATAGCGCTGATTCGACAGTTGCTCATCTTCTCTAGTGCCCTAACGTAGTCCTGGGCATTCTTTGGCAGTTCTTCAAATGTTCGGCAACCCGTTATGTCTTCATCCCAACCTGGGAAGTTCTCATAAATAGGAATTGCGTGATGGAAATCTGATTGTGACACAGGAACTTCTTCAACACGCTTGCCATCAACCTCGTAAGCCACACAAACAGGAATTTCTTTGATTCCAGTTAGAACATCGAGCTTTGTTAAAACAAAATCAGTTAAACCGTTGATGCGAGCTGAGTATCGAGCAATAGGAGCGTCATACCAACCACAACGACGTGGTCGTCCTGTTGTTGTTCCATACTCGTGACCTGTTTTACGAAGTAGCTCGCCCCACTCGTCAAATAGTTCGGTTGGGAAAGGTCCGGCACCAACACGAGTTGTGTACGCCTTAACGATTCCAATGACATTCTGGAATAGACCAGGACCAATACCAGAACCAGTTGCAGCACCACCAGCAGTTGCATTTGATGAAGTCACAAACGGATAGGTTCCGTGATCAACATCAAGCATTGTTGCTTGACCACCTTCGAATAAAACATTCTTTCCAGCTTCAATAGCCTGGTGAAGTTCTAGTGCTGTGTCAGCAACGTAAGGCTGAAGACGATCTGTATAAGACAACAACTCTGCAACTATTTCTTCAGCTCTGATTGCAGCGCGGTTATAGACCTTACTTAGTAACTGGTTTTTCTGAACTAGTGCAGCTTCAACTTTTTGACGAAGAATGGATTCATCAAATAAGTCTTGAATTCGAATACCAATACGGTTGATCTTGTCTGCGTAGGTTGGGCCAATGCCTCGACCGGTAGTTCCAATAGCTCTCTTACCCAAGAACCGTTCAGCTGTCTTATCCAGTGAGATGTGATACGGCGTAATCACGTGAGCGTTAGCTGAAATACGTAATTTGCTTGTGTCTATGCCACGAGCATTCAATGCATCCAATTCTTCAAAGAGAACATGCAAGTCAATAACAACACCGTTTGAAATCACAGGAATAACACCTGGAGTCAAAATGCCTGAAGGCAGCAAGTGCAAAGCATATTTTTCATTACCGATAACAACAGTGTGACCTGCGTTGTTACCACCATTGAATTTAACTACATACTCAATGTGTTCAGCTAAAAGATCGGTAGCCTTGCCTTTACCTTCGTCACCCCACTGGGCTCCCACGATCACAAAAGCAGGCATGGCTATCTCTTTTCTGTTTCAGGGGCTCTAAATACACCTTAAGTTTAGCCGAATAGCTGATTAGATTCGGCTGACCTTATTACTTCCAGAGCCTTCTCAAGCCTTTTCTTTTAGGCTTTTCTTCTTCAACTTGTTCATCTGACCATTTAGCTGGGACAGGTCCAAGTGTGGAATTGGTTTTAGTAATCAGGAAATCTGCAACTGAATACTTGGACTTAAGTTTCGGTGCAATTTTGCCTGCACCTTTAGCTGCAACTGCAATACCACCAGCTATTTTGACTGCTTTAGCACCTTTCATAAAAGGAAGGACGAAAGCTGCAATGTTCACTGCCCAGCGAACATATTTGATGCCTGCGCTATCAAGCACGAGCATTAGGTCGACTAGTTTCTGATGACCAGAGGTGCTCTTGATATCTAGTTCTCTAAGTTCAACAGATGCATTCACATACAAAGTTGCTGCTGAAGAAAATTTAGCTGAAGTTGGTGCAAATCGCGTTTCTGCTTGAAGTAAGTTTTGGTTTAGCATTTCTTGAATCTGGCTTGGAGTGGCCTTTGGATTCATTGCCCTTAGTTCTTCAATTGCCGCTACCGCAAAAGGTCTTTTAGCTTCGTACGCTTTATCTAAACCTGCTCTGGTCTTATCTTTAGCTGAATTGATTACTTGTTTGGACTTATGTTTTAGGTTTGCGTTAGGCATCTAGCCCTCCTTTGTTAAAAACATTTTGCTGAACCCAAGCATGCATAGTTATAGCTGCTGCAGCTGACGCGTTAATAGATCTGGTTGAACCGAACTGGGTTATCTCTAAAACAACATCGCTAGCTTTTAAAGCTTCTTCGGACAAACCTGGGCCTTCTTGCCCAAATAGGAATACACATTCTTCTGGAAGGTTGTATTGTTCAATCTTCTTGCAGCCTGGGACATTATCGAGGGCAATGATCGGCAGGTTCTCTGATTTAGCCCAGGTAATGAACTCTTCAACTGTTTCGTGGTGCCTAATGTGTTGGTATCGGTCTGTAACCATCGCTCCGCGTCTATTCCAACGTTTATTACCGATTATGTGAACCTCTTTGGCTAGGAACGCATTGGCATTACGAACAATCGAACCTATGTTTAGATCGTGCTGCCAGTTCTCGATAGCTACGTGGAATGAGTGCCGTTTGCTGTCTAGATCGGCCACAATGGCCTCCATGGACCAGTAACGGTATTTATCAACTACGTTTCTAGTGTCCCCATTTGCCAACAGTTCTTGGTCGTAGAAGTCCCCCTCAGGCCAATCCCCCTGCCAAGGCCCAACGCCCCAAGTGGTTAGTTCATGACTTGGGTTGTTTGTCTCATCTTTATCTGCCATCCACTCAAGCCTAACTTTGCTAAAGGTAAACTGAAGACATGGCTGAACGTAGAAAAATAGAGTGTTGGTTGACCGACATGGATGGTGTCCTAGTCCACGAAGGTCACGCCCTTCCTGGTGCTAGCGAAGTTATCAAACAGTGGAAAGAAGAAGGACTCAGATTCCTTGTTCTAACCAACAACTCGATCTACACCCCCAGAGACCTTGCAGCCCGGCTTAGAGCAACCGGTCTAGACATTCCAGAGGAATCCATCTGGACTAGCGCTCTAGCGACAGCTGACTTCCTTCACTCACAAAAGCCACGCGGTTCGGCTTTTATCCTCGGTGAAGCCGGTTTGACCACAGCTATGCATGAAATCGGATACATCATGACTGATGTGAACCCTGACTATGTTGTTCTAGGTGAATCTAGAAACTTCAACTTTGATTCACTAACCAAAGCCATTCGTTTAATTAATAATGGTGCTCGCTTTATTGCAACTAACCCAGATGCAACAGGCCCTAGCGCTGATGGTGTTCTTCCAGCAACTGGATCTGTTGCTGCATTGATAACTAAAGCAACCGGACGTGAACCATACATCGTTGGTAAGCCAAACCCTATGATGTTCCGTTCAGCTATGAACAAGATCAATGCTCACTCAGAAACAACTGGAATGATCGGTGACCGCATGGACACAGACATCGTTGCTGGCATTGAAGCAGGTCTTCACACAGTTCTAGTTCTGACCGGTATCGCTGACGATGCAGAGATCAACAAATATCCATTTAGACCAAATGAGATTCTGAACTCTATTGGAGATTTAGTTAAATAGTTTTTAGTTAAATAAATAACCGGCCCCTAAAAGAGGCCGGTTATTTACTTTAAGCGATTTATTTAATTGTGAACTTCTTGGTCAGTGTCTTACCGTTAGAAACAACAGTCACTGTCTTAGCACCCTTGGTTACTGTGTATGTGTAAGCCTGGGTTGCTGAAGTCGGCTTTACTGTTGCCTTCTTCAAACCAGTGATGGTAACTGTTGAGCTCTTACCAATCGCGTTCTTGATTGTCACAGTAATCTTCTTACCTGAAGCTGTCGCAGTAATGCTGGTAACTAGCGGTACTGCTTTGTAGTAGTGCACCTCTAGAACTGATGAGGTGTCCAATGAACCATCAAGAGATGCGCTAATACTTGCAAACTTCAAACCAGTTGTTGGGACCGGTGAGGTTTTAGTTGCAGGTTCAACTTCACCAGAAGTGTCGTTGTTGTTTAGCTGGAACGTAACAACGCCAAATGCATCGGTGTTACCAGTCAAAACTAGTTGAGCTTCAGCCAATGTTTTGGAAGGGTCAGTGTTGCTTAGAGTTGTTGAGGAACCTTTAGCAGTGTTACCAATAATTCCGGCTGAGATTGCAGCGTTTGCTCCAGAGTTAAGAAGGTTTATCTTCACAGACACTGGCATGTTTCTTGCCCAAGTACCATCACCCTTTAAAGCCTGGAAAGCAAGAATCTGCTTAGAGCCAACCAAAGAGTAGGTCTGAGTCTTAGGACGCATTGCTTCGCCAGTTACCGCAATTGAGTTAGTTCCATCAAGAATCGGAGCTAGCTGTGCAACGCTTGGGCTCGGTGCATCGTAGTTCAAAGCTGAAGAGTTGAAGTAGTGAAGCTCAACGAAATCTGCTGCGTCAGTTTTCTCACCGGTGACCTGAGGTAGCACCTGAGAGAAACAGTCAGTAGTTGGATCGTTGTTTACCTGGTTTGGAACATCCGCATCAAGTGATCTTGGTGCTGCAGGAAGTGTTCCACCATAGGCTGTGCAGTCCTCTGGTGAAACAACAACGAATGAGACGTTTCCGTTGACATCTGTCTTAGCTGTTACATCCGCACCGTCAGCGGCAGTTGAAGGAGCTGGACGAGCGATGATGCCGTTAACTCGAACTTTTGCGTTTGAAGCTGAGTAACCTTTGTTAACTCTTAGCTTCACGTCTGTGTTAGCTAGCGCAACACCAGCTGCGTTGGCAGCGTGGAAAGTCAAAGTGGTGTTTAGACCGAATGGAACATAAACCTGGTGGAATTGCATGCCAACACCGAACCAGTCACAGTCCTGAGTGAACTGACCTTCGAAGTCATAGCGGTGAACCGAGTTGTCATCGGTTAGCACTGGGCTAATCAGGTGAATGCTCGCCTTAGGGTGATCATTATCAGTCTGATCGGTTACAGGGTAAGGGCAGTCAGCTGCATGAGCTGGTGCTGAGACCGCAGTTAGACCAATAACTGAAAGCAATACTGTTCCAGCTATAGCGAAAATCTTGTTTGTGTTCAAAGCCATCAAAGAGTCCTTCTACTTGAAAAGGAAGCTGGCACTGAAGGAATTTAAGTAGGCGAATGCGCGAAATTAACTTCTCTTCAAAGTGCGCACACACTTCCTATAAGCAGATTAGCCTTTGGATTGATTTCGTGAAAGCGGTTTCGCGGGTAGTTACCAATTCGTTATCTAGGCGCTAGCCCTGATAATCAGTTCGGTTGGAAGGATGATCGGTTCAACCTCTTGACCATTCAATTGGGCAATCATGAGTGTTCCTGCAGCCTCACCCAGGGCAACAACATCCTGGCGAATGGTAGTTAGTGCCGGTGCTGAGGTTTGGGCAATCAGGGAATCATCAAAACCCACTACTCTTACCTGTTCTGGAACTGAGATGCCCCGATCACGAAGAGCTGTTAGAGCGCCTAACGCCATGAGGTCGTTGCTTGCAAAAATTCCATCAACATCAGGGTGTTGATCCAGAAGCTTCTCACAGTGAGCCTTACCTGCTTCAAAAGAGTAATCACCTTCGCAGATCAAGCCCTTAGCCGGAACGTGACCTGACTCTCTATAAGCCTGCAGATAGCCGTCCAGGCGTTGCTTAGCAGCTGTTGTTCCAATGTCACCAGTGATAATGGCAACCTTCTTTGCTCCATTACTCATCAGGTGTTTAGTTGCTGAATGAGCTCCACCGAAATTGTCCGTGTCAACGAAGGCAACGTCACTAGAAGAGTGAGGAGTTCCCGTGATGACTAAAGGCAATCCTTGTTTCTTCAAGTTATTGATTAGCAAGTCGCTATGCAAAGCAAAGAAAATAGCGCCATCAACCTCACCTGACTTCAGATAGTGGGCGACCGAACCATCCAAAGAACCCACCGGAGAGACCATAAGGACTGTTTGAAGGCCGTTTTCCATAAGAACACGGCTAACCCCTGAGGTTACAGTTCCATAGAACGGATCAGAGAAAACCGATAGATCATCATCAATCACCACAGCGATAAGACCGGTTCGACCAGAAGCCAAAGCAGAGGCCACGCGGTTTTTCTTATAACCAAGTTTGTCAACAGCTTCCTGAACGCGTCTTGCTCTTTCAGGATGAACACTGTCATCGCCATTTAGGACACGAGAAACAGTAGCCTCTGAAACACCAGCTGTTTTTGCAATTACGGCATAAGTGGGGCGGGCTGCAGTAGCCATCGATATGTCTCCCCTAAATAATTAGTTCTTCTTTACAGATTCCAGTACAGAACCATTGGTCGCAATAACTTTACTGTAAACGTTTGCAGAAAGTTTCGGGATTCGCTGTAATGTTTCAAAATTGACATAAACGATACCAAAACGTTTCGCGTAGCCTTCAGCCCATTCGAAGTTATCTAGTAATGACCAGTAGTAGTAACTCTTCACAGGGACACCATGTGAAATCGCTTTCTCAACTGAATCAAGGTGATTCACCAGGTAGTCAACGCGTCTCTCATCGTTAACAACGCCATTCTCATCAGGCTCATCACCGTAAGCAACACCGTTCTCGGTGATAGCGATGTCTTGGATCTCAGGCCAATCCTTGTTAACGCGAACCAACAGGTGCGTTAGACCTTCTGGAGTGATAGGCCAGCCCATGTCTGTGTGCGGGGCAGGTGAAGTTCCATCAGAGTTGATTGGGAAAATGAAAGTTCCTTCATTCTTCTCAACCTGCTCAGGAGTTGGAGTGTTAATAAAACTGTCACTGTAGTAGTTGATGCCAAGGAACTCAGAATCAATCTTTAGCTTCTCCATGTCACCATCGAGAACAACCTTCTCAAGCTTCTCACCATAGAACTCAACAAGGTTCTCTGGATACTTGCCGTGCAATTGAGCATCCAACCACCAACGGTTCAGATTTGAATCCTGAAGATCACGAAGCTTAATTAGTTCAGGGTTAGTTGGATCATCCATCTGATATGAGGTCATGTTCAAAGTTATACCTGAACGAATCTCTGGTCTAACCGCACGAAGCGCTCTTGTAATTTCAGCGTGAGCTAGAGCTGTGTGGTGAGCAGATGCAATTGCCTGATCTAAATCCTTAACACCTGGTGCGTGAACACCGATGTAATAGCCTAACCAAGTCACACACCAAGGTTCGTTGATGGTTACCCAGTTAGCAACACGGTCACCGAAGCTCTCGGCTGCCACAGTTGCGTAATCAGCAATCTGATTGACGATATCTCGGTTAGCCCAACCACCGTTGTCTTGAAGAACCTGAGGTAGATCCCAGTGATACAAGGTAGCCGTTGGTTGAATACCTGCATCTAGTAGTGCATCGATCAAACGGTCATAGAAATCGATTCCATGTTGGTTTCTTTGACCTGTCCCACCAGGAATGATTCTTGGCCAAGCTAAAGAGAAACGATAAGACTGAATACCAAGATCTTTCATGATCTTGATGTCTTCCATGTAACGGTGATAGTGATCGCAAGCTATATCACCGTTGTGACCTTGGAAAACCTTGCCAGGGGTTGCGCAGAAAGTATCCCAAATGCTTGGAGTTCTTCCGCCGTCTTTGCTAGCACCCTCAATTTGGAATGATGCCGTTGCGGCACCCCAGTTGAAATCTTCAGGAAAGCCCATGATTATCCCTTCACCGCTCCGTCCATAACACCGCGAACCAATCTGCGGCCAACGAAAATAAACAAAATCAAAAGTGGCACAGTTGACAGGAATGCTCCACCCATATTCAGCGCATAGTCAATTGCGTAACTACTCTTCAGTTGATTAACAGCAACCTGAGCCGTGAAGTTCTCTGGGCTATTTAGAACAAGTAGCGGCCATAGGAAATCGTTCCATGATGCTAAGAAAGAGAACAAACCAAGAACGAAGCTGCTCTGAGCAATGATCGGTAGAACGATGTTCCAGTAAACACGGAACACACCAGCACCATCAATAGAAGCGGCTTCCAAAAGTTCGTTAGGAACCTGTGCATCAATAACCTGACGCATCCAGAAAACACCGAAAGCTGTTACCAAAGCCGGAACAATCAAAGCGCCAAGCGTGTTAAGTAATCCAGCCCAACCCATCAACATGAACAAAGGAATGATTCCTAGTTGGCTTGGAAGCATCATGGTTAGAACAACGAACAGCACCATGAAACGCTGGCCTCTGAAGTTCAACTTGGCAAAAGCAAAACCTGCGATAGCTGAGAAGAAGACCTGCGCAAGAGCAATAGCGGTTCCAACATAGAAGCTGTTTAGAAGAGCTTGATTGAACTGAGGAAGAGCTTCATAGACGTGAGAAATAACTGTGAAGAAACGAGGACCAGGCAGTAGCGTTGGTGGAACCTTGCTGATCTCTTCTGTTCCATTAGATGCAACGATGAACATCCAATAGAACGGGAAGATAGAAAGCAGTGTGGTGATAATAAGTGCGATATATCCACCAACACCTAACTTGTGCCACTTAGGTTTCTTATTTGGGTTAGTTAAGATTTGTTTTTTCACTTCTTCTCACCTGTCAATCTGCGTGTGATGAAGAAGTTGACGATAGAAACAGCTGCAACAATAAAGGTGATCATGATTCCAATCGCAGCCGCGTAACCCCATTTGTATGCAACGAATGCTTGGTCGAATAGGAACAAAGTCAAAGTTGAGAACTGACCTGAGTCACCACCGTTATAGGAACCACCAAGAATAAGTGGCTCTGCGAAGACTTGAAGGCCACCGATGGTTCCAACAATCAAAACGAAGGTGATTGTGTTTCTAAGGCCAGGTAGAGTCACAAATCTAAACTGCTGCCACTTTGACGCGCCGTCAAGTGAAGCAGACTCATAAAGCTCACCTGGAATAGCAAGCATCGCAGCCAAGAAGATCAGTGCGTTATAGCCGGTCCAACGCCAAACAATCATCGAAGCAATAGCAATGTGTGAAGACTGCGTTCCTTGAACGAAATCAACGTGAGGCAAACCCATAGCACCGATGATGTCGTTCACGATACCGAAGTCACGACCAAACAACTGACCAAAAACAATTGCGATAGCCAAAACAGATGTGATGTTTGGAACCAACAAAATTGTTCTAAAGAAAGTTGAGCCGCGAAGGTAAGGGCTGTGAAGAACTGCTGCCAATGAAATGCTAAGAACCAACATAGGAATAGTTGACAGAAGCCAAATGTCAACTGTGTTGACTAGAGCATTCCAGAATCGATCATCTTTCATTAGCTCAGTGAAGTTATCTAAGCCTATGAAATCTTGTGTTCCAAGCGCATCCCAGTTAAAGAATGCGATGTATACCGAATAGATGATTGGTGCAAGACCAAAGATCAAGAACATCACAAAGAACGGTGCTGTGAATAAGTAACCCCAACGACCATTTAGTGAGAGCACCGCATTCGGGTTACTCTGTTTCCGATCTTGCTTGACCGGCTTCCATGGTGAAGGCGGCTTTCTTTTAGCCACTGCTGTTTGCGACATTATTTCTCTAAGCCTTACTTACACTTGTCAGCGTCAGAGAGGCCCTTAGCGAAAGCTTTCGCTGGAACTTTTTCTTTACCGTTCACCACCAGTGAGATCGCAGATCCCATGGCCATGTCGATACAGCGTTCCAACTTACCTTCGAAGATTGGCTTCAGCTTTGTAATACCTGAAACGTAAATCTTTCCAACCTGAGCGTTGTTGAAGAACGGATCCTTGAATCCAACAAGATCAGAGTCGGTGTATAGAGAAGGGGTTGAAGGGAATAGACCATAGATTTGGAAAACCTTCAGCTGCTGAGCAGGAGCTAGGTACCAGGTAATGAAATCCCATGCTTCTTGCTTGTGCTTAGCACCCTTAGGAATTGATAGCTGTGAACCACCTTGGTTACCGCCACCACCAGGGATGTTTGCAATGTCCCACTTACCTGCAGTATCAGGAGCTTGACCCTTGATGTAGTCCATCATCCAAGCTGGAGCTAACATTGCCGCAAAAGTTCCCTTAGTCATACCAACGTTCCAGTCAGATGAGAACTGACCGATACGTGTTCCGATGCCGGCTTTACCAGCAGCGATAGTTGTGTCAAAACCAACCTTGACTTGCTTGTTTGTTTTGTAAATAAGTTTTCCTGCATCAGTGCCATCGTTCTGGTAATACTTTGCAGTGCCCTGGTTCAAAATCGCAGCATAGATAGTTCCAACGTTGTCCAAGAAACCAATGTTGGCTTTCTTCTGAGCTGGAGTTAACTTAGCCATATACTTCTTGCCGAAGTCGATGAACTTTGTCCAAGTGTCCCAAGCTTTGCTAACTGCATCTCTTTGATATGGAAGGCCTGCCTTCTTGAAGAGATCCCAACGGTAAGCAACCTGAAGACCTCCAACGTCAGTTGGAATGCCTATAACTGAATCGTTGTAACCAACACCCTGAGCCCAGCGCCATGCTAAGTAATCTTTTTTGATGTCATTAGCAGTCTTGCTGCCTGTTGAGGTGTGCATGGTTCTAAGGTCAGTGAAACACTGAGGGTATGCACGCCAGAAACCTGAATATGAGATTTCAATAGCTGCAATGTCTGGGTTACCAGCACCACCTGCAGCACACTGTGTGTACAGAGCAGTTCCGTTCAGAGCATCTAAATCTGATTTCTTGATGCTCAACTTAATTTCTGGGTGAAGTTTTTTGTAGTCTGCAACCAACGCTGGTTCGATAACGTCACCGAAAGTGTTAACAGTCAGAACGGTGCAACCGTTACCATCTGATGAAGCATTCGAGCAATCAATGGTGGCTCTGGCTGGTGAAATAACGCCTAAAGCACCGATAGCAATTAGTGATGCAGCAAACGCTGCTGTGATCTTGGTAGAGGTCCACTTACGTGACATTTATAACTCCCAATAGTTAGGTTGTGCCTCCCCTTCGACTGTTGTGCGACAATCTTCCGGGGAGGCCTACTTCCTCAGTAATAAGGTTTGTAGTAAACTGCGAAAGCGGTTTCACAGCAAGATAAGTTTCCCGTGAAAGCGGTTTCTTGGCAATTCCAGAAGCCACTTAAACGGCAACTGTTACCAAAAAGTAATCATTCGAAGAAGGGGTTACCAATGAGAACCAGCGTCAAAATCCTTGCTGTTTTAGGCAGTTTGAGCCTTATTTTGGCCTCCGTCCCAGTCACTGCTGATGCCAAAACCACTGCCCCAAAAGTTCTTTGGGCCCAATACTTCTCTGAAAAAGCTGGCACAAAGGTTTCCTCTAAGTACTTCACCTACGACTCCGGTAACGGCATGGGTTGGGGTAACAATGAGCAGGAGTATTACACCACTAAGACGGCAAACCTCTCAACCGATGGTAAGGGCAGCCTGGTTATCAAAGCTATAAAACTGAATCCAGATAACCCTAAGGATCAATACATCACCAACTGGTGTGTGGACTGTGTTTACTCAAGCGCAAAGGTCGTAACCAGAGACAAGCTTGGTTTCAAATACGGTTCTCTTTCCGCAAGAATCCAAATTCCTGAAGGAACTGGAATGTGGCCTGCATTCTGGATGCTAGGAGTACCTAGAAAATCTTGTGATGGTTGGCCTTCATGTGGCGAGATCGACATCATGGAAGCTAGAGGCTCAGACACATTCCACTCGGTCTCAACACTGCACGGTCCAGGCTATTCAGGTGGCGGTGGTTTATCTCACTATTACTTCTCAGGTAATGAACCGCTGAGCACTGGTTATCACGTTTACCGAGTTGACTGGTTACCTAACTCAATTAAGTTCTATGTTGATAACGAGCTAGTTGGAAGCGAAACCAAAACATCAGTCGCACCTGACCAATGGGTTTTCAATGCCGAGTTCTATTTAGTTTTAAACCTAGCTACCGGAGGTAACTTCGATGGTGGAGATCTAGATCAAAGCATTCAAAGTGCATCACTAAAGTTCGACTGGATCAAATACACAACCTTAAACGGTTACGGAACTTTATATAAGCACTAACGAAGTTCTAAGTCATCGAGGGTGACGGCTGTTAGATATTTATAGCCAGCATCCTCGATTACTTTTTGTGCTCCAGTGTCTCTATCAACAACTGTTGCAACAGCAACAATGATTGCTCCTGCTTCTTCGAGAGCTTTAGCTGCAGTTAATGGTGAACCACCGGTTGTTGAAGTGTCTTCAACAACAACTACTTTCTTTCCTTTAACCTCAGGTCCTTCAACCTGTCTCCCCATGCCGTGAGCTTTAGCTTGCTTACGAACAACAAAAGCATCGATGCTTCTGTTTCTATTAGCTGCTTGATGTAATACTGCTGTTGCAACTGGATCTGCTCCCATAGTCAATCCACCGATGGCATCAAAATCTGTAATTCCGTTTTGATCTAAAAGATCAAGCATGACCTGGCCGATAAGCGGGGCTGCTTCGTGATGCAGTGTTGCTCTTCTGAGGTCAACGTAATAGTCAGCTTCAATACCGCTGGATAAAGTCACTTTGCCGTGAACAACAGCAAGTTCTTTAATTAGTTGAATCAGGCGGGGCTTATTAGGAGAAGTAAAGGTCATGTCTTAAGTTTAAACAATGCGCATAGCAACTCATAACGTGAACTCAATTAGAACCCGTGTCGGAAGGGTCGTTGATTGGCTTCAAAGAGCCGATATTGATGTTTTGGCTATGCAAGAGATCAAATGTAAGCCTGAGCAGTTCCCAATGCAGCAGTTCAAAGATGCTGGATATGAAGTAGTTCTGCATGGACTAAACCAATGGAACGGGGTTGCCTTTGCCAGCCGGATTCCTGCTGAAGAGGTTGAAATAGGTTTCTCAGGTATGCCTGGCTTTGGTCCTGAATTAGCTCCAGAGGCAAGAGCCATTGGTGCAACATTTAATGGTGTGAGACTGTGGTCACTTTATGTTCCTAACGGAAGAACACTTGAAGATCCTCACTACACATACAAACTTGAATGGCTTGATCGTCTAGCTTCAGTAACTGCTGAATGGTTAGAACATGAACCAGATCAACCACTAGCTCTAATGGGTGATTTCAACATCGCACCATTAGACACTGATGTTTGGGACATTGATTCATTCATAGGTTCAACACATGTTTCTGAACCTGAAAGACAAGCCTTTGAAGCTTTTGAACAAATCGGTTTAACAGATGTGGTTAGACCACTAATTCCAACTGGTTACACATATTGGGATTACCAACAACTACGCTTCCCTAGAGACGAAGGCATGCGAATAGATTTCATTTTAGGTAGTGAGCCTTTCGCTGAACGAGTTCAATCAGCAGAAATAGTTAGAGATGAACGTAAAGGTGAAGGCCCAAGCGATCACGTACCAGTTGTTGTTGAACTTATTGAATAACAGCTAGGCCAGTTGTAGCAGAGGCCTCCTCTATACCGCCGATGTTTGTCACGTCTTTGAACCCAAGAGACTTCATTGCATCAACAGCAATTCCAGCTCTTCTGCCGGAGTGGCAGTAAACCAGATACTTCCCCGTTGAATCTAATAAGGCAACCTTTGTATTGAAGTCGCTAGATTCAACATCGATATTCACCGCCCCGGCTAGATGTCCGGCTGCAAACTCATCAACAGTTCTAACATCAATCACATTTGTGACATTTGCCATATCGACAGTTTGACTAGCGCAAGCGCTAATGCCTAAAACTACAGAGCTAGCCAGGACGGCCGACACAATGAACTTCAAACTTTTCAAAACTTCTCCTTCTTGTATACCCCTAGGGGTATAATACTATTATACCAAGAGGTGAAAATGAAGATTAAGCAAAGTGAACTAAAGCAAGCTCGTGATCGGCTGGCTAGAATGCAAGGCCAGATAAATGGAATCATCAAGATGATTGATGAGGGTAGAGACTGTGATGAACTGTTAACTCAACTAGCGGCCGCAAATACTGCTCTTCAGCGAGCTGGGTTCACAATTGTCTCTGCGGCGATGGCCAAATGCGCCAAAGAACCTTCGGACAGCCCTAATCGTAAGGCTCTAGAGAAAGCTTTCATGGCTCTGGTCTAGCAATGAAACTAGTGATTATCGGTGGTGTGGCTACCGGAATGTCCACAGCGACTCGAGCCAGAAGGCTGGATGAGCATGCTGAAATAGTGGTTTTTGAAAAAAGCGAGAACGTCTCCTATGCGAATTGTGGTTTACCCTATTACCTAAGTGGTGTGATTGAAAACCAGTCAGATCTTCTCCTGCAAACACCAAGTTCACTTAATTTGCGATTCAACCTAGATGTCCGTGTTCGCCACGAAGTGCTTTCTATCAACAAAGAGGACAGAACACTTGAGGTTAAGAATCTCTCGACAGGAGAAGTCTTCTTTGAAGACTACGAGAAACTTGTAATAGCAACCGGAGCAAGAGCTAATCAACTCAACCTTCCAGGTGAAGAGCGGGCCCAAACACTTAGGACGGTTGAGGACGTTGAAGGCATAAAGGCTGCAATGGATAAAAGTCAATCAAAGACTGCCGTAGTTATTGGTGCTGGTTTCGTTGGTATTGAAGCCGCAGAGAACCTACACAAAGCTGGGTTCAAAGTGACGCTAATAACTCCTGGTAAACAGATTCTGAGCCCATTCGACCCTGAAATAGTTGAGCCCTTTCAAGAACGGATTATTGAATCGGGAATAACGATCGAATTCACTTCAAAGGCCAAGGAGATTACGGATACCGAAGTAATCCTCGAAGGTGGTACTTCCCTACCGGCCTCCTTAGTAATAAATGCTGCCGGAGTCACACCTGATACCGCTTTAGCGAAAAAAGCAGGGCTAACCATAAACGGTGGCATCTGGGTGAATGAGTTACAGCAAACAAGTGATGAAAACATTTACGCCGGAGGGGACGCAGCACTAAAGCGAAATGGGTTAACCGGTATGGATGCGTTGATCCCTCTAGCCAACTTAGCGAACCGTCATGGAAGAGCAATTGCTGATGCCGTTTTTGGCTTCGCGGGCACACCAGCTAGGTCAATTGGAACAGCAATCATTGGGGCTTTTGGGATGACGATAGCGGTAACAGGGCTCACCGAAAAAACAGCTAAAAACTACTCAGTTATCCATCTGCATCCGTCCAGCCACGCAGGTTACTACCCAGGAGCTAAACCAATCTCTCTAAAAGTTCTGTTTGACAACGAGACCGGGCTTTTGTTAGGGGCTCAAGCCGTCGGTGAGGATGGTGTCGATAAGAGAATCGATGTTCTTGCAACGGCTATAAAAGGAAAGTTGACTGTTAGCGACTTGATGGACCTTGAGCTCAGTTACGCGCCTCAGTACGGCTCAGCTAAAGATGCAATCAACCAAGCTGGATATGTTGGAAACAATGTTCAGTCTGGAACAACAGGGGTCATCCAGTGGCATGAAATTGAAGAATATCAAAGTCAGGGCTGGACTCTAGTTGACGTTAGATCTTTGAACGAACATCAATCTGGATCCATTCCGAGAGGCATAAACATTCCAGTTGATGCACTGCGAAACAACCTTTCAAAATTGGAGGGCAAAAGAGTTTTAGTTCACTGTCAAGTGGGGCAGCGCGGACACACAGCGGCGCAAATACTTAAAGGACATGGGATTCAAGTTCTAAATGTTGATGGTGGTTATAAGACTTGGCATTCGGGAATGAATGCAAGAAAGAGAACGGAGGTATAAGAAATGTGTCAAAAAGTTACATGTCGTAAGTGTGGGAAAGCAACCTGGTCTGGTTGCGGTCAGCATGTCAATCAAGTGATGAAGGGAATCCCACAGTCGGCTAGGTGTCAAGGTCACGCTAACGACCCTAAGGAACCAGGCTTATTTGCCAAACTATTCGGAAAGAAGAAGTAGAAATGTGCAGTCCAATTAAGTGTGAAACCTGTAACAAAGTAACCTGGACCGGTTGCGGTGAACATGTTCAAGAAGCTCTCGCTGGTGTTCCAGAAGATGAGCTTTGCACCTGCTCTAACTAAGCAGACTTTCTATTCTTCATCTAGTTGTCTTGGTTCGAAGAGCCTACGAGTCATGACTGATTCAATTCCGTGTTGAAGAGTTGTAGCGCCTATCTTGCTGGAATCAGGCGAGACCGCGGAAGCTCCAAATGCATCACCGAATACGTCATCCCCTACGACAGATAGTTGCTTGCCTTTATCCTCAACCTGGCTCTGGTGAATAATTTGCGACCTTTCTTGATCGGTCAAATCTTCCCAAGTTTTTGGTTTACCTGTTAACCATGCTTTTAGTCTTTTAATCATGACGAGCTAGATCCTTATCGACAGCATCATCATTGGACCACCAGCACTACCACCGCGCCAGATTATTGGGTCTGCAGTGTTGCCACCTATAACCAATGTGTTATTTATGCAAGTCTCCATTTTGGATGTCGCGCACTCAGTGGAAGCAAGTTCACGCGAGTTGTTGACTTGGCCGCAACTAAAAAGCCCTACTAATAATGTAAATGAAGCTAATAATCTCATCTTGCCTTAAATGCCCCGTCCCATCGCTAACTGATGATAATTGAATTCTAGCCATCTCTTTGTATAAACCAACCAAAAAAATTTATGCACGCACTTAACGAACCATAAAAGATTCTCTATCTTCTTTAGAGTATTTCTCTATTGCATAGCGGAGCATCGTTCGTGGCATTCTGTTTTTGTATTTGTTTAGAAACTCTGTTAACCATTCTTTATCTCGGTTACCAACTTCTCGAAGCATCCAACCAACTGCTTTATGAATCAGGTCGTGATTATCTTCCATTAGCTCTAAAGCCATGGCTTTAGTTGGACCAAACTTATTTAGTCGGATTAGGGCAAAGGTGAGAATAATGCTTGATCTTCTCTCCCAAAGATTACGTGAATTTGCTAGACCCCTAAGAAATTCAGCTCCATACCCAACATGTCTTGAAAGTATTTCACCAAGGTATGGAGCGCTAGTATCAACCAGGTCCCAGTTGTTAACAAAACCGTCAGCTAAAAGTTCTAGCCAAAATTCGAATAGCTCTATGCGCTCAGCGTTAGTTGATGCCTTGTTATATCTGGCAACCAGAATGTGTAGTGAACAAAGTCTCTCTTCGTGAACTTTAGATCTACCCAGCACATAAAGATCTTCTAAATAGAGCTCACTATATTTCTTGGCTATCTTTCTGGTGTCTGGAACAGTAACGCCAATGAACTTGTCCCCTTCACCATATTCCCCAACCCCGGTCTTAAAGTATTTAGCTGCACCCAAAGCTCGTTCTTTAGTAGCTAAAGAACGTAAATCAGCTTTGAGTGCAGCTAATGTTGGCAACTGTTAAAGATTGCCGATAACTACTAGACCATCGCCCTTTGCTGGGACAAATTCACTTGTCTTAGCAGGGTTCAGAATTACGCCTGTTGAACCGTCTGCAGCGCCAGTCGATGCAGTTCTATAACCGATTACTGACTCACCATAGTTACGGCCTGTTGCAACCAGTTCACCGAATGAAACAGACTTACCTAGCTCTGCATACTCGGTAATGTTTCTAACATTTAGAGTTGCACCTTCAGCATCGAATAGGTCTTCAAGAACTGGGGCAAGGCTCGGATTCTCAGAAATCTGAGCAATCAACAAAGCAGCCAAACTATCGCTCACTACTAGGTCATCAACTGCGGCAACTCGAGCTAGTTCGATCTTTCTTGAATCAAGAATTTCAGCAACCAAGCGAGTTGGCTCAACACCGTTACCATCAGCCATGAACAGTTGGTTCATCTGCAACATGGTCAACATGGTTTGAGCGTCGGCTTCAGATTCACTGATTGCATTGCGGTAACCAAGAACGATGATCTCGTCGTAGTGCTTATCCTTGGCAGCAGCAATCAGGTCGTGAATGTCTCCCGTTACGCTAGCAAAGCTAACCTGAATATCACCGAACTTTAGATCTGCTAGTTCTGCTTCTGCAACATAACGTGACTGAGCAACAATGTGAATGGTAGAACCCTTAGGCAAGTATCCTGCTAGCTCGTTTAGAACTGAGCGACCCATTGAAGACCAACCAATGATTAGTAGGTTTTCCTGAGGGTCAGCCGCACGGCTAGCAGCCTTCACAGGTGCATTAGCAATCTCTTCTTTGATGCCTGTGTAAACAACCTTGTCATCATCTTCAGCAATAGCAATGATCTGAGACTTAGCACCAATAACCGTGGTTAGTGGAGGGTTAACAGCTGCAACACCATTGTCATCAATTAAGCCAATAACAGCTGCTTCATTGAATGAAAGAAGTGCATCAGCATATGTTTTACCTGCCAAAGCTGGAACAGCGGTGAAATAAATCTCATCACCAGCAAAATCAAGTAGGTCTAAAACAACCGCTGCTAAACCTGGACGACGTGAAGCCTGTGCTGTAACACGAGCAATGATCTCGTGTGAGCGAACGGTAATAACTTGGCCATTAGTTGCAACAGTGAGCGCCTCACCGGTGTTGGCATCATCTATCTCAGCAATGATCCTGATATTTGGATTAGGGTTCACAGCTTTGATCGCAAGCACAGTGCTAACTACAGTTGCATCTCCTGCTTCATCTGCATCAAGAACGATGATTGATTTAGCGTTACCAATGTTGGTGCGCTTTAGATCTTCAGGGTTAGTAACATCACCTGTTCTGGTGATTACTTTCAACTTACCTAGTTCAGTTGCGCGAGATTCAATTTCGTTTTCCATGAAATCTCTGGTCTTGTCTGAGAAGATAACGACCTTAGCTTTTTTAACATTCTCGTTAGCAATAGCTAGTTCTTTCAAGATTGGGTAAATACGGTTAGACCAACCAAGAATAAGTGTGTGATTGTTATCTACGATAGGGCTCTTACCCTTGCGTAGTCTTTCGAAAGTTCTAGTAATAGCACCAACGATGAAACCTGTTACGCTACCACCCAATGCAACTGTGCAAACCCAAGTTAGGAAACCAAGAATTCTTTCAGCCCAGGTAGCTTCGCCACCTTTACCAAACAGGGTTGCAAAGGAACCCCAGAAAGTTTCAAAGTTGAATTCAACTTGTGCATCAGGGTGTGTGATTACAGGAAGTGCAAACAGCACAGCCTTGATTAGCACCAGCAACACCGAGAAGATCACCATAAAGATGAACATCCAGGTCACAAACATTCCGCTCTTCGCTATCGAGTTATCGAAGTTGTAGCGAAGCTTCGCGGTTAGTTTTGGTTTAGAAGTTAATACTGGGGTTGGTTCACCCTGGGCACCCTGGCCATAGCTGCGTTCTTTATTAGACATAGTGCCTAATTTTAGCGAACCAAAGCCCACCTATAAGGTAACTATTCGTTTCAGCGTTTATTCCAGAGCACTATGGCAGTTGATCTTCTAGGTCGTTTACCCGAAGGAATGCTAATAGTTCCACTGTCCCCAACCGCGAATACTCGAGCCCCAGGTTGCTTAGAGGTTAACTCTTCAACTAGCTTCTCTAGCTGGGCTATACGCTGCCTATCTGAAACAGCTTGATTCTCAAGGTCAATGATGCGCTTAATCGCAACCAGCGAGACACCTTCAGCCGATAACTTAGCAACCTCAACCAGTTGAGCAACATTTCTTAGCGAATACCTTCTGGACATACCTGAGGTTCGGCCGGGGCTAACGAGTCCCATTCGGTCATACTGTCTCAAGGTTTGCGGATGCATCCTGGCTAAATCTGCTGCTGCAGCAATAGTCAAGAAAGGCTTATCCGGATCCATCTGGCTCATAGTAAGCCAGCTCTATTTAGGAGATCTGCTCTTGGGTCTTCTTTAGGGAGCAACTCATCAAATTCAGCTAGGGCTTTGGCTGCCTTATCTGAAATATGGGTCGGAACCAAAACCTCAACACTGGCTAACAGATCTCCGGTGCCCTTAGCTGAAGGAACACCTTTACCTTTAACTCTCAGAACTCTTCCATTAGGAGTGTTAGGAGCAACCTTTAACTTCACTGGATCTCCACCAAGGGTTGGAACAGAAATAGTGGCACCTAAAACAGCTTCAGCAAAAGTAATTGGAACGGTTAAACGTAAGTTATTCCCATCACGACTGAAAACTGAATGTGGTTTAACCGAAACAGTAATAATCAGATCTCCGTTAGGTCCACCATTAGGTGAAGGTTGCCCTTTACCGCGCAACTTAATTTTTTGTCCATCACTAACGCCGGCAGGTATTTTTGCGTTGATAGCTGCCATGCCTTCATAGTTCAATCTGATGGTTGTTCCATTAATTGAATCTATAAACGGGATGGTTGTTGCAGCAGATAAATCAGCGCCTGGCATTGGACCACCGAAACCACCAAAGCCACCACCGCGACCACCAAAAAGATTCGCGAAGACATCTTCGAACCCTGCATTGTTTGCTCCGGGATTACCACCAGGAGCAGTGAATCTTGCTCCGCCACCCATAGCTCTGAACTGATCGTACTCTTTGCGAGTTTCAGGATCAGAGAGCACTGAGTTAGCTTCGGTAATTTCTTTGAACTTCGCTTCAGCTTTAGCATCTCCCGGATTTGAATCTGGGTGATACTTCCTGGCTAGCTTGCGGTAAACCTTTTTTAGTTCCGCTTCAGAAACATCTTTAGCTACGCCAAGAACTTTATAGAAGTCTTTCTCTAACCAATCTTGACTAGCCATAATTTATTTCTCTTCTGGAATGAAAACTGCAACCATAGCTGGACGAATCAAACGGTCACCTAATTTATAACCCGGGGACACAACATCAGCAATAACAGTTTCAGAAACATCAGCGTTAGGAGTTTGAATCAGAGCGTTGTGAATTTCGGGATCAAACTTTTCACCTTTAGCTCCGAATGAAACAAGACCAAACTTGTCTCCACCGTTACGCAGTTTGTTTAGAACGGCAAGGAAAGGTGAACCTTCAAGATCACCATGTGATTCAGCTAAAGCCAAGTCATCGAATGCGGGTAAGAAGGCTCTGATAACTTCAGCAATAGCGGCATTGCGAGCAACATCTCTGTCGCGCTCAACTCTCGCCTTGAAGTTCACAAACTCTGCTTGCAGTCTCTGAAGATCTGCCAGTAATTCCGCTTCCTTAGAGATAGGACCGGTTTCTTCAACGAGGTCAGCAAGCTCTTGGTCTAACGGATCGGTAGAGCCGGCACCCTCAGGTGCCGACTCGAACTCGTCCGACATTACTTACTTTCCTCTTCGTCAACAACCTCGGCGTCAACCACGTCTTCTGTTGATTCAGCGGTAGCCTCAGGCTCCTGGCTAGCTGCAGCATAGATAGCTTCACCCAACTTGGTCTGAGACTCAGTTAGCTTCTCAATAGCGCTCTTGACTGCATCGAAGTCATCGCCAGCAAGGGCTGCCTTCACTGCATCAACATCAGCCTGAACTTCTGACTTAACTTCTTCAGAAAGTTTTTGATCGTTGTCCTTGATCAGCTTCTCGATTTGGTAAACCATCTGCTCACCCTGGTTGCGAGTGTCTGCTTCTTCGCGACGCTTCTTATCTTCAGCAGCGTGCTCTTCAGCATCTCTAACCATGCGCTCGATGTCTTCCTTTGATAGTGAAGAACCACCAGTAATAGTCATTGACTGTTCTTTGTTTGTTCCCTTGTCTTTCGCAGAAACGTGAACGATACCGTTAGCGTCAATGTCGAAGGTAACTTCAATCTGAGGAATACCACGAGGTGCTGGTGCAATACCAGTTAGTTCAAAGTTTCCAAGTGACTTGTTGTCACGAGTGAAATCTCTTTCACCCTGGAACACCTGAATGGATACTGCAGGCTGGTTATCATCAGCTGTTGTGAAAACTTCTGAACGCTTTGTTGGGATAGCAGTGTTACGTTCAATCAACTTAGTCATGATTCCACCCTTAGTTTCAATACCAAGAGATAGTGGAGTCACGTCAATCAAAAGAACATCTTTACGCTCACCCTTTAGAACACCAGCTTGCAATGAAGCACCAACTGCAACAACCTCATCAGGGTTAACACCCTTGTTTGGTTCTTTACCAGTTAGAGACTTCACTAACTCTGCAACCTGAGGCATACGAGTTGAACCACCAACAAGAACAACGTGATCAATGTCTGCAACCTTTACGCCTGCTTCTTTGATTACATCGTTGAACGGCTTACGAGTTCTTTCCAACAAATCGTTGGTTAGCTGCTCGAACTGCGCACGAGTAATGCTCTCATCCAAGTTAGCTGGACCATTCTCGGTTAGAGAAAGGTAAGGCAACTGAACGTTAGTTGACATTGACTGTGACAATTCTTTCTTGGCTTGCTCCGCAGCTTCCTTTAGACGCTGAAGTGCAATCTTGTCCTTCGAGACATCAACACCGGTGGTCTCCTTGAATTTCTTCACAAGGTGATCAACGATTCTTGAATCCCAGTCATCTCCACCCAGGCGGTTATCACCTGAGGTTGCTTTAACTTGGATAGTTGAGAAGCCATCGTCTTTACCAACTTCTAGAAGTGAAACGTCGAAAGTTCCACCACCTAAGTCGAAGACTAAAATCAATTCATCTTCTTTACCTTTATCCAAACCATAGGCCAGAGCTGCGGCGGTTGGTTCGTTGATAATACGAAGAACGTTCAGGCCAGCGATCTCACCAGCTTCTTTAGTTGCTTGACGCTCTGCGTCATTGAAGTATGCCGGAACGGTAATAACCGCATCGGTAACAGGTTCACCCAAATAGGTCTCTGCATCTCTCTTTAGCTTTGCCAAGATACGAGCTGAGATCTCCTGTGGGGTGTATTTCTTACCGTCAACATCGAAGGTCCAGGTGGTACCCATGTGACGCTTAACAGAAGCGATAGTTCTGTCTACGTTTGTTACTGCTTGACGCTTAGCGGTTTCACCGACAAGCACCTCGCCGTCTTTGGTGAAAGCTACTACCGAAGGGGTAGTGCGGAAGCCCTCTGCGTTAGCAATAACTGTTGGCTCTCCACCTTCCAATACGCTTACTGCGCTGTTAGTGGTACCCAGGTCAATTCCTACTGCACGTGCCATATATTTATTCTCCTTTTATTGATCCGCCCTTACTGGGCCGCAATCTAACTTGAACTCAAACTTGAGCCTTGTTGACTCAAGTTTCACAAATCACGATAGAAAAGTCAAGCATTTTCAGAAAAACTTGAGCCTAGCTGACTCAAGTTCGCTTGTGGCTAAAATCCAATGAATTGTTAGCGAAAAGCGACCTGATTTGTCCCGAAACCCAACAAAACCCCGCCAAACTTATGGCTATGACTAAACCTAAATCGAAGCACGCAACCTGGGCATGGATGTTATGGGACTGGGCTGAACAGCCATACCCAACCATCATCCAAACCTTCATCTTTGCTACCTACATCACCAGTACTCTGTTCACTACAGACGGTAATAAGGATGCGTTGGTAACCCAACTTGGTTGGGCAGGTGCAATAGCTGGTTTAGCAGTAGCGCTAACAGCGCCGATCTTTGGTAGAAGAAGTGACACATCTGGTCGCAGAAAGTTTTGGCTATTAGCTAACTCAGCAATTCTGATCCTTCTGATGGTCGCCTCATACTTCGTGGAGCCAAACCCAAGCTTCTTCATTTTTGGTCTAGCCCTTTATGCTGTTGGAAATGTTGTTCAAGAAACGGCATTCATTAACTACTACGCAATGATGAAACAAGTTACCAACGAAAAGAACATGGCAAGAATCTCAGGTATCGCTTGGGGTCTTGGTTATGTTGGTGGAATCATCCTTCTGCTAGGTTCATTAGTTCTTTGTTACCTACCTAATCACGTAATTTTCCCAACCGAAGAAAACTCAATGAACGTTCGAGTGATCTTCCTTTTCGCAGCAGCTTGGATGTTCATCTTTACAATTCCACTTGCCCTCTTTGTTCCTGAAGTTCCTAAGAGCGCGATTGCAACTAAGAAAGAAACTATTCGGGAGAGCTATAGCGCACTTGCTGCTTCAATTAGAAAACTTCGTCAAACAAGTCCTGATGCACTTAAGTTCTTAATCGCGAGTGCTGTTTATAGAGATGGTTTAGCAGGTGTATTCACCTACGGTGCAGTTCTTGGAACAGTTGCCTTTGGATTCACTCAGACAGGAGTGATCATGTTTGGTGTCGCAGCAAACATTGTTGCCGGTATTGGTGCATTCATCGGAGGCCTGATAGACAACAAGTTAGGAACCAAGAAAGTTATTGCTGCTTGTCTAACGGGACTGTTGATTGCAGGAATCGCAACCTTCGCTCTTGCCGGTGAAGGCGCAATCACATACTGGGTATTTGGTCTAATGCTTTGTTTGTTTGTTGGTCCTGCTCAAGCATCCAGCAGAACATTCGTAGCAAGATTTGCACCAGAAAACCGTGAAGGTGAAATGTTTGGTCTTTATCAAACAACAGGTCGTGCAGCATCATTTCTTTCACCAACACTTTGGGCACTATCAATCGCAGGTGCATCAGCTTTAGGTTTTGCTAATGCAACAATCTTTGGAATCCTAGGCATCATGTTGGTTCTAGCTGCAGGACTTTTCTTGCTGCTCAGAGTTCACCCAGCCCCTAAAGTCATCGACTAATCAACAAAACAAGAATGCCCACCAACTTTGGTGGGCATTTCTTTTTAGTCCTTTTGCTCTAGCGGATCATTACCAACATCAGCACGATAGAAGTTCAAGTGTGATCTTGAAGCCGTTGGTCCTCTTTGGCCTTGGTATCTGCTGTTGTATTTAGCTGAACCGTAAGGTGTTTCACTTGGACTTGAAAGTTGGAAGAAGCAGAGTTGACCAATCTTCATGCCTGGCCATAGCTTGATAGGAAGAGTTGCAACGTTAGATAGTTCTAGAGTTACGTGACCTTGAAAACCAGGATCAACGAAACCTGCCGTTGAGTGAGTTAGGAGACCTAGTCTTCCTAGAGAAGATTTACCTTCAAGCCTTGCTGCAATATCATCGGGCAGTGAAACAAATTCAAAAGTTGAACCTAGAACAAATTCACCTGGGTGCAAAATGAATGCTTCGTCTGATTTCACTTCAACCAGGCGGGTTAGGTCTGGCTGTGATTCGGCTGGGTCAATGAAGGCGTATTTGTGGTTGTCGAAGAGTCTAAAGAATCTATCTAGACGCACATCCATGCTGGATGGCTGTAATAGGTCCATCTCTAGTGGGTCTAAGCCAATACGGCCTAGCTCTATTTGAACTCTTATATCGCGGTCTGACATCAACATAATCTAAAGGTTACCTTGTCTTTGTGAGGGTAAGGCAAAATAGAAGGTATGCGCGATAAAGACGGCCGTATTAATCCTCCAGAGAAGATCAGAAGAGTCTTCGAAGGTGAAGCCGCTGCTCTTAGCCAGGTTCCTAAAAACAAGCGGGGTCCTTTAGGGGCTGCTGTTACCTTACGTCTTGGGCACCTGTTTTCCAGATGGCTGGAACGTAACATCGATAACGATTGGCAGGGCTCTGCTCCACAGTTGATGCTCATAGCCATCATCGTTAGGCATAAAACCCTAACCATGGGTGAGGCTGCTGAATTACTGGATGTTACACCTAGAGCAATTACCCGGTTAGTTGACTCTCTAGAAAAAGAAGGTTTGGTTTCGCGTCAGGTTAGTCCTCACGACAAGCGTGTTTATTTGATTTCTGTTACAGATAAAACAGAAGCTCTCGCTAAGCAGATGATGCCTAAGCATGAGAAGAAGATGTCTGAACTGTTCTCAGTTTTCACTGACGCTGAACTTTTGGAATACCTTCGCCTAAATACCAAACTCGCTGAGCATCTAAAGAAGACACTCAGTAAGGACTAGTGCTCTAGACCGACCTTGCGTTGAATCCACTTCATCCACTTAGGCGCATACCAGTTAGCTTTACCGAAGAGTCTCATAAGAGCTGGAACTAGCAATGCTCGAATAACTGTTGCATCAAGCAACACTGCGAATGCAATACCTAAACCAAGCATCTTCATGATTGAAACACCGCTAGATGCAAAAGCGAAGAAGGACACTGCAAGAACGAGAGCAGCGGTTGTGATGATTCTTCCTGATCTTTGTAAACCAATCGCAACAGAGTCTGTTGTGTTTAGACCAGCATCGTGCTGCTCTTTGATTCTTGAAAGCAAGAACAGTTCATAGTCCATAGATAGACCGAAGCTAATTACAGCAACAAGAACAAGTGATGATGAGTCGATAGTTCCCGTTGTTGCGAAATCACCAATCAACCACTTCAGGTTTCCGTTCATGAATACCCAGACCAAGAAACCCATAGTTGCAAATAGCGACATGAAGTTTAGAAGCACCGCTTTGATTGGCAGTAGTAGTGAACCAGTGAACAAGAACAACAAAATCATTGTTGAAAGAACAATCCATAGCACTGCCCATGGCAGGTTATTTAGAATTGCATCCAGAGCATCTGTGTAAACAGCTGCAGAACCTCCAACCATAATTACACTGTTTAGTCCTCTGATCTTCTTGGTAAGAGCTTCACCTTCTGGGCTTCTTGGTTCAACATCTGCAACAGCAATAATTCTGGTGTAATCCTTAGAGATCATGTCTGCTCGAGGATAGGCAACAGCCATCTGACCGTTCACATAGAAGCCGTTGCTGGTTTCAACTCTTGTTATGTGATCTTGAGTTGAAAGATTTTTTGCATAGTTCACAACTAACGACGCTTTGTCATTTGGCACGAGGAGTTCAATAGGTGAACCTTCGCGACCATCAAATCTGTTTCTAATTTCATTTGTCGCAAGAACAACTCTGTTGTTTGTTGGCAAAATACGATCATCAACCTGACCTAGGGTCACGTTCATACCCAGTGCTGTTAACGAACCCAATCCAAGAACAACTAGCAGAAGAACAGGAACTGGGCGCTTCATGACAAAGCGAGCTAGTTTGGTCCAGAAACCAACGTCTTTAGGTGCACGGTGTTTGAATAACGGCCATTTGTCTACTCGATCACCTAAAAGATTTAGCAGAGCAGGTAAGGCAATAAGTGCTGATGCAACTGCCAGGGCAACTGAAACGCCTCCGGCTAAAGCAAAAGACTTCAGGTAGTACTGCGGGAAGAAATTAAGAGCCAACATCACTAGTGCAACTGTGACGCCAGAGAAGAACACAGTTCTTCCGGCACTAAGAAGAGTGCTTTCAACAGCTTGCGCTACTGACTTGTTGTTGTGTCTTTCCTCACGGAAACGATTCACCATCAGAAGGGCATAGTCGATACCAAGACCTAAACCGAGACCGGTGATGATGTTCACTGAGAAAGTTGAGGTGTCTGTGAGTAGCGA
Organism: Micrococcales bacterium; assembly: GCA_947452235.1. GTDB lineage: Bacteria > Actinomycetota > Actinomycetes > Actinomycetales > Microbacteriaceae > Rhodoluna. The sequence continues at coordinate 41,466 of CANGBK010000007.1, forward strand.
TGAAAGCCAAACAAAGAAGAAAGATCCGAGGATGGTTAGTCCTGCAATCATCAGAGGTAACCCTGCTGCAACCACGGAACCAAAAACAAAGATCATTAGGAGCAAGGTGATAGGAACAGCGATTGATTCCGCTCGGACCAGGTCTCCTTCGATTATGTGATTGATTTCGCTGGTGATCGGAGCCCAACCAGCGACATAGATAGTTGCACCGAAGTGATTACCGCCTAGTTGATCCTGAATGGCTTTAGCGAGCTCTGCTGATTTGGCTTTACCCCAGAACTGAACAAACATATAGACGGCTGTTCCGTCTTTGGATTTCAAACTTGGTGGCTTACCAAGTGTGTAATAAGAGGTAACAGCTTTAACCCCTGTGAGGCTCTTTAGGTATGAAGTAATCAGAGTTGCGTTGCTCTCTGATTGAACATCATCAACGCTTCTGTTCATGTCAACAACTAGAACAGCATCTGGGTCGGTCTGGCTATAGCTTTCCTTGAGGATGTTGGTTACTTGTTGTGATTGTGAACCAGGGTCGTTATAGCCACCACCTTTTAGATTGCCAAAGGCCTGGAGACCACCGAATAGGGAAAACAAAACTAAGCCAATAAATCCAAAGAGGGCTAGTTTGCTGTGTCGAATGACAAAATTACTTAGAGGCTTCATAGATAAGTCCAGTCTAAGTTATTTACCGAGGAAAGTAAATTGTTATGAACAGAAGAGCTGCGTATTACTTCGTTATCGCCGGTATTGGACTTATCACTGCCTGGTATTTCAACACCATTGCAATCCTTAGAGCTGAAGATTTCTTTGGCTCTTGGTTTGGCAACTCTGCAGACATGGTGGTTGCTTGTGATCTTCTGCTAACCGCTTTCGCAGCAGTTCCTTTCATGGTGATTGAATCCAGAAAGATCGGAATGAAGAATGTCGTTTTCTATGTTCTTGCCGGCTTCATTTCAGCAATCGCTTTCGTCTTCCCCTTCTGGTTGGGTATGCGCGAGCTTCATCTTCGTAAAGTGAAGAACCGTGCTTTTGTTAGCAACAAAGACAATACTGTTCACTCTGTTAGCTCTGATAGAGAACTAGCTGGAGGAACACTCACTAACTTCATGTTTGAAAACAGAAGAATCGATGTTTGGGTTCCTAAAGATCATGATGCTAAAACACCATTGTTGATCGCTCACGATGGGGGTAACTTTCTTCTGGACATTTCCGAAACTTGGAACCATCAGAACTGGGGTGTTCCAGAAGCTATCGCTCAGGGAAGAATCGTTGCAAACAATGGAAAGCTTCCGATTATTGTTGGCGTCTATCGTTACGATGACAAATTACGTATGGCTGAACTTGCTCCGGAAGATATCTTGAAGCCAAGACCACACATGGTTTCCAAGTTAGGTGCAATTAGAACTCCAGCAACACAGCAATACACCGCAAATGAATACCAAGACATGCTTGCACTTCGTTTAGTTCCAGAACTGGCTAAGCGTTATGGTTTGAAACTAGATCCAAAGAGAACCGCGCAGATTGGTGCGTCCCTAGGTGGTCTTGCTGTTATCTATGGTGTTTCAAGACACCCAGAAGTGTTCGGTGCGGCTTTAGGTTTATCGACTGCATGGCCTTTAGGTTATCAAGAACTAATTGATTTGCTTATTGAGGGTTTACCGCCAGTTGGATCAGTCAAGATTTATAGCGATGTTGGAACAGAAGAGCTAGATGCCGAGTTCGCTTCATGGCATTACAACTTTGTTGAAGCTATGGATAAAGCTGGATGGAAGCGAGATCTTCATTACAAAGCAGATCTTTTCCCTGGAACTGGTCACAAAGAATCTTGGTGGGGCATGAGATTAGAACACCCAATCAACTGGTGGCTAAATTCCTAGCGGATCCTGATGAATAGGTGGTCTTGCATTACCCATGAATTCGATCACCTGAGGATCAACTTGAATATCTTTCATGCGAATCGGTTTAGTTAAATACAAACCTTCAAGTGAGCGAACTCTCGATAGCGCGACATATGTGTGACCAGAAGAAAAAGCGCCGGAGCCCATGTCGATGATTACTTCATCGTAAGTTTGACCTTGAGATTTATGAACAGTAACAGCCCACGCTAAACG
>CANGBK010000008.1 GCA_947452235.1 Micrococcales bacterium
ATGGATACAAACATTATTAAGTACCCACATTCAGAACTAGAAATATTCAGGTATTACTACCCAGATTCACTTATCGGGCAAGCTAATGGGATAGATCCAAAAATACAACCAGAGCTAGATGTTCACATGAGCTTAACTCGTGAGGATGGTCATGAGACCTGCAGCTGTGGTCTTGTCTATCTAGATTCACCATATCAACGGTATGGACACCGTAATCATCGCACCGGCTTACCAGAGCAAGTGTTCAAGTTCCTTTCAGCAGAAGGCTACCGAAGTGGTGAAGACACAGATTATTCACAACACATCTGGGTAAATTGCGAGCGCTGCGCGATGTCTATGAAATATTCAGACTTCCTATCTAAGAAGAATTCTCACGACTGCTGGATGGAAAGCTTTGAACAAGCGCACTGTTCGATGGAAAATGCAAAGCGCATGATCATTGACCAGACGCTTCACTTCAGGTTAGCGCTTATAGGCAAACACAGTGATGAAGTTGTTTACGTCAGCCTTACCCCAACATTGGATGGGCTGAAGATTTCAACGGCTGATCCAACGCACCTAGAGGCCCTATCGGCCTTCTTAGAATCAAAGACAATCGTCTTTTCTGAAGAGGCTCTAGTGGATTACCTCCTCATTGCACCTTCTCCAGAAATGCAGCAGGCTTTTGCTAAAAACGATGACGACATGAATAAATTTCTTATCGGCTCGGAAAGCCATTCAAATTATCGGGTTAGTTACGGAGGAGGAGAAGGCTGGTTCAGGGTGATAGCCGTCGGCTCTGAGTTACCACTCGGAACCAGGTACTCACTAACCAAGCGATACTTCTCCAGACACTGCATAGGTACAGGAGTGCCCGTGCTTCGAATCCCAACCAATTAGCCTTTGTTCTTGTATCTCTATGGATGTCACACCTTCCTACTATTTTGATAAGTGGAGGGGGGAAATATGCACCACAGTGAATGGAAAGAGGGCCTTCAGGCCTGGGGTTTAGGTTAGCGACGATTTTTAGTTCTTGTGGATAATCTGAACGAAACAATTTCGCCTTAGTCATAATGTCTAGATGTCGAGTAGCAATAGGCCTTGGATCAAGCATCCAGATAAAGACATTGAGGAACTCCTCAGGTTCTTGCACGAGCAAGGTTGGGAAATTAAGAGCCCACCTAAGTACTACAGAGCCTTTTGCCCTTGCCCCATGAAACATAAAAAGTGGATACACATCACGCCTAGCGACCCTTATTATCTAAATAAGGTAAAACAGTATTTGAGAAACCAGACCTGTTATCGAGAATTGAGGGTAATGAAATGAAGGAATTTGACATCAGATTTGACCTTCAGCTAAACCCTGTTGGTTTCGATGAAAATAGTGACGTGTTATTTGATGAAATCAATGAATTGGCTCAAACATTAGAATCTGTCGGTGATGTCCATGGGGGTGCTGAGGCCGCAAACGGCCTTATAAACATCCGTGTTCAAGTGTCAAGTTCTGATTTATCCTCAGCTACAGCTTTGGCATACAGGTTAGTTCGTGATGCCATGGCAAGAACCAAGATCGAAGTCGAGATTAGAAACCAGTCAGCCTTTGCCGTTTAGCCAAAGAGCTCAGGAATAGTTCCTTCATGTTCTCTAGCTAGTTCTTCTATGGTCCAGCCTGCGACATCCTGGATAATTAGCTCTTTGGTGCTGTCTGTTACACCGATTCTTAGAACAGGTATTCCTCTAGCTTCACATAGGCCTACGAACTTGACGTCGTCTTCTCTGCCAACAGAGATAAGCATTCTGGCTTGAGATTCACTGAATAGGGCTGCTGTTAGATCTACATTGTCTCGCTCTAGTATTTCGTTGAGCCATATTCTTGCTCCAACACCAAAACGTAGTGAGCTTTCGATGATTGCTTGAACTAGACCACCTTCAGATAGGTCGTGAGCAGAAGCGATAAGACCTTGCAGGTTAGCTCCATGCATAAGTTCTGCTAAGGCTTTTTCTTGCTTTAGGTCAACTACAGGGGGTTTACCACCTAGGTGATCATGGATGGTTTCAGCCCAGGCTGAACCATCTAGTTCATCTCTGGTGATACCTAGTAGATAAATGTTGTTACCTTCATCTTGCCAACCTGAAGGAATTCTTCTAGCAACATCATCAATAACACCTAGAACACCAACTACCGGTGTTGGGTAGATGGCAACATCACCGGTTTGGTTATAGAAAGATACGTTACCTCCGGTAACTGGGATGCCTAGCTCTAAACAACCATCAGCTAAACCAGCTGTTGCTTCTTTGAACTGCCACATCACTTCAGGGTTCTCAGGTGAACCAAAGTTCAAACAGTTTGTTACAGCCATAGGGGAAGCACCAGAGGCGGCTACGTTGCGGTAGCTTTCAGCTAACGCTAATTGTGTTCCTGTGTATGGATCTAGTTGGCAGTATTTACCGTTAGCATCTGTTGCTATTGCAACACCTAGACCGGTTTCTTCTGAAACGCGAACCATACCTGAATCATCTGGCATCGCTAGTGCAGTGTTACCACCAACATAGTGGTCATACTGATCGGTGATCCAACTCTTTGAAGCCTGGTTAGGAGATGAAACAACCTGGTTGATTTGGCTTTTAAGTGCTTCTTCTGATGTTTCTCTAGGAAGAGTTGAAGCAGAGTTGGCTTTAAGTGAATCAATCCAGCTCGGGTATGCAACCGGTCTTTCATAAACAGGGCCATCATGAGCAACTGTTCTAGGTGGGACGTTAACGATTTCTTCGTCACCCCACATAATGTAAAGTCTTGGCTCTTTGATAACTTCACCCATGACGCTGAACTCAACTTCATGTTTGTTGACGATATCTGTGAAGGCTTTTAGATCTTTCTTAGGAACAATAGCCATCATGCGCTCTTGAGATTCACTCATCAGAATTTCTTCTGGGGTAAGGGACTCATCTCTTAGTAGAACATTCTTCAGCTGAACTTTCATACCGGCATTACCGTTAGATGCAAGTTCGCTAGTTGCACAAGACAAACCAGCACCACCGAGGTCTTGAATACCAGCAACAACTTGAGCCGCATATAGTTCAAGTGAACATTCGATGAGAACTTTTTCAGCGAAAGGGTCACCAACTTGAACAGCAGGTCTTCTCGACGGTCCTTCAGAATCAAATGTTTCTGAAGCTAGAACAGAAACACCCCCGATACCATCGGCACCAGTTCTGGCACCAAACAGAATTACAAGATCACCCGGGTTAGTCGCCTTAGCAAGCTTAAGATCTTCATGTCTTAGAGCACCAACAGATAGCGCGTTAACCAATGGGTTTCCTTGGTAAACCTTATCGAAGACAGTCTCTCCACCAATGTTTGGAAGTCCTAGGCAGTTGCCATAGAAGCTAATACCTGAAACAACGCCGTTAACCACACGTGCTGTGTCAGGGTGATCAACAGCACCAAAGCGAAGCTGATCCATCACTGCAATCGGTCTAGCACCCATAGTCAAAATGTCTCTAACGATTCCACCAACACCGGTAGCCGCACCCTGGAAAGGTTCAATGTAGCTTGGGTGGTTATGTGATTCAACTTTGAAAGTAACCGCCCAGCCTTCACCAATGTCAACAACACCAGCGTTCTCACCCATACCAACCATGAGGTTCTTGCGCATCTCCGGTGTTACTTTCTCACCGAACTGACGAAGATAAATCTTTGAACTCTTATATGAACAGTGTTCAGACCACATAACCGAATACATAGCCAACTCAGCGCTGGTTGGTCTTCTGCCAAGAATTACTTTGATGCGGTCATACTCTTCTTGCTTTAGTCCAAGCTCTTTCCAAGGCTGAGCCTTGTCTGGAGTTTTCTTGGCCTCTTTGGTTGTGTCAACAGAAATGTTTTTAGTCATTATGCCTTCACCATCCAGTTCAAAACTGATGTGAAGAAGTTCAACCCATCAACACCACTGCGCATAGCTTTATCGGTATCTGGACCAAAACCTGGTTCAACAGCATGCTCAGGGTGAGGCATCAAACCAACAACATTACCTTTGCTATTACGAAGACCAGCAATGTTATTGAAAGATCCGTTAGGGTTCACTTCAGAATATCTAAAAGCAATAAGACCCTCGCCTTCAAGCTTCTTTAGAGTTTCCTCTTTAGCGATGTATCCACCTTCACCGTTTTTAAGTGGGATAGTGATCTCTTGACCTAAAGTGAACTGGTTAGTCCAGGCAGTGTCAACGTTCTCAACAATAAGTTTCTGATCACGACAAATAAAGTGTTGGTGTTCATTTCTGATTAGACCACCAGGAAGCAAGTTTGCTTCAACCAGAATCTGGAAACCATTACAGATACCTAGAACAGGAAGACCACCGTAGGCAGCATCAATAATTGTTTCCATTACTAGAGCCTGTGCTGCAATTGCACCACAGCGTAAATAGTCTCCAAAACTAAAACCACCTGGCAGGATAACTGCATCAACATCGTGCAGGTCTTTCTCTGCATGCCACAGTGAAACAGGTGTAGCACCAGCTAAACGAACAGCTCTTTGAGCATCACGGTCATCTAGAGTGCCAGGAAAAGTAACAACACCAATTCTCATCAGGTTCTACAGTTCCTCAACGCTTACAGAAACAACGTCTTCGATAACACCGTTAGATAGGAAGTATGCAGCTATCTCTTTAGCATCTTCAATCTGCTTAGGGGTTGGTGCCTCTTCATAGTGAAGTTCAATTCTTTTACCAATACGAACATTGGTGATAGCCGAATGTCCCTGACGCTGCAAAGAGTTAGCAACAGCTTTACCAGCTGGATCTAATAGGTCTGCTTTAGGCATTACTTCAACGATGATTTTTGGCACAGTTTGCTCCCGATTATGTGGTTGGGGCTAATAAATACACCGAATCTTCAGCGGTTCGGAATACCTCTAGTTTAGCGTTTCTCTGTGGCTTGTAACTTTTGCCATCCAGATGCCAGGCAAGAAAACCTTGAATCTAGTTGAGACACCTTGAGCCGCAATACCGCATAACATTCCCAAACGAGAACATAATTAATAAGAGACAAAGGAGATCCGAATGAAGAAAATTGTTCTGTTATCGGCAGGAATAGTCGCTATAACCATGGGTGTGGTAATCGGTTCGTCGAATGCTGACCAGAGCAATGGAACCATTTACGCATGCTCAACGCCTAGAAATGGAAACGTTATTCGTGTGTCCTATACACCGGTTTCCTGCAGTGCGGGCACTACACCAATCCAGTGGGGCACTGGTGTTGCAGGGCCGCAGGGCGTCAAAGGGGAGACGGGCTCAATTGGGCCGCAAGGTCAAAAAGGTGAGAAGGGCGATCCTGGGTACAGTTACGACCAGGCGCTAGCCTCAGCAAATATGCAGGGTAGCGATGTGTGGTCACTTCAATCAGGATATTCGAACAGTGGTGGCGTGGGATGCATAGGCAATTCAGTCGCGACAATTAGCTATGGTTACGGCACATATAGCTGCACAAAGTCCCTTGCAGGGAGCTCGCGCTTGTCGATTCTCTTTGTAAAATCAGCCACAAGTAATGGCCTAGAGCCTGACCCACAACCTTTTTACTTTGCGGCGGATGGATGCTCATCTGCAGACGTCAACCATCTAACCCCAGCAGGATTCCTAATGTCAGGACAAAACCCAACCACATATCAATTGCCAAGCTCGAGTACATGTCTTCTGACCTGGTTCAATACAAGGTATCAATCTTCTACGGGCATGTATCAATTAATTGCCTCTACCGGCAACTAGTACCTAGTTGCCCTGCAAAGTGTCAACCAGTTGGGCGTATTTAGCCCTGGTTTGGGAAACAATTTCGTTAGGAAGCGCTGGTGGGTTAGGTTCTGCTGCTTGATCCCAGTTTGAAGCTAGCCAGTTCCTAACTATCTGCTTGTCAAAGCTGTCTGTTCTGTTGCCTGACTCCCAAGCAGCCTTAGACCAGTATCTAGATGAATCTGGGGTTAGCACTTCGTCTGCCAAAGTGATTTCGTTGGTTTTAGGGTTTATTCCAAACTCAAACTTGGTATCTGCCAAAATAAGCCCCGCTTTTTCAGCCAGTTCACTGGCCGTCTTGAAGATATCTAAAGATATCTTTCTTAGAGCGTCTGCATTGTTTTGACCAATTAGTTCAATAACTCTCTCAAAACTGATGTTTTCATCGTGATCACCTAGAGGTGCTTTATAAGCAGGGGTGAATATTGGTTCAGGTAGTTTGTCTCCTAGAGATAAACCTGCAGGTAGTTTCACACCGCAGATTTCACCTGTTGCAAAGTAATCCTTATATCCAGAACCAGATAGGTAGCCTCTAACAACACATTCGATAGGGAACATCTCTAACTTGAGACAAACCATTCCTCTATCTTTAACTTCTTCAGGAACATCAACACTGTTACTTGTGTGATTAGGAACATTAAGTTTCTCGAACCACCATTTAGTAAGGGTGGTTAGGTATTTACCTTTATCTGGGATTTCAGGAGAGAGTATTCGGTCAAAGGCACTAACTCGATCACTTGCAACAACCAGAATAAGTTCTGGGTGCTCAGTTGATTCATAGAGGTCTCTGACTTTACCGCTATAAACATGTTGCCAACCAACTATAGCTTTAGTCATCTTTACCCTCATCAACTTTTGCTGCAATGTCTTTTCTGTAATGCGAACCATCAAGTTTTATTTGTTCTATCGCTTTATAAGCATGTTTACGCGCATTATGGAAATTCTTTGCCATCGAAACAACACTTAGAACTCTTCCACCGGTTGCAATAAGTTCTTCACCATCCTGTTTAGTTGCAGCATGAGCAATCTCGATGTGTTCATCTTCTAATGCATCTAATAAACCAGTTATCGGACGGTTAGGTGCAGAAGAAACGGGATATCCTTCACTTGCTAAAACCACAGTGATAGCAACATCTTTACTGAACTCAGGTTCAATAGCGGAAGCTAATTGACCGGTAGCTGATTTATGTAATAGGGAGGCTAAAGGACTAACAAGTCTTCTTAGAACTACTTGTGTTTCTGGATCACCAAAGCGTGCATTGAATTCAATAACTCGAATACCTTTTTTAGTAACAATAAGCCCGCAATATAACAAACCAACAAATGGCATACCTAGTCTGGCTAGCTCTCTAATTGTTGGTAAAGCAACACGATCTTGAACTTCTTGAACAAAACCTTCGGGTAACCAAGGTAGCGGAGAGTATGCACCCATGCCGCCAGTGTTTGGTCCTTCATCGTTATCGTAAGCTCTCTTGAAATCTTGAGCCGGTGATAACGGCAAGACAGATGAACCATCACTTAGAAAGAACAGTGAAACCTCTTCACCATCAAGGAACTCTTCAACCAGAATCCCCATGCCTTGATCCAAGAAAGTTTTAGCGTGATCTAAAGCAGCTTGTTTATCTGATGTAACAATCACACCTTTACCGGCTGCAAGCCCATCAGCCTTAACAACATATGGTGCACCAAAATCATTTAGAGCATGCTCAACTTCTGAAATATTTGCGCACTCTTTAGCCATCCCGGTAGGAACATCAGCCGCAGCCATGACCTCTTTAGCAAAAGATTTAGAACCTTCCAGCTGAGCGGCTTTTTGTGAAGGACCAAAAACAGCGATGTTTTCGGTTCTTAGCGCATCACTAACACCTGCAACCAAAGGTGCTTCAGGTCCAATGATTACTAGATCTATAAGGTGTTCTTTAGCCCAAGTTGTGACTGCCTCTGGGTCATTAGGGTTTAGAGAAATAACAGAAACCTCTTGGCTAATGCCGCCGTTACCAGGAGCACAGCTGATGTTTTGCGGTGCTGTGCCGGTTCTGATTAGAGCTTTAATAATCGCGTGCTCGCGAGCCCCTGAGCCAAGCACCAAGATTTTCATAACTGAAGTTTATCTTGCTCAAGTTTAACAAAATTCAGAAGAGCAAGACCAAACACTTTCAATGTCAGGGGGTTAGTGTTATTGTTCTATTACATCCCCCTTGCTTGTGGGCTCGGGGCACGAACCCCCTAATTACTTAGGGGGTTCCGTTTTTAATCCATGGGATTGGACGTTTGACGAAAGCTCCTGACACGCCCACACTTTCCGACATTTGGCTATCGCTGAGTATTGAATTTCTTATGATCTTTACAAGCTGATGATTTGCTAAGACAAGCGAGCGTGACGGCTTAGGGGATGGAGAGAGCAGCCCAATTTTGACTCTGAGTTCAGATGTTAACAGTTCTAGGGTAGGGGCAAAGTCTGAATCGCTAGAGACTAAGACAAACATATCCGCTCTCCCTGCAGCGGCATCCATAACCATTCTTGAAGCCAACGCCACATCGGACCCTTTCTCTTCAGTCATGCGAACTTTTACTAGAACGGGCCTTCCGTCTTCATCGATAACAATCGGAGATTTTGGAAATAGACGATCCTTGGAAGTCATTCTTCCAAACGTTACTGTCACCTTGTTGCAGTTTGCTTGCAAGGCACGTATGTAGGCGTCTTGTCTATTTGGCGCCTGGGGGTCATTAATAGGAGGCTTTATTCTTGATGTGAAATAGTGGACAGTGACTATTTCGTGCGTGGGCAGCAGAATCTCCGCCATTTTGTAAATGTCGAGCCATTTGTACTCAGGGCTACCTTCTAGAAGTCTTTTATATAGATTCAATCCATCAACATAAACAATTGCGGTTGGCTTGGTTTCCATCACATCACAAGTATCAGTGCTACTTCTGACTTATAGATTTGCATTAGCCACGCTGTTGATACTAGTTTGTGAGGCAGAATCTTTCACTTTTGAAATAACTAAAGCAGAGCCTTGTGAATTTGTATTTAGCCGTAAGGCATGGACCTAAGGAAGGGCCGAACCGGAAGGTGTAAAACTATTCCAAATTCAAATAGTTTTACTTATACTCTTAATCACAAGTGGATTCGGAGTTTCCTTCCGATTCGACCCTCGTCAAGAGGTTCAAATAAAGCCCCTGGTTCCTGCCGGGGGCTTTATTTCATCTCTGGCTAAACCAACCATGCGTTTTAGTCGAGCAGATGAAGTTTCACATTTATGAAAACTTTTGATTGAAGTTATAAACAGCCATATGGGGTAAGCCCCGATGTATAGCACCGGGGCTTACTTGGTTCTTACCTGATCTTGATGATAGCTTCGACAATCAAAATGATTATCTTTACCAGCGTCAGAATCAGAACAACAAGTTGAGTTTTACTCATCTGTTGTCCTCCCGTAGGGCATGGACCAAAGGAAGGGCCGAACCGGAAGTGCATAACTATTCCCAAAAAAAGAAAGTTATGAGATACTCGAAGCGTAGATCGCTTCGGAGGTTTCTTCCGATTCGACCCTCGTCAAGAGGTTCAAACATCACCCCCAGTTTGTGCTGGGGGTTTTGTTCTATCTCTGGCTAGACCGGCCATGCAGTCTTTCCAGCAAGGGAATTGTGGCAGGGTCAGTGTTTTGTTGCTTTGGTTATAAACAGGTCCAGCTATTCGGAGTCGATGACGTCTCTTTTACTTACCGAAAGGTAAACAACTAGAGCAACAATTAAACCTAGGAACACCAGAGTAACGTTCTGGGCACCTAGTCCTAATGCATCTGGAGCTTCATCTTTACCTAAAGACAGGTAGTCTCCGAAACTTGCACCGAGTGGTCGAGTGAGGATATAAATACTCCAGAAACCAAATACAGAACCCAATACTTTTGTTCGCCATAGTCCAGCGATAATTGCAATCACACCTAAGAAGATGAATGTTGATTCCAGTAGCGGGAAACCTAGATCGTCTAGGAAGATGTCTCCTCCAGCAGTTCCCATTGCGAATGTTGCGAGCACGGCTATCCAGTAAAAGCTTTCACGCTTGCGTGTGTTAATAGTTTTGATTGAAAGAGTTTTTTCTTGTGTCCACCAAATAGCAAACACAGCAATCAAGATGACACCGAAAAGAATAGTTAGCTGCCAGTTCTGCCAACCAAAGTTGTTGTGCATGCTATCTGTAATCAATGTTCCAACTGTGCTTACCGCAACGATAGTTGCCCAATAAACTCCCGGAACATATTTTCTTAGCAACAGCTGGGCGGTTAGCAAGACGATTAGAACAACCGTCATCACAGTAATGGTGCCGTTATCTCCCAAACCTAGGTTCGAGTTCAGGTAGTCGGCTAGAGTTTCGCCGACTGTGGTGCTGAGGACCTTAATAATCCAAAAGAACAAGGTGATTGCAGGAACTTTTACGAGCAGAGTCTTTATGTTTGTCATACCTAAATCCAAGTCGCAGTTCCTGTTAAAAACCTGAGCGTGTCGCAGGTAACCTGTTTATATGGCTAGAAGGCGTATTTCACATAACGAAGGCGTCGCCTCTATTAATTCTGTTCTACGTAAACGTCAAGAAGCCTTAGATGTCACTAAGGACGATGATTTGATTATGGCTGTTAGATATCTACTTGAAGAGCTAGCTGAGAAAGCTCCAGGCAACAGCGTTGAGGTTCGTGTTCCACCTTTTGGAGCAACCCAGTGTATTGAAGGACCCAGACACACAAGAGGAACTCCACCTAACGTTGTTGAGATGAAGCCTGAAGTTTGGTTTGATCTTGCTCTGGGGATAATGACCTGGTCCGAGGTGCTTTCAAGCCATTTGGTTAGTGCCAGCGGGGTTAGAGCAACTCTTGAAGAGGTTCTACCGCTAAAGGTAAGGCTCTAAGCGATGACTGAGTTTGTTGGAGTCCAGGAGCTAAAGAAACTGCAGGCTATGCAGGTTGATAAGTTCAGATCTTGGGCCAAGGGAGGCCATTGGGATGCTTTCCATTCAAATCACTATGACTGGTGGACCTTCCCCATCGATGCCCCCAGTTCATTCGGGTTTAAATACACAGTAAACAAAGAAACCATAGATGAGCTTGCCAAAGATGAGCAGTTCATAGCCAATCTTCGTAAGGCAGCTGAACTTCTACTGTCTTCCTGGGGTTGGAATGCAACCCTGAATCACCCTATTCAACATCCTGCTTTAGGGCAGTCCTGGTCGAACTGGCCTATCCGGTTAGCTAAATGCAACAGGTCTTTGGTTCTTTTTAAACAACAAGATTTGGTTGAAAGCACGCGCATCTTTGCAAAGCATTTGGAGAGCCAGGGTAACTCATTTGAGTATTCAGGTCGCAACCTGCTGCCTGAGATCCTCGAGGGCTAACTCAACCGCTAAACTTCTTATGTAATGCGAGTTAATCGCAATACAGCCCACCGAGACCCCCTATATAAAGAGGATCTGCCTGTGCTTCGTGGCGATGGTTTACTGAATCATGATTTGCTTCCTGACGAGTCAGGTCCGCAAGACCAGTGTGGCGTATTCGGTGTTTGGGCTCCAGGTGAAGAAGTAGCGAAGCTAACTTTCTTTGGACTTTATTCTTTGCAACACCGCGGTCAAGAATCTGCAGGTATAGCAACATCTGACGGAAAGAAGATTCTTGTTTATAAAGACATGGGTCTTGTTTCTCAAGTTTTCTCAGAATCTTCTCTTGAATCTCTAGTTGGTCACATTGCTGTTGGCCACAACCGTTATTCAACTACCGGTGCTTCTTCATGGAGAAATGCTCAACCAACACTTGGTAGAACAGCTTCAGGAACAGTTGCTCTAGGTCACAACGGTAACCTGATTAACACTTCTGAACTTTTAGAGATGTTGAAACAGAAGTATCCAGATCAAACAGAGAATGAGATTACCGGTGGTAACACCACCGATACAGCAGTGCTAACCGCTTTACTTGCTGGGGATATGGATCACACCCTGGAAGCAACAGCTTTAGAGCTTCTTCCTAAAGTTCGTGGAGCATATTGTTTAGTTTTCATGGATGAAACAACTTTGTATGCAGCTAGAGACCCGCAAGGTGTTAGACCTTTAGTTCTTGGAAGATTAGAACGTGGTTGGGTTGTTGCATCAGAAACAGCTGCATTAGATATTGTTGGTGCCAGCTACGTTAGAGAAATTGAACCTGGTGAACTTATCGCTATTGATGAGCATGGGCTTCGTTCAACTAGATTTGCTGAAGTTAAAAGAGCTGGTTGTGTTTTCGAATATGTTTATCTAGCAAGACCAGACACCACAATCAATGGACGAGTTGTTTATGAAGCACGCGTTGAGATGGGTAAAACTCTAGCTCGAGAATATCCAGTTGAAGCAGATCTAGTTATTCCAACTCCTGAATCAGGAACACCTGCTGCTATTGGTTATAGCCAAGAGTCAGGTATTCCTTTCGGTCACGGTTTAGTTAAGAACGCTTATGTTGGTAGAACTTTTATTCAACCTTCACAAACGATTAGGCAGCGCGGTATTCGCCTAAAGCTGAACCCACTCAAAGAACAAATCAAAGGTAAACGAATCATCGTTGTTGATGACTCAATTGTTAGAGGTAACACTCAAAGAGCTTTAGTTCAAATGCTCAGAGAAGCAGGAGCTAAAGAGATCCACGTCAGAATCTCATCCCCTCCGATTACTTGGCCTTGCTTTTATGGAATTGACTTTGCAACCAGAGCAGAACTTATTGCAACTGGTCTAGGAGTTGAAGAAGTTAGACAATCTATTGGTGCCGATTCTCTTGGTTACCTATCTAAAGATGGAATGGTTCAAGCAACCAACCAAGAAGAGAATCAGCTCTGCACCGCTTGCTTCACCGGTAAATATCCAATTGAACTGCCAGCTGAGGACAGATTAGGTAAAGATCTTCTAGAGAAACCAGCTGCTGCTTGCAATCCAGGACCAGATAGTGAACTGGATGCAATTTTGAAAGCATCTGATGACTGACGCATACGCTCAATCAGGAGTTGACACTCACGCGGGGGATTTGGCCGTTGAGTTAATGAAGAAATCAATCAAAGGAACCCTCAATGACAATGTTGTTGGTGGCTTTGGTGGCTTCGCTGGAATGTTTGATGTTTCTTTTCTAAAAAACTTTGATAGACCACTACTTGCAACATCAACCGATGGTGTTGGAACCAAAGTTGCTATCGCTCAGATCATGGATAAGCATGACACCATCGGTCAAGATCTAGTTGGCATGGTTGTTGATGACATTGTTGTGGTTGGGGCTAAGAGCATGTTTATGACCGACTACATTGCAACAGGTAAAGTCGTTCCGGAACGTATTGCAGATATTGTTTCAGGCATCGCCCAGGCTTGTTCGCAGGTTGGCGTTGCACTTATTGGTGGTGAGACAGCCGAACACCCAGGATTACTTAAACCGGATGAGTATGACGTTGCTGGTGCTGCTGTTGGTGCAGTTGAATACAAGAATCTTTTAGGGCCACACAAGGTTCAGGTGGGTGATGTTGTTTTAGGTTTGGAAGCATCCGGACTTCACTCAAATGGCTTCTCGTTGGTTAGAAAAATCATTGCTGATAACAAGCTTGACTACAGAGTTACCTACCCAGAGTTCGGAAATGCCACTTTAGGTGAAGCATTACTTGAGCCAACCAGACTTTACACACACGTTCTGAATAACCTTTTAGAAAGCGATCTTGGTGCTTCAGTCAAAGCTATGAGCCACATCACAGGTGGCGGTATTGCAGCTAATCTAGCTCGAGTATTACCTAAGAACACAACGCTAGATGTTGAAAGAACTTCATGGCGTCCTTTGGATGTTTTCCAAGCATTAACTAGTTGGGCAAAACTAGATCTAACAGCCGTTGAAGGAACCTGGAACCTAGGACTTGGCTTTGCCGTTATTGTCAAAGGCGATAAGGCTCAAGAGGTTCAAACCTACCTAAACCAATTCATTAAGACCTGGACCCTTGGCATCGTTGAATCTAACGACTGTAGTCTAGAAGGCTATGTTCAGGGCGCTAAAGGTGTTGATGGTGGAGCAGTTCGACTCGTTGGTAGTTTCGCCTAAATATCTTTAGGTGAATTAAGTTCCTTTATATTTTCACCCTTACGGTTTGATCTCCAGATAAACCAAATGAATATTGCGACAGCTAATAACAATGCCAAACTCCAAAGAATGGTTGGTAGTGGAGAAGGATTCTCATCTGAACTAGCCTGAATCTTTATTACTTCACCGGGTTTGCCAGTGAACGTTACAGTATTTCCACTAACTTGACCTGTTGAACTTGATATGCTGCCAGGCAGGGTTATTTTGATCGAAATATCATTCGAATCAAATGCTGAGTTAGTGAAGCCGTCCTCTGGATTATTTGAAGAAGTGTCCAGCCCATTAGAAGTTAAATCTATAACTCCGTTGACATCAATCACACTACCGTGACGCTTGAAGGTAATAGTTTGATTTGTGGCACCAAGCTTAAATGATTCAATGCTTTGTTTTTTGAAAGTGACTTTATTGCCAACATATCCAGAGTTGTCTTCATAAGGGGTAATGGTTATTAAAGACTTGTCCTTGAACAAACGGTTTGGATCTAAGGCAGAAGAAATACCTGACCCGCTAAAGGATGCAGCTGCTCTGGAGTAAGCCAGGACGGTTGATCCTGAGACTGTGTCATCTTTCCCAACTACCAAGTTCATCTTTAGCTTCATGCAACCTGAAGTCAGAAATATTAACACCAACACTAGTGATGCCTTTAGAAGAATCCTTTTCATATGCCCCTCCACCCTGTTGAAAAAAGACTACTCCAGTAGAACGCTTTTGGTCTGGCGAGTTACAAAACCGATATTTCTTGTCAGAGCGTTCTCCCGAGTTAGCAGAATCCGACTGAGAGACTTAATAAACAAACTATTTAGGAGTTAGCGAATGTCCGAATCAACTAGCGAAAAGAGGGCTTTTTGGGCTCCAGTCATTCAAATCTCAGTGATGGTCACAGTTATTGTGAGTACCATCCTCACAATTTTTGCTTGGCCGGTTGCAACCGCAACCCCCAAAGATGTTCCAATCGGTGTTACCTCCCCTGTTCCTAACGTCGCTTCGGGTCTTCAAGGTCAGTTTGATTCAGTTCAAAAAGGTTCATTCAAGTTCATTGAATATAAAGATATTGCAGCTGCAAAGAAGGCGGTTGAGCGTCGTGAAGTTTATGGGGCTATCGTTCTAGACAGCAACCCAGAGATCATGATTGCGACTGGGGCTAGCCCAGCTATGGCGCAATTGATTACAAACATTGGGACAGAGTTAGGTAATCAGTTAACTAAAGCCAATGGCGGTAGTGCTTTTGTTTTCAAGGTAACTGATTTGGCTTCAGTTGGAACTAAAGACCCTAGAGGTTTAGGTTTGAGTGCAGGTTCTCTTCCTTTGATTATTGCTGGAATTGTTGTTGGAATCCTAGGTTCGTTGAGATTGCGCAAGCGTTCACAGAAGTTTGCTGTTGCAGGTATTGCTGGCTTATTAGCTGCGTCATCTATCGTTGCAATTTTGAACCTCTGGTTAGGTTCACTGGCTGGTAACTACTTCCTTGAAGTTTTAGTTGTTGCCCTAGGTATTGCAGCTGTTTCACTAACCGTTATGGGTGCTGCTGGTTTAGCTAAGCGAGCTGGACTACTTGCAGTTATTGGACTGTTTTTCATTATTGGTAACCCACTAGCTGGGGTTGCCTTACCAGTTGAGTTCTATCCAACAGGATTTGGAATATTTGGTCAGTATCTACCGCTAGGTGCAGAAGTTAACCTGCTTCGAAGAATCAGTTACTTCCCTCAGGCGGACACCACAATGCAGTGGGTAACACTATCTGCCTGGTTGGTTGTTGGAATTGCTTTGGTGGTTTTATCTGGTTTGAGAAAACCTAAAGCAGAATAATTAGTTTGAAGCAGAACCGCTGTCTGGATCCTGGGCAGCGGTTTTGTCATCCTCTTCAGGATAAAGATCTGCCCACTTGTCTTCATAGTCGGGTTCGTTGCTTTTAGAGGTTGCGAGCTCTGCCTGCAGGGCAGTCAGGTCGGTGTCTGGGCTGAAGTATTTCAACTCACGAGCGACCTTGGTGTTTTTCGCTTTTTGACGGCCACGCCCCATGGCGAGACCCCCTTTTTTACTTGGCCAAACCCTTTTGAGGTTCAGGAATCAATAAGTCTGCCTTTGAGTATATCAGGGGTTAGCCCAGTAATAGACCCAAATAGGCTGCTGTGGATGAAAGTATCAGGGTTAGCAGGGTGTAGGAAACAGCAGCAAAATTCTGCCTTTTGGCAGCTAAATGCACGGCTCCTGCAGCCCAAGAGCTAAAAGTAGATAAACCACCGGCTAGACCAATAACCAGTAGAGCAATGCTGGTCTGATCAGTAAAGAATGTACTGGCCCAACCTGCAATAAATGAGGCTATTACGTTTGCTAAGAGGATGCCCCAGCTCAGGTAGCCATTCCATTTACTCAATAAGTAACGAAGCATCGAACCAGTTCCAGCTAGGAAGGCAATGCCAATAATTACTAAAGGATCAAAAGAGTTCATCTCTTCTCCTTTAGAACTCGACCTAGGTTATTGCCAGCTGCGTAGCCAATGAAACCCAGCCCAAACATCACAGCTAGTGAAGGTAAAACTAGAACAGGAACTTGAGTGTATGCGAATAGTGCAACACCAGACATTGTTGTGAAGCCACCAGAGAAACCAGCACCCCAGAACAAACTGATGTTTTGTTTATCTGAAGTGTTAACCCAACCTAGGAATGTTGCTCCAGCGACGTTCACAACAAAAAGTGAAAGTGTTCCTGCAGTAGTTGGACCAAGGGTTAGTTCAAGGATGATGCTGATGAAATACCTCAGTAGCGCACCTAGTGCACCACCTGCAAAGACTAAAAGTAAATCTTTACTTTTAGATTTATTCATTGTCTCTCGGGTCAAGAATGTCATCAGGGGTTGCATCTTCACGAGCAACCATCTTGATGACTTTGTTCTTACCACCCTCGTGTCTTCTCATGGTGCTACGTCCACGCATAGATTCGCCGCGTCGAACATCTCCAGGTAGAGGAGCTCTAGAGAACAAATCAATCTTGTCTGCTGACTCAAGTCTCCAAGGCACTAGAACAATCATCGCTCCGCGAACATACATCAGCTGCTTACGGATACGGTTCGCACGGTGGTTGTGGAAGATGTGCTCCCACCAGTGACCAACAACATACTTTGGAAGATAAACAGCCATACGCTGCTCTTCGTGCTGAGCGCGGTATTCGGTCAGGTATTCGCTTAGCGGAGCACCGAAGTCTCTGAACGGTGAAGGAATGATTCGAAGTGGAACTTGAATTCCATATTCTTCCCACTCTTTTTCAAACTGTTCTGATCTCTCTGGATCAACAGCGATGTGAACAACTTCCAACTTGTCGTGCTTACTTGAAAGCGCATAGTCCAAAGCTTTTAGCTGCGGTGCAGTTAGCTTGTCCATAAGAACAATTGCGTAGTCACCTTTGCTACCGAAGACCAGCTCTGGCTTCAGTTTGATTTCATCTTCAACTTCTGCGTAGTACTTCTTGGTTTCATACATCAAAACCCAAAGAACAGGCATGATGATGAATACAAGCCAAGCTCCGTGAGTGAACTTAGTCAGGGTTACGATAATCAAAACTGATGAGGTTAGGAAAGCTCCGAAACCGTTGATAGCAAGACCACTTAGGGCTTCTTTGCGACCAATGCTCTTCTCACGGATACCCCTTCTCCAGTGAACAATCATGCCCAGCTGACCAACAGTAAACGAGGTGAATACACCTATGATGTATAGCTGAATAAGGCCCGAGACAGAAGCTTGGTACACCAAGATTAGTGATCCTGCAGCAGCTGCTAGTGAGAGCATTCCATTTGAGTAGACCAAACGGTCGCCACGGGTTTGCAACATCTTAGGAGCGAACCCATCTTTAGATAGCACTGAAGAAAGAAGTGGGAAACCATTGAAAGCAGTGTTAGCTGCAAGCAAAAGAACCGCAGCGGTAGCAGCCTGAAGAATATAGAACAGTATCGAACCTTCACCAAAAACAGATATACCTATCTGAGCCATCAAAGACTGTTGCGGGTTAGTTGAGAAGAAGTTAGCACTACCCAACTGCATCTCAGGATCTTCAATGTATTGAACGCCGGCGGTTAGAGCCAACCAAGTGGTTCCAAGGAACATAGCTACGGCAGTGATACCCATGAGGGTCATTGTGAAGTTAGCGTTCTTGATCTTTGGTGCACGGAAAGCTGGAACACCATTAGCAATAGCTTCAATACCGGTTAGAGCAGAGCAACCAGAAGCGAAAGCGCGAAGCAAAAGAAGAATTACTGCTATTTGTGCTGGGTTGTTTGCATAATCACTTAGTGGGTCAACGTGATAACTAGATGATGTGGTTACCAAAGTTTCGTGCATTACGAAGACCTTGTATAGACCAGAGAAAATCATGATGAATACGGTTGTGATGAATACGTAAGTTGGAATAGCAAATGAAACACCAGATTCACGAATACCACGAAGGTTGATTGCAAAGATTAGAACAAGGAATCCAAAAGCGATTTCAACTCGATAATCAGCAATGCCTGGGAAAGCAGAGATTAGGTTATCTGTTCCTGAAGCAATAGACACCGCAACAGTCATGATGTAATCAAGTAAAAGTGCAGCAGCAACAACTAGTGAAGCCCCACGACCGAGGTTCTTTTTAGCAACTTCGTAGTCACCACCACCAGAAGGGTAAGCCTGGATTACCTTTCTATATGACAAAACAATCACGGTAAGCAAAAGAGCAACCATCAAAGCAATGCCGGGAGCAAATGTTAGGAAAGAAACTCCACCTAGGGTCAAGATCATTAGGAGCTCTTGAGGACCATAAGCAACTGATGAAAGCGGGTCGCTTGCAAAGATTGGTAGAGCTATCGTCTTAGGAAGTAATTCACCTTCTAGACGTTCGTTTCGAAGTGCTCGTCCTAAGAAGATCCGTCTAAAAGCATGGTTCTTCTTAGGAGCAGTTTTATCGTGTTCGTGTCTATCAGGCATAATCTCTAACTTACTTCTCTTATTCGCCGTGGTGCTTCTTAGTCAATCTGAATGTTGCTAGGAAACCTAAGGCTAGGAAAACTGCTGCTGCAACAGCTGCGAACTGAACGCTCTGGGTGAAAGCATCCTTAGCTGCCATAACGTTTTCAGCTGTTACACCTGGGATATTGGTTAGCCCTGGAACAGCACCACCGGCTGATTCAACAACAGCGTTGGTTACCTGATCAGCAACAGCCTTATCCATGCCTGATGAGGTTAGGCGCTCAACAAGGTTGCTCTGCAACTGGGTGAATAGTACTGTTCCTAGAACAGCGATACCTAGAGCTGAACCGATCTGGCGAACAGTGCTCTGTGATCCTGACCCCTGACCGATTTTGTCCTGAGGAACATCAACCATGATTACACCGGTTAGCTGAGCGGTTGCTAGACCAACACCAATACCGTAGATGAACAAGCATGGAGCTAGAGGACCCCAACCGTTTGAGGTGTTAGCAAATAGGGCAACACCGATAACACCTAGCATTTCTAGGCCAACGCCAATGCGCACTGCAACTGCTGGAGCAATCTTGCCACTTAATGCTCCACCAACACCTGAAGCTAGGAAAGCTCCTCCGGCTAGGAAAAGCAGAACCAAACCCGAATCAACAGGGGAAAGGCCCAGGATGTTCTGGAACCAAAGTGGTAGAGCAAACAGAATACCGAACTCACCCATAGAGATGATTAGGGCTGCGATTGAACCATTTCTAAATGATGCAATCTTGAAAAGGTTTAGATCTAGAAGGACAGGCTTATGAGCGTGCTCTCTTCTGATTTCCCAGATTACGAAGATAACTCCGAAGATAACTGAAAGCAAAAGAGAAACTGGGATCACGGAGATACCTGGGTTACCCCATTCGAATGAACCTAGTTTGAAGTCTTTGTTGACTTGCCACCAACCGTAGTTACGTCCTTCAATAAGACCAAAGACCAAGGTTAGGAAAAGCAATACAGAAAGCAATGCGCCAAAGATGTCCGGGAAACCTGAACGTTGTTTGACTTTAGATTCGTTCACAAACAGTAGTAAGCCAGCAACGATTAATAGACCGATAGGTAGGTTGATGTTGAAAGCTAGACGCCAACCGTCATCACCAAAACTGGTTGCAAGCCAACCACCTAGAACAGGACCCAGGGCCACCATTCCACCGATGGTTGCACCCCAAACTGCAAAAGCGATTCCACGTTCTTTACCTTGGAAGTTAGCGTTCACAAGAGAAAGAGTTGTTGGTAGCACCATTGAGCCACCGAAGCCTTGAACGATACGGGCAAGAATCATCTGGGTTGCATCTTGGCTATAACCAGCCCAAACAGATGCAGCGATGAAGATTACGATACCTATTACTAGGAGCAGTCTTCGACCGATACGGTCAGCGATTGAACCCCAAACTAGAAGCAGGGCAGCGAAGACTAGAACGTAGCTTTCTTGAACCCATTGAACCTCGTTGCTTGAGATCTTTAGGGCATCAATGACCTTAGGGAAGATTGTGTTAACGATGGTTCCATCGATGATGACCAAAGAGATGGCCATAGAGATGAAAACCAGACCAACCCAACGTAGACGTGCTAAAACTGCCATGATTATGTGCTTTCTTGTTTGCGGTGATTTACCAAGGTCAAGCCTAGTATTCAGGGGGCAAAGTAGAGTAAAGCGTGATTAAGTATTTGGGCTCTAAGCGCACCCTGGTAGGGGTTTTAGGCGCTATTGCTCAAGCCGCAGAGGCTAAAACAGCGGTAGACCTCTTTACTGGAACCACCAGAGTTGCCCAAGAGTTCAAACGTATTGGCTTAGAAGTCATTGCTTCTGATGCCGCTACCTATAGCGATGTTTTGGCTAAGTGTTACATCGAGACTGATGCGGACAAAGTTGACCTCAATGAATTACAAGAAAAGATTGATTATCTAAATAGGCTGTCTGGGGTTAGCGGTTACGTCACAGAGAATTTCTGTATTAATGCCAGATTCTTTCAACCTAAGAACGGTGAACGTATTGACGCTATACGGGAAGAGCTAGCTAAGAGCTTTACTAGCGATGAACACTACAACATCCTGTTGACCGCCTTGATGCTTGCTGCTGATCGGGTTGATAGCACCACCGGCCAACACATGGCTTATCTAAAAAGCTGGTCACATCGCTCTAAACATGATTTGTCATTACAAATACCAGAACTAATTTCCGGGACTGGCAAAAGTGTTCATGGTTTAGCCGAAGAGGTTGTTGGTGAATTACCAAAAGTGGATTTGTTTTATATGGATCCTCCATATAACCAACATCGTTACTTCACCAACTATCACATTTGGGAAACACTAGTTCGTTGGGATAAGCCAGAAGTTTATGGCGTAGCTAATAAAAGAATTGATTCTAGAGATTTAGTTAATCATTCTGTTTTCAATAAAAGAAAACTTATGCCCAATGCTTTCAAAGATGTGATCACGAAAGCCAAATGCGAAACGTTAGTGGTTTCATATAACGATGAGAGTTGGGTAGAACCACACGATATTGCTCAGGCATGTTTAGATGCCGGTCATGCATCCGTTGCTTTATTTGAATTCGATTACAAAAGATATATCGGATCGCAAATAGGTATCTATAACAAAGCTGGTGATCTGGTTGGCAATAAAGGTAAAAGGGAAAACAAAGAACTGATTTTTGTCGCAGGGGATTTTGAGAGAGTCGAAAGAATTGAATCAGTGGTGGCTGGACGCGGGATTGAACCGCGGACCTAACGATTTTCAGTCGTTCGCTCTACCAACTGAGCTATCCAGCCTCAACCTAATAAAGGCTGAGCGATTTTTATATCGCAGCGATCCTGACGGGACTTGAACCCGCGACCTCCGCCGTGACAGGGCGGCGCGCTAACCAACTGCGCTACAGGACCTTGAAGTACTTTGAAACACCAACGCTATCGTGACCCCAACGGGATTCGAACCCGTGCTACTGCCGTGAAAGGGCAGCGTCCTAGGCCACTAAACGATGGGGCCGAAAAGCGTTGGAGCTACATCGCACCAAAGGTCAAGGTTACAAGGTTTCTAAGGCTTAGGCAACCCAAAGAATGGCTTTAGCGGTGTTAGTTTAGATAAAACACCTATAAATAAGGAGGCGATGGGCTTTGAAGATTAAGCGATCTAAGCTGATAGGCCTCCTTATGGTCGCGGGGCTGGTTTTTACCCCTATTTCCCTTGATTCGGCTAACGCTAAGAAGCCTTACCCTAGCCAGCAGGAAGTCCTCAATGCTAGGAAGAATGTGGCTAAAAAGAGGGCCATGATCAAGCGCCTTCAAGGCATTATCACTACATTGACCTATCAGCAGGTGGCCTTAGAGAAGATAGCTATGCTCAAGGCCGAGAAATACAACCAGGCTAAGGATGCTGAAGATGCAGTTGCAGCCAAGGTCAAGGTTTTACAAAAGAAAGTGAAAGCCGCTACCGCGCAAGCTAGCCTCGCTAAAGAACAGTTAGCACAGATAGCAAGCCAGATGTGGCGTAATGGTGCAGCTGGAACTTCTCTGAACCTTTTCCTTAACGGTAATAAGGCAGGAAATCTTTTATATAAGTTGGGTGCTCAAGAGCAGCTAGCGCAATCATCAGATCAGATCTATAAGACAGCAATTCAAAGACAACAGTATGCAACAGCTCTAGCGAGTCAATTGAAAGTTGCTAAAGCAGATCTAGCGGTTAAGACAGACGCTGCTCAAACTGCATTGCAACAAGCTCAAGATGCAGCTAACTCTTTGCAGAAAAAAGTTGATGAACAAAAAGCTTTGAATGTTACTTTTACTTCGCAGTTGGCAATGTTAGAGAACATTTCAACTTCACTTGAAGCACAAAGAATTAAAGGTCTAGCTGATGAGGCAAGACAAAATGATCCAAATGCAACTGGGCCTATCGATGCTCCAAGCTTGTATGACGTTGGACCACCGGATCAAAGAAAAGTTGCTATCGCGATTGCTTTTGCTAAAGAGCAATTAGGTGAACACTATGTGCTTGGAGCAATGGGTCCAAACCTTTGGGACTGTTCAGGTTTGAGTAAAGGTTCTTACGCTGCGGCTGGAGTTTATATTGGAACTCACTCTGCAACTAACCAGTTCTACAACATGGCAGCTAAACGCAGACTCGTTCCACTAAAAGACGCTCAGCCTGGAGATCTGATGTGGTACTCATACACTTCAGATTTCAATGGCGATAAGTATCACGTTGTGATTTACTTAGGTGACGGCATGATGATTGAATCACCTAACCCGCTTCGCGTAGTTCGAATTGTTCCCCTAAGACACGGAGACCTTTTCCAATACGCTGGACGCCCAACCCCGTAAGGACTAACGATGACTGATCAACGTCAGGTTAGACCGACGACAGAAGGTTGGCAGCAGAAGAAAGACGCTGCTGGAAGACCAATACTTGAATTCGAAGCTAAGCCTAGAATCAAGCAACCGCCTGTTCACCTAGTTGATATGACTAATGAGGAAGCTTTAGCTAAAGCTAAAGAGGTTGGTGTTCCTGGGTTTAGAGTGAAGCAGATTGCTAAGCACTACTTTGTTCACCACACTACTAATCCAGAAGACATGACAGATCTTCCTCAAGAGGGAAGAGCAGAGCTGGTTTCAGCTTTCTTACCAAAGCTTCTGACTGAAGTTAAGCGTCTAAGAACAGATAACGGGGATACCATCAAATTCCTCTGGAGGCTCTTTGATGGTGCTTTAGTTGAGTCAGTATTGATGCGCTATCCCGGTCGAATCACTTTATGCGTTAGTTCTCAGGCAGGTTGCGGTATGAACTGCCCGTTCTGTGCAACAGGACAAGCAGGTCTAACTAGGAACATGTCAGCTGCTGAGATTGTTGAACAAGTGGTCGCTGCTAATGCTGCTATTGCTGCTGGTGAATTAGGTGGCAAGAAAGATTCTGAGTACCAAGAGCGGGTTTCAAACATTGTGTTCATGGGTATGGGTGAACCGCTAGCTAACTACAACCGTCTAATGCAGGCTGTGCGAACAATGGTGAATCCTGATGAGTTAGGGATGTCTGCAAGAAATATTACTGTTTCAACTGTTGGTTTAGTTCCAGCTATCAAGAAGCTATCTGATGAAAAGCTTCCGGTTACGTTCGCGCTTTCCTTGCATGCGCCTGATGATCAACTAAGAGATGAACTTATTCCAGTGAACTCTCGCTGGAAAGTTGATGAAGCGTTAGATGCAGCTAGAGAATACTTTGAGAAGACCGGTCGAAGAGTTTCGATTGAGTATGCGTTGATCAAAGACATGAATGATCACAAGTGGAGAGCAGAACTTCTAGCAGAGAAGCTAAACGCTAGAGGTAAAGGTTGGGTTCACGTAAATCCGATTCCACTAAACCCAACTCCTGGTTCTATTTGGACAGCATCGTCATCTGAAGTGATGAATATTTTTGTGAATACGTTAGAGCGTGCAGGTATACCAACAACTCTTAGAGATACTCGAGGTAAAGAGATTGATGGTGCCTGCGGTCAGTTGGCAGCAACAGAATGAACCTACCTGAGCTTCTAACCGATGGTACGAAAGTTTATTGGGGCGAACTACCGGGGCCAAGTAAATCTAGTCAAAGATATTTTCGCGGTGGCGAGACATTAATTACTCTTGGTTTAATTCTGCTTTTATTTGTTGGCTATAAAACCACCTATCAAGACAATGTTGTTGGTGATAACCAAACAACTCTTGCTATCAGTTATGAGAAATCGAATAATCGTTTTGTTCCAGTCAACAAAGTTTCTAAACTAGGTGACATCTTCGCTCAGATTTATGTTCCACGCTTTGCTCCAACTTGGACAAGGCTGATTGCTCAAGGAACTAAATGGCACCCTGTTCTAAATGAGATAGGTGTTGGTCACTACATCGGAACTGCTATGCCTGGCTATGTTGGTAACTTTGCTGTTGCGGCTCACCGTGGTGGTTTTGGTGGAGCATTCAAGCAGATTCACACTTTGCGTGAAGGTGATCGCGTTTATGTGAAGACCGGAACTCATTATTTTGTTTATCAGTATCTTCAAACCAAGATCGTTGATCCATCTGATGTGAGTGTGATTGAAAGGATTCCACCTGAGTTAGCTGGTGCACAAAAACAGGGAAGATACATGACTATGACCAGTTGCACCCCTATCTTTGTGAACACTCAAAGAATTGTGGTTTGGTTGGAATTGGTTTCTAAGGGAACCACAGAACCGGAAGGTTGGCGTAGCTGATGTATTCATGGATCTGGAATAAGTTACCTGGCAATAAATTCTTCAAAGCAATTCAGGCTTTGATACTGCTGGCTGCTGTGGTTGTTGTTTTGTATTTGTTTGTTTTCCCTGCGATTGATGGTTTTGTTTATCCTGAGCCACAAGGTCCAATTCAGTAAAGCCCCCCTTGACTAACTTGGGAAACATGTCTAGGCTTAGACCATGACAGTAAAGCTTCCATACGAATTCGGATTAGACACCTTTGGAGACATGGAGGTTGATGATCAAGGTAATCAGGTCTCAGCTGGCCAAACCATCAGGAACATAGTTGAGCAGGCAAAGCTTGCCGATCAACTAGGTATCAACCACTTCAACATCGGTGAACATCACCGTGATGACTTCGCTGTTTCAGCTCCGGATACAGTCCTTGCTGGTATTGCAACTGTGACCAACAACATCATTCTCGGCACTGGCGTAACAGTTTTATCTAGCGAAGAACCAGTAAGGGTTTATCAAAGATTTGCCACCATTGCAGGCTTAGCGAACGGTCGCGTTGAAATCACTGCTGGACGAGGTTCCTTTACTGAGAGCTTTCCGCTGTTTGGCTATAACCTTGCGGACTACGAAAAGCTTTTTGAAGAAAAGCTTGAGCTATTGGTTGAACTACTAAAAGAACAACCGGTTACCTGGACAGGGGAAACCAGAGCATCGCTGACTAATCAATCGGTGTACCCAAAGACCGAACTGGGAAGAATCCCTCTTCGCGTTGGTGTTGGCGGATCTCCTCATTCAGTTATTCGTGCAGCTAAGCACGGAGCAACCCTAGCCTTGGCTATCATCGGTGGCCACCCGGCCCGATTCAAACCTTTCGCTGAACTTTATCGTGAATCTTTAGAGAGATTCAATCAGCCTCAACTGGCTATCGGTATTCACTCACCAGGTCACGTCGCTGAAACAGATGAGCAGGCAGTGAAAGAACTTTGGCCCCACTACCGTGATGGTTTCGGTCGTATTGGTCGTGAACGTGGATGGGGGCCGATGACTTACGAGCATTACTTCAACGAAGCAACCAACGGATCTGTTTATGTTGGCTCACCTGAAACTGTTGCAGAGAAGATCATCGTTGCATTGCAATCAACAGGTGCAAACAGATTTGATTTGAAATATGCAAACGGCGCAATGCCTCATTCACAATTGATGAAATCGATTGAGCTCTATGGCTCAAAAGTTATTCCAATGGTTCGCCAAGCTCTAGGCGACCATTTAGAAATAGGTTAAAGAAAAAGAGGCCACCATAAGGTGGCCTCTTCTCTTTGAGGCTTAGTGACCTTCTTGTGTTGCAAAAGCCTTGTCGTCTTCAGCGCTCTTGATGCGAGCGATGCTGAAGATGATTAGACCGAACAAACACTTAGCCAAAATGTCAGCAATGCTGTATCCAACTTCGCGTGAAACTACGTCAGCTGCTGTTGGAGCACCTGTCTGTCCCATTGCAAGGACGAAGGTGATTGGGTAAACGCCCCAAGTTGCGATAAGCAACAGGCGTAGACCAAGGAACAACTTGCGAATCTTCTCAGACTGGCTTGAAAGGCTCTTAGTCAACTCAACCCATAGAACATACATGATGTATAGGAATGGAATTGTTGATAGTAGACCCCACATGCCGTTTGATAGACCAAACAGACCGCTGTGAATATCGCCAGGGTAACCAAGGATGATCATCAAAGCAGCAGCTGGAACTAGACGCTTTAGTAGTGAAGACTGAACAGCCTTTACAAGACCTAGAACTGCAACTAGTTCAACTAGAAGTAGTGGAACAGTTAGTAGCCAGTCGATGTAACGGTAACCAACGTTGTAGTGAGCTGCACCGAACTGTAGAGCGGCAGCAGCGCCACCCATCTGGTTAGCCATTTCAGATTCGCCGTTCATTCCGTAGCCGTGGCTGAATGAGTCGAACATTCTGAAGTAGTGGTAAGCAGCGATTGAAGTAACGGTTGCTGAAACCATCACTGCAAGGCGGTACTTAGGTAGAACGCGATCTCTTGCAACCCATAAGAAGATTGAAGTAAATAGCATGCTTGCGATACCTAGTGAGAGCATGTTGTAAACAGCGCTGAACTGGTAACCGGTTAGAGCATATGAAAGCACTCCGATTTGATCCATTTTGTTGCCTTTCCTTACATGTGTATTAGGTCGGGCAGAACAAATCTCCCGACATTGGGGATAGTGCCTTTTAACCCTAGGGGGAATTCAAAGGAGAGTCTCAAACAGAGACTTTTCGTTGGTAACGATTTTGTTGCCTAAAAACAGGCTATTTCTTGGAAATCCGGCTTATAGCTTGGCGGATGGGCAGTAAACCAAAGGCCATGGCAATAAAGAAGGCTGTAATAACAAGAATCCAGGTCAATACAGTGCCAATTCCATATTGAGGGTCTAGGAACCAGTAAGGCCACCAACCATTGATTAGACCTCTAATGATGGTAAAAGCCAGCCAAGAAAGGGGATAAACCAGAACCCAGAAAGCACTTTTGAGCTTTAGCTGGAAAGTGGTGTTGAAGATCAAATACTCAATAAAGATGAGGATAGGCATATATGTGTGCATGATTAGGTTCGGCAGCACAGGCCAGGCATAGCCAATGTCTCTTGGGTCTGGATCTGCGTTAGCTAGCAAAGCGTTATAGATGGCTCCAACAATGACCATAGATGCAGCAACAGTTAGTCGAACCAAGCTCAAGCTCTTGTTCTCACGCTGGTTACGGATGACACAAACACCTGCATAAGCCAGAACTCCTGCGCTTAGAAGGCAAGAAGTAATAGTGAAGTATGAGAAATACTCGGCTGGTCTAAAAAGGTTATGGGCTAGACGATCAGTGATTTGCCAATAAATGCTGTAAGCCAAGCTAACGGCCATGACAATTCGGATAAGACCGATGGTTAGTCTGCTGTTAAAGTTCATTTGGTAATCCTAACGAGATTGGCTTAGGTCCAAGGGATGTGTGGATGCGTTGATGCGAAAGTGTTATAGATTTGCCACATGTTACGAGTTCTAGTTACCGGTTTTGAGCCTTTCAACAATGCCAAGCTCAACCCAAGCGAACAAATAGTCACGAATCTGAAAAGTGATGATGTTCCTGGAGCACATATCATCACTGCAGTGTTACCGGTGGTTTATTCCAAGGCAGCTGAAGAACTACTTGCTCTAATCGAAGAACATCAGCCTGATGCTGTTATCTGTTTTGGTCAGGCAGAAGGCAGAAAAGCAATTACTCCTGAAAGGTTTGCAGTTAACCTCGACGATGCTTCAATTGCAGATAACTCAGGCTCAATCAGAGTTGATCAAAGAATTCATGAAAGCGCAGCAACTGCTTATGAGACAAGCTTGCCTATCAAAGAGCTAGTTTCGGCTTTGAGGGTTGAAGGAATACCTGCGGCAATCTCACTAACGGCAGGAAGCTTTGTTTGTAATCACATCTTCTATGAGATGCAGCATGCACTTCGAGACAAACAGATTACTAGCGGATTCGTGCATGTTCCATTGATGAGTGAACAAGCAGAAAACTTTCCAGATTTATTCACCATGGATCTAAACCAAATGATTCTTGGTGCAAAAACTATTGTTGCTGTTTTGGCTGCACGCTCTGACGCTTAGGCGCTAAAGCCCAAATAATTGCCGTTGCATCTATTGCTTCTTGAAGCAATGCGGATTCGTTTGGGTTCACCAAACCAACGCTTGCAAGCACCATCGTGATAAGCGCTAACCCCATGCCAACACTGCTGGCTTGAAGTGCTCTGGTTCTAGCAAGTTTAGAAATATCTATGGCATCAACTAAGCGTCTAATCGAATCTTCAATGATGACTACCATTGCTGCCTGGCTGGCAGCAGTATTACCTTTAGCACCCATTGCAACGCCAACATCGGCTGCAGCCAGTGCAGGAGCATCGTTGATGCCATCGCCAACTACAACGACAGAACCAACAGCTAGTTTCTTTTCTGTTTCTAGAATCTCAAGTTTGTGTTCAGGTGAGCATTCAGCAAAATACTCGGTGATTGAAAGCTCATCAGCTATTTGAGCAACCGTTTGATTGCGGTCACCAGAAACTAACAAGACCCTTTTTACCCCTAGGTTTCTAAGTTCGGTGACAGTATCTAAGGCATCTGATCGAAGTGGATCATCCATACCGATGATTACTTCAATCTCATCATCAACTTGGATTTCAACTAATAGAGCATGATCAACCGAAGCCCAGCTTGGTAAAGGTAATTCTGGCTGACCAACAATCACACGATGATTATCAACAACTCCGGATAAGCCATGACCATGAATCTCAGCTACGTTTGTTACTTCAAAACTCTGCAACTTGTTTGCTAGCGCGTGAGCAACTAATGCTCTTGCAACAACATTTGATGAATGTTGTTCTAAAGATGCTGCAAGAGCCAAGTAATACTCCCGCTTAGTTTCATCTTTAGCGATGATGCTGGATATCTGCGGTCCACCATGAGTCAATGTTCCAGTTTTATCCAAGAGAACGACTTCGGCTTTAGCCAACCGTTCAATCGCTTCACCTTCTTTAATGATTACTCCACGTTTAGCCGCACGTGAAATACCAGAAACCAAAGCAACTGGAACAGCGAGGATAAGTGGACATGGTGTAGCAGCAACAATTACAGCAACGGCCTGTTTAATATCCATGCTGACAAGATAAGTCGCTAGCGCCAAGCCGATGGCTATTGGAACAAAGCGAGCTGCCCAAATATTTGCAAGTCGAACACCTTTGGATGCTTGGTTTCGAGCATTAGAAACCAAACGGATTAGATTCGCATAGGTGCTGTTCTCTGAGGTTTCAGTTGTCCTAAGGATTACTTCTTTCCCCACATTTAGAACACCTGAGTGAACAAGTTCTCCGGTCATGTGCCAAACCGGTAGTGATTCACCGGTAAGCGCAGATTCATCAAATAGCGCCTCTGATTCAACTTCACCATCGAAGGGAACTACTTCACCTGCCTTAACTAGAACGCGTGAACCAACAGGAACTATCTTGATATCTACATCTTTGATCTGGTTGTTCTCACCTACTAGATGAGCGTGCTGAGGTGCTCTTGCTAATAATGCATCAAGATGCTTACTAGCTTGGCCTTCAGCCCAATTCTCTAGAGCTCTACCGGTAGAGAGCATCAAAGCAATGATGCTTGCCGCAAGCCATTCATTGGTGAGCGCTGTTGCACATATAGACAGGAGAGCCAACACATCGCTGCCTAATTCTTTACCTCTGATAGCAGCAATTAACCAGTTCAGGCTGAAATAGAAACCTAAAGCAGCACCTGCAGCCCAGGCTAGATTGGCTGCGGCTTCTTGCTTGCTAAAAGATAGGGCGAGTCCTGAGAACACACTAAGCAGTGCTACCAAGACGAACCAATATCTGCGCATGGGAACATTGTCCCACCTCAGCCATAGACTGGGCGAATGAACAACATAACTGAACCAACCATTACTTTCCTAGGGGCTGCAGGCACTGTCACCGGATCTAGATTCATTCTCAGTTTCGGTGAAACAAACATCATGGTTGATTGTGGTCTTTTCCAGGGGTTGAAGGAATTGCGTTTAAAGAACTGGGACCCACTAGGTTTTGATGTTAAGAAGATTGATGCGGTTGTGCTAACCCATGCCCACCTAGATCACTGCGGATACATTCCTAAACTTGTTCAACAGGGTTTCACTGGAAAGATTCACTCCACTTTATATACAGCTAAATTAGCTGAAGTTATATTGTTGGACTCTGCTCGCATTCAAACAGAAGATGCAAAGTGGGCAGCTAAGAAGGGTTTCAGCAAACACAATCCACCTAAGCCGCTATACGATGAGCAGGATGCTGTGAAAGCTATAGCTCAATTCCAAACCGAAGAGTTTGGTTCAAGAATTCAAATAGCTCCAGAAACTTTTGTCACCTTCAAACCTTCAGGGCACATTCTTGGTGCAGCAGTAGTTGAAGTTGAATTCTTTGGCAAAGTTCTTATGTTCTCAGGTGATCTTGGAAGAGATGAGCATCCGCTTCTAGTTAGCCCTGAGCCTTTGGCAACAGGTCATTTAGATGCCATCTTGACTGAATCAACTTATGGTGACCGTGAGCACGTTGCTCCAACAACTGATTTCGAGAAGTGCATTAATGAAACCATCGCCGGCGGGGGATCCATTTTGATTCCAGCGTTCGCGGTTGATAGAACAGAAATTATTTTGATGAAGATTAGAGATCTTATGGATGCTGGAAGTATTCCTAGGATTCCTGTTTATGCTGATTCACCGATGGCTCTAAAGGCTTTGGATTTCTATAGAGAAGCTATCAACAATGAATCAAAAGAGATTCGACCTGAAGTTATTGCCAAGTGGAAAAACAAAGATCCTTTTGATTCAGGAACTTTAGTCGAATTACATTCAGTTGATGAATCCAAGACCATCAACAACCCAACTCAACCCTGCATCATCATCTCTGCTTCAGGTATGGGAACTGGTGGCCGGGTTGTTCACCATCTTCGTCAGATGTTGCCTAACCCTAAGCACACAGTCCTTTTGGTTGGCTATCAGGCTATTGGCACCCGTGGTCGTTCATTAGTCGATGGAGCATCTGAAGTAAAGATGCACGGTGAGCTTGTTCCGGTGAAGGCAAGGGTTGAGCAGATAGGCGAGTTCTCGGCTCATGCTGATTCGACTGAACTTATCGCTTGGTTGGCAACAGCAACTGAGCCTCCGAAGCAAATCTTTGTCGTCCACGGGGAAGCTGGGGTGGCTGAATCCTTCAGTGACCTGATCCATTCGAAGCTTGGTTGGAATTCTAGGGCACCAAAAGATGGCGAAACAGCCAGTCTTTAGACTTACGTCTTCTAGGCTTTATCTGTGATGTCGATGGCGACGGAAGGTTACACATGCGCGCTCTATTGAAAGCCAATGCAGGTCCCGGTTTAGAACTAGCGGAAGTCCCAGAACCTTCCGTAGGTGAAAACGATGTGAAGATTCGTGTTCTTAGAACTGGTATCTGTGGCACTGATCTCCATATAGATAAATGGGATCACTGGGCGCAAGAGACAATCAAGCCACCACTAATTCCAGGACATGAGTTTTATGGGGAAGTGGTTGAAGTTGGTCCAAGTGTTCACGAAGTGAAGGTCGGAGCAAAGGTCTCCGGTGAAGGGCACATTGTTTGTGGTCTATGCCGTAACTGCCGGGCTGGTAGAAGGCACATGTGCATCAAGACTCTCGGCGTTGGTTTGCATCGTGACGGTGCTTTTGCTGAATACATTGTTATCCCTGAATCAAATGTTTGGGTTCACCCAGATCCGATAGACCCAGATCTTGGAGCAGTCTTTGATCCGTTTGGTAATGCAACTCACACGGCTCTAACTTTCACTCTGGTTGGTGAAGATGTTCTTATTTCTGGTGCTGGACCTATCGGGTTGATGTCAGCGGCTATTGCCCGTCATGCAGGTGCTAGATACATAGTCATTACTGATATCTCTGAGCCTCGATTAGAACTTGCCAGAAAGATGGGCGTAGATATTGCTCTAAACGTCTCTAATCACAGAATCGTTGAAGCTCAAGAACAGTTGGGTATGCGTGAAGGTTTCGACATTGGTTTTGAAATGTCTGGACATCGTTTAGCCCTTCCAGAGATGATCGATAACCTCACCCACGGTGGAAGAGTTGCGATGCTGGGCCTGCCTAGTGAACCAATCGACATCGACTGGTCAAAAGTTGTTTCACACATGATTACTTTGAAAGGTATTTATGGTCGTGAAATGTTTGAGACCTGGACAGCAATGAGTTCCATGTTGAAATCAAGCGAGGTTCTTCGAGAGAGAATCGCATCCGTTATAACAGATCGACTTCCAGCTCGTGAATGGCGTAAAGGGTTTGAAATAGCTGAAGCTGCCGTTGGCGGCAAAGTCGTCTTGGATTGGACTGAGCTCTAAAAATGTATGAAGGTTTGAAAGAACAACTGGTAGCTAATCTCGAAGAGATTAGAGGAGCAGGGCTATATAAATATGAGCGTGAGATTGATTCAGCTCAGCAATCTCACATCGAATCTAATAACCGTGAGTTGTTGAACTTCTGTGCCAATAACTATCTGGGGTTAGCCAATGACCCTAGGGTTATTGCTGCTGCTAAGGCAGAGCTTGATGAAAGAGGTTTTGGTGTTGCCAGTGTTCGCTTTATTTGTGGAACGCAAGATATCCATAAAGAGTTGGAACTAGAGGTCTCCAGATTCTTAGAAACTGATGACACTATTCTGTTTAGTTCCTGCTTTGACGCCAACGGTGGAGTATTTGAGGCTTTGTTCAATGAGCAGGATGCCATCATCAGCGATGAACTAAACCATGCCAGCATCATTGATGGTATTCGTTTATCTAAAGCAGTTCGATTCAGATATAAGAACCGAGACATGCTGGATCTTGAAAGATGTTTGCAAGAAGCTCAATCTTCTAGGAACAGAATTATTGTTACCGATGGCATCTTCTCTATGGACGGTTATTTAGCACCGTTAGTTGAGATCTGTGAACTAGCTCAGAAATACAACGCAATTGTGATGGTTGATGATTCCCATGCTGTTGGACTATTAGGTGTTGGCGGTAAGGGAACACCTGAGTTAGCTGGTGTTGGTCACCTAGTTGATATTTATACCGGGACTTTTGGTAAGGCTCTCGGCGGTGCTGCCGGTGGATATGTTTCAGGTAGGAAAGAAATAATTGAATTTCTACGTCAAAAAGCGCGACCATATCTTTTTAGTAATTCTTTGGCTCCAGCTATCGTTGCTGGTTCTTTAGCTGCAATCAAGATTGCAGCGGATCCGGTTGAAGGTGTTCGTCTTCGTGAGAAACTGCATGCGAATGCTTCTTATTTCCGTACGAAGATGACCGAAGCTGGTTTTGATCTATTAGAAGGTCAACATCCGATCATCCCTGTGATGTTTGGGGATGCTCAGGTAGCGGGGAGGATAGCTTCAAACATGTTTGAGAATGGTGTTTATGTGACGGCTTTCAGCTTCCCTGTGGTGCCTAAAGATAAGGCTCGTATTCGTGTTCAGCTTTCTGCTTCACACAGCTTTGAAGATATTGATGCCTGTGTTGGTGCTTTTGTTGATGCTAGGTCTAAGGCTAGTCTTTAGTCATGGCGGATAAAGTTCAAGGACCTAAGAGTTACTTCCCATCAATTGAAGCTAAGTACGGTAAACCGATTAGCTTTTGGATGAAGGAACTGAAAAAAGTTAAAGGTGAGAAGCACATGGATCAGGTTGCTTTTCTAAAAGAGAATCACGACATGGGTCATGGTCATGCCAATGCTGTTGTAGCCGTGTTCAGAGCGGAGAACGAGTAAATGAAGCCAATCAAAAAGATTAACCCGGGTACCTGGGTGGTTATTGCTTTCACGGTGATTGCTGTTGCGGTTACAGCCATGATTTTGGTTCCTATGTTGAAACTGGGTGGTGGCGATACTTCAAACACTGCAACCATCGCTTTATATAACAACCACTCTGATACTCGTAAAGTGAACGACCGCGTCGAGTTAGGCGTTCGCTTGCAACTATCTGATAAGACTGGGGCTAAATATCCAATTCAGTTAGAAGGCAGAGCTAGTGGTTCTTGGCAGGTTGTCAAGAAATACACAGCAACTAAGCCAACTAACACAGTTGTGTTTAGAGTTCACCCTGCTGTGGTTGGTGACATCGTTTATAGGGCTGAGATTCAAACCCCTACGGGCATCGTAACCACCAACGAGCTGCTACTTCACGTAACCAACTGATAACTCAAAGATAGACTTAGCCAATGAAGATAACAGTCATTGGCTTAGGCTACCTGGGTGCTACCCACGCCGTTGCAATGGCAAAAATTGGTCACCAAGTTATTGGGCTTGAAA
Source organism: Micrococcales bacterium (assembly GCA_947452235.1). Lineage (GTDB taxonomy): Bacteria > Actinomycetota > Actinomycetes > Actinomycetales > Microbacteriaceae > Rhodoluna. The sequence goes on from CANGBK010000008.1 coordinate 34,956, forward strand.
CCAACGAAGAAAAACTTGATTCTTTGCGATCAGGTAAAGCGGGTTTCTATGAACCAGGCTTGGATGAAGCTTTAGTTGAGCAGTTAGCAGCAGGTCGGCTAACATTCCAATCCAAGCATGATGAAAACACAGCTTCGGCTGAACTTCACTTTATCTGCGTTGGAACACCACAAAACAAGGGTTCTGATTCCGCTAACACTTCTTACCTGTTCTCAGCAGTTAGAGACCTTGCTCCTATCCTTCATAAGGATGCTCTGGTGGTAGGTAAGTCAACAGTCCCAGTTGGAACAGCAGCACTACTTACCGAAGAACTAAACAAACTGGTTGACTTCGATGCCCAGTTGGCGTGGAACCCAGAGTTCCTGCGCGAGGGAACCGCTTTAGAGGATTCATTGAAACCAGATCGTCTTGTTGTTGGAGTTAACTCTCAGTTTGCGGAAGCGAAGCTGCGAGAAGTTTTTGCGAGCATGATTTCTTCCGGTGTTCCATTTATCGTGACAGATATTCCAACAGCTGAACTTGTTAAATCTGCGGCTAATGCTTTCCTAGCAACCAAAATCAGCTTCATCAATTCGATGGCTGAAATAGCAGAAGTTTCTGGGGCTAACGCATCTGCTCTAGCTGAAGCTATTGGGTATGACGAACGTATCGGTAATAAGTTCTTGCGTAACGGTGTTGGTTTCGGTGGCGGTTGCTTGCCTAAAGACATTCGTGCATTAACAGCAAGAGCTGAAGAGCTTGGCGTAGGTCAGGCAGTTTCATACTTGAAAGAAATAGATCAGGTTAACTTACGTCGAAGAGTGCGCGTCATTGCTCTTTTGAAATCAGAGCTCGGAGAGCTAAGCGGTAAAAAGGTCTTGGTTCTAGGTGCTGCTTTCAAGCCTGATAGTGATGACATCAGAGATTCACCAGCACTTGATATTGCACTTCTTGCAAAAAAGGCTGGTGCTGAAGTTATTGTTCATGATCCTGTTTCATTACCTGGGGTTAGAAGCAAACATCCCGAGCTGATTTGTGTTGAGGATCTGCATGAAGCATTCAGTGGTGTTGATGCAGTTGTTCTTGCCACCGAGTGGAAGCAATACCGTGAGCTTGATGCAAAGAGCATCGCTGATACTGTCTCTAACCGTCTGGTTATTGATGGTCGAAACGTTTTGAATGTTAAAGCCTGGCAGCAAGCCGGATTCAAAGTCTTAGCACTTGGAAGAACTATCGAAGGAAACTAATGAGCACCCTTTCACATTTCATCAACGGTGAACTTGTTTCAAACTCTTCTTCAAGAGTTGGCAATGTATATAACCCAGCATTAGGTGAAGTGGTTAGACAAGTTTCCTTAGCTGAGGTTAGCGATGCTCAAAAGGCTATTAATGCAGCTAGTGTTGCCTTTCCTTCCTGGAGGGATACATCACTAGCAAAGCGGACTCAGGTGATGTTTGCTTTCAGAGAGATCTTGAATGCAACTAAGAATGAGTTGGCAGCGATCATCACCGAAGAGCATGGAAAGACTCTGCCAGATGCTTTAGGTGAAGTTTCCAGAGGACTTGAGGTCGTTGAATTTGCAACCGGTTTAGCGCATCAGCTAAAAGGTTCTTTTAGTGAATCAGTTTCAACCGGTATTGATGTTTATTCACTAAAGCAACCATTGGGTGTTGTTGGCATCATCAGCCCATTCAACTTCCCAGCTATGGTTCCAATGTGGTTCTTCCCGGTTGCTATAGCTGCCGGTAACACTGTTGTTCTGAAGCCTTCCGAGAAGAACCCTTCGGCTGCCCTTTGGATCGCCGAGAAACTAAAGCAAGCAGGGTTACCTGACGGTGTCTTCAACGTTTTGCAGGGAGACAAGGTTGCTGTTGATGAATTATTGAGTAATCCATTAGTTGAAGCGATTAGCTTTGTTGGTTCAACTCCGATTGCTAAATATGTTTATGAAACAGGAACTGCCAACGGGAAGAGAGTTCAGGCTCTTGGTGGAGCAAAGAACCACATGTTGGTTCTTCCTGATGCAGATCTAGATTTGGTTGCTGATTCAGCCATTAATGCTGGGTTTGGTTCAGCAGGTGAGAGATGCATGGCTATCTCAGTTGTTCTTGCAGTTGAACCTATTGCCGATGAACTTATTTCAAAGATTGCATCTCGTATGGCAGCTCTAACCGTTGGCGATGGAACTCTTGGCTGTGATATGGGACCACTAATTACTAAAGAACACAGGGATAAGGTCAGTTCCTATATCGATCTAGCAATAGCTGATAAAGCTGAAGTTGTTGTTGATGGCCGAGGTATTGAAGTTAATGGTTCGGCTTCCGGTTTCTGGCTAGGGCCAACACTTATCGATAAGGTTCCGGTTACCTCAAAGGTCTATCAGGATGAAATCTTTGGTCCAGTTTTATCTGTGATTAGAGTTCAAAGTTTTGCTGAAGGTGTTGAACTTATCAATGCTGGTAAATACGGTAATGGAACTGCTATCTTCACTAACGATGGTGGAGCTGCTAGAAGATTCCAGAATGAAATAGAAGTCGGAATGATTGGAATAAACGTTCCTATTCCGGTTCCTGTTTCTTATTACTCTTTCGGTGGAGTCAAGAGTTCACTTTTTGGAGACACTAAAGCCCACGGGGTTCAAGGCTTCAATTTCTTTACTAAAGAGAAGACTGTTACCAGTCGTTGGCTAGATCCAAGCCACGGAGGAATCAACCTTGGCTTCCCACAAAACTAGTTAGATAGTTTTCCGTATCCATCAACGCTGTAATAGCGAACGTAATCAATAGAGAACTGGGCTTTATTTAGCCCTGGCTCTATTTGACCACCGTAGTTGCCACCCATAGCCAAGTTGAAAATCAAATACATCTTCGGATCAACATTTTGAGCATTCGGACCAAACGGCCATCTAGTCAGACCAGTGTCTGCTTTGGTAACCACTAGAACAATGTGACTGTCTATTGTGTAAGTGATTTGGTTGGGTAGCCAGAGCAATCCATAGGTGTGATAGTCGTTAGGCAATTCGGTTGGGTTTTCGTAAGCACCGGATTTGTATTCATGGTTTCCGCTTGAGTTGGCATAGTGCAGAGCAGAAGTGGTTCGGTTAGGCGCTCCACCTTTGTATTCCATGATGTCTATCTCGCCACAGTTAGGCCAAGGGTTAGAAGCAATATTTGAACCTAGAGTCCAGAATGCTGGCCATGTGCCACCACCTGCAGGCATCTTTAGTTTTGCTTCGAAGTATCCGTAGGTGAAGTTCACTTTGCCATAGGAGGTGAACTTACCGCTGGTCCAAGTCTTATTACTTTTACAAACCGAATCTCCGGTTGGAGTTGAAGCTGTAATCACCATCGAGCCATCAGTTTGGTTTAGAGCACAAGCAGCATATGACTCTGACTCACCATTACCCCAACCACAGCCAGCTGCAGTTCCACAACCATCACCTGTTGTGATACCCCAGTTAGCAGTGGCAGGGGCCCCAGTTCCATTGAACTCGTCAGACCAAAGCAAGGTTTTAGTTAGTGCTGAGATAGGAGCTGCAACAGTGAAGGTTCTAGCTTCATCTGCTGTTGCAGCGTAAGTTGAATCTCCTGGATCGCTAGCAATTACGGTGCAATCACCGATGGCTTTAGCGTGAACAGTTGTTCCGTTGAGAATTTCACAAACCGTTGGAGTTGAGGTTCTGAAAGTAACTTCACCACCGTTTGGTAAAGCAAAGAGATCTTGGTCAGGATCTCCGATCATCATATCTAGTGGTTGACCGAAGAAGATTGAGTTGTATTCAAGCGGTTTCTTTGTCTTAACACGAATACTTACTGCACTAGAAGTTAGCTTCTTGCTTAGGTTGGTTACCTTGAATGTGTAATAGGTGTTTGCAAGTAAGCCCGTGAACTTATAGGAAGAAACCGTGTTAGCAAAGGTTTTATTAATCTTTGAAGAACCTGCAGTTGCGATAACAGAAATCGAACTAACTTTAGTTTTGTTCACCTTATACCAAGTAACAGTAGCTGAGTGGAGCGAAGTAGTGACCTTAACGCCGCCTGGGGTTGGAACAGAACTTGCGTTGGCTAGAGGGGCTAGACCAATAGCCAGAAAGCTGGCAATAGCAAAAGCTACCGCTAATTTGTTTTTCAGCATTAATACCTAATCAGAGTTCCGTAGCCATCTAGTGATGAATACCTAATGTAATCAACTTGCATTGTTTTAGTGTCTGTTGTGATGTCTGTGACTCTCACAGGGTTATTGTTATTGCCAATGATTTTTCCACCAACGGCAAGATTCAAGATAGCAAACTGAGGTTTGTTGAATTCCCAACCACTTTTTTCAAGGCTGAGATTCCAAGGTGTTGTAGTCAGATCGTTAGCGGTAATGGTCTTGAAGATAGTTCCATCAACACTGAAGGCAATGTAATTCGGTTTCCAATCCAAACCATAAACATGCCAACCTGAGAGCATGCTGGTTTGTTGATTTACCTGTCCACCAGGCCAGTAGTTGTACCCATGAAGTGTTCCCCAGTTGCTGTTTGGTAATGCTCCATTACCTTCGTGAATGTCTATCTCACCGCAGCCTGGCCAACCATTAGCTTGGAAATCTTGACCTAACATCCAGAAGGCAGGCCATGTTCCGGCAGTTCCAGTAGTTTTGATTCTTGCTTCAAGGTGACCGTATAAGAAACCGAGTTTATCTTCGGTAGTGATCTTGCCGCTAACCCATTCACAGTCTTTACGAGGGTTATAACGCTCACCCTTCCAGTTCAATGAATACCAGCAATCGAATGGGCCAGAGGAGTTAGCTGAAACTGTTTGATTGGTTGCAGTGATTAGCAAACCTTTGTTATCACTAGCACCATCCATCAAAGAGATAAGACTTGAACCCGGCAAATAGTATTGACGCTCTAGATTTCCCCAACCATTGGCAACAGGAGTTTTAGGGTCGTTTGAGTTACGACCGTTACCGGTAATGTCATTCCAATCTTGAGCTCGCGGGGCGGAACCAACGTCACCATTGAATTCATCAGACCAGATAAGAGCGTTTGAGGTGATTCCAGGAGCAGCAAAAGAAATACTGTTACTTGAAACAGCTAGTGGGTTGAATCCCGGATTTGTGTATGTGATTCTTGCAAAGACATTTAGGCTATCGAAACGTTTATCGATAGCTAGCTCGGTGCTCTTCGCTCCTTCAATTAGCGATCCGCCGGCATACCAAGTTATGACTGCCGTTGCGGTTGGTTTTGGAAGGGCAGGGGTGGTGAAAACAAGTTTTGAATTGGCGTTATCTTTACTCAAAACAGCCTGACCGGTTATCAGAAGATTTCCAACAATAACGCTCTTAGAGTTAGCGAAAAGAGATTTACCATCAGTGAACTTTGCTGTTTCAACGACGCTAAGTTTGTGACCTAAGGCTGTGACCGGAACTGCGTATGAAGTTGATGTTGCCTTCTTGATTGGAGATCCATCGAGTAACCACTGGTCAGAAAGCTTTGCTTTTTGATTCCATTTGCCGGCAGTTAGTTTGATTGTTTCCCCGGTACCAACCATGGTTGGAATAACTGGAAGGGACAGGTTCTTTTTAGCTGTCGCACCAGTGGCGCTAGTCATGCCTAATAACAAGATGACTGAGGTGGTCAAAGCCACTAAGCCGGTCAGGCGGGAGCGAAACATAAGAGTCCTTAAATCTAAGGTGTTTCGCACACAACACCAATTGAAGTCTAACTTGGTTACCCAGTTCTAGGGATTTTTGGAATACTTTATTCATAGGGGTAGAGAAAGAGCGGGGCAATGAGTAATCCCACAGAGCTAAACAGGTCTGTTGAAACTCTCATGCTCAGGCTCAATAGGCTAGGGACTAGAAGGCTTAGGCAACTGTCCTGGTTTAGAGCCAAGATCTGGGGTTTAGTTTTATCAATCTTCACAGCTGGCCTTACCAGCTTAAAAGAAGATAAACAGTTTGAACTATTTCGTAAGGTTCCACTACCTGAAGGTCCTCTAGTAGTTGTTGCCAATCATGCTTCACACATAGATTCCGTTGCTTTGGTCACAATGATTGGAAGAACTAGACCTGTTCTAGTTGTTGCAGCTGCTGATTATTGGTTGGTTGATAAGGCAAGTGAACTTATAGCAAGATTTGCTATTGGAATTTGGCCGATTAGACGTGGAAGCGATAAAGCTTTTGAAGATTTGATGCTGGTCAAAGATTTAGTAAAAGCTGGTGTGGTTCTTGTGGTCTTTCCTGAAGGTGGAAGATCAGAGAACGGTGAAGTTCAAGATTTTCACACCGGTGCTTTCCGGTTAGCTACAGAAATCGATGCAACAATCTTGCCAATAGCTGTTGTTAACGGTGACAAAGTTTTACCTAGAAAATCTCTTAGTGCCAAACACAAACCTTTGAATCTTCGTATCGGTAAAGCATTCAAGGTTAATGATGTTGAGAAAGATGCCAAGTCAACACAAAAACAGATAACCGAATTACACAAAACTCGTGTGGTGGATGCGCCAGGATTTGGTTTTAGTCGAGTTAGGAAGATTGCTTTTGGTTGGGTCGGATTAATAGTTGTTTTCTTTTGGGCTGTTGGTGAAGGAATCTTTTGGCCGTTGGTTGCAGAGATGCCACTTTTGCTATTGGTGGTAACTGTTGGCTTTAGATGGCGTGGTGCTTTACTGATAGCAGTTTCGGCACTTGGATCTATTGTTGGCGTTCTAACAACGTGGTGGTTAGTTGACAAAGGATTCCATCCACCATCACCTCTAACAACACCAAACATGTTTGATTACGCAAGAAGAGAGATGATTGATAGTCCTAACTCAGCGTTCTGGGATCAGATGTGGAATGGTATTCCAGTAAAGGTTTATGCGCATGAAGCTGGCGCTATTCACCTTAGTTTCTTAGAAGTATTGCAATCTCTAGTCCCCAGAGTTCTAAGGATTGCAATCCTCGGTGGTGGAGGTTGGTTGCTAGGTTCATCGTTAGCTAAATGGCTCAAACCTAATCTTGGATTAGTGCAGGCAGTTTCACTGATGGCTTTTCCGTTTGGGTTATTCCAGGCGGTTTGGTTCTGGACTTATTACAAGGGGTAGTAGATGAAATCACGTGCAGCGATAGCTTTAGGACGAGTGAGCTTTAGGTTCGGGTTCCTCTTTATGGCGGTAGCGCTGTTGGAATATCCAGCCTTGCATTCAGGAACTTTTGGTGTTACCCCAATCATTCCGACCGCTTTCCTGGTTTGTGTTGATTCAATAGCATTCATCATCTCCTCAGGGTTAGCCATAGCTGCAACCCTCTCCAGCTTCAAGCCGTTGTTCTTCTCCTGGCGAGCAATGTTTGGTTGCATCTTCACTGTTGTTGGGGCAGTCGCCTCATTCTTGGCTTGTTACAGCATTCTGGGTGCTAGTTAGACTGAAATTGTGTTCACAATTTATGCACTGAAGCCGTGGTTCAGTAATGTTTTGAAACCTATTTTGAAATTTTCACTTAAGGCAAAGCTTTCACCAGATCTTTATACGTTGTTCAATATCGCTTTTGGTGTTCTAGCCGGCTTTGGTGTTTATTCGCTGAACGGGCTCATTGTTTTAGTCGCAGTTGTTCTAAGGCTGGCTTGCGCAAACCTTGATGGTGCTTTAGCCAGAGCTAAATCTATGCAAACAGGTATTCCACTTTCCAGGCTTGGTTTTGCTAAAAATGAGATAGGAGATCGTTTAGCTGATTTTTCAATGATGGCCGGCTTAGCGTTTCTGAGTGAAAGTTACCTTGATGGCAAACAGGCGATAACTGTTCTAATAGCTGTTTTTGTAACAGCAATACCAACCCTTATTTCACTTATCGGTGTTTCTAAAGGCG
>CANGBK010000009.1 GCA_947452235.1 Micrococcales bacterium
AGACATTGTTCCTAAAGCAATTAGTTTCTCTAGCGAAGTTTTATTTCTAGTTACCCCACCGGTTCCTGTTCCGATAACTTTAACGCTAAGTTGTGAGCCTGCATCTGCTGGTTGAAGGGCATAGGTTGAATTGGTTGCAAGGTTAATCTCTAAACCATTGCGATACCACTGATAGCTTTTTTGAACACCAAGATCCCAGTCACCTGGGATTGCGGTTATGGTGTTACCAACAGAAAGATTCCCTTGAATGGTTGGCGTTGGGGTTTTAGTGAAAATACCTAGAACTTTTCCGCCAACTAATTGGTATGAAGTTGAAAGCCCTAGTGGGGTTCCAGTTAACCCAGAGGAGATTACGTTCGTTAGGTTAGCGTCTGCTAAATTGGCGTGATCTATGGCTGAGCCGGTGAGGTTTGCATTTTCAAGATTCGCATTTGAGAGATCTGCGTAGAGAAGGCTTACCCCAGACAGATCTGATCCAGTGAGGTCTAAACCTGATAGGTCAGCATTATTGAGATTAACTTTTGGACCGAGGAGATAGTTTCTCAGAATCTTGAAAGAAGATGATAGTCCGGTAGGTGTTCCAATTAGGTTTATGCCGTATGCCCCATCTAGTGTCACATCAGTCATGTTGGTTCCGGTTAGGTTGGTGCCGTTTAGGAGAGCTCCGGGAAGGTTTGTTCCAGTCAGGTCAACCCCAGCCAAGTTAGCGTTAGAGAAGTTTGCGCTAGCGAATGAAACTCCTCTGAGGTGAGCGTCCCTTAGATCCTTGTTGGAGAAGTCAACACCAGCCAGGTTAGCTCGAGGGCCCAATAGGTAGCCTTGGTAAAGTTGCCATTCGCTCGATAGCCCAATAGGGGTTCCAACTAGGCCACTTGAAAACACTCCCTGGAGGTCAACGCCGGTGAGGTTAGCAGCAGTGATGTTGGCATTTCTGAGATTCACCCCGGTTAGGCCTGTTTGTGTCAAATCCATATTGGCGAGGTTTGCACCAGTTAGGTTTGCTGCGGAGAGATTGGCGTGATGCAGGTTGGTGCCAGAGAAATTGATGTTACTCAAATCTAAACTGCTGAGATTTGCATAAGGCCCAATCAGGTAACCATTTTTTATTCTGAAGTTTGAAGGTAAACCTATCGGAGTGCCAATAACTCCGGTTGCCCGGATGCCTTCAACATCGACACCTGTGAAATCAGTTCGCGTTAGATTGCAGTTGTATAAAGCGATATCCATTATGGAGTTCGTAGTTAGGTCAACATCGGTTAGATCAGCACCATCAAACACCGCATCGTTTAGGTTTGCATCTGAAATGTCAAAATTATTTAGGTTGATGTTACCTAGGTTCACACCGCTGAGGTCGGCAGTGGGACCGATAAGGATACCTTTATAAAGCTTCCAAGGGTTGGGTAGGTTTAGCGGTGTTCCTTGAATGCCACGCCCTGCTACAGAAGTCAGGTTCGCTCCGTCAAAATCTGCATTAGTTAGATTTGCATTGACCAAGTTGGCATGAATTAGATTGGCATCAACAAAGTTAGCGTTAGTTAGATTTCTATTTGAAAAATTAGCTAGTGACAGATCAGCCCCAGGGCCAACTAGGTATCCATAAAGTAATTGCCAACCTTCCGGCAATTGGCTTGGTACGCCAACTATGTTTCCTGACCTAATCCCGCTTAGGTTGACATGACTTAGATTTGCATTCGTTAGATCTGTTGAGGCTAGATCTGAACTAGATAAATCAACTGAACCTAGGTTTACATCCTTGAATGAGCATCCAATGAGTGATGAATGTGGGGCCAGGTCGCAGGTTGCACTGAAGGACGGGGAAGTGCTGATCGCTAGCAGAGACGTGGTGAGTGCCAAAACCAAACCAGTGCGTTTCATGTCTGATCCTTATGCTCGCTTATGCTCTAAGCCTAATCATTGAGCAGCTATTTGCCACTTGAGTTAGATTAGAGATATGCCTTTAGAGCGCTTCCTTAGATATTCAGCTAAGCTGATTGCCAACGCTCAGGCAGATATTGATGTTTTGGGCTTAGTTTTGGTTGGCTCTACGGCTGATATTTCAAGAGTTGACGAATGGTCGGACCACGATTTCTACTGGGTTGTGAAAAATGGTCTCGGTGAGAAGTACCGACAAGACCTATCTTGGATCCCTGAAATTGATGAGGCTGTGCTCACCCCTAGAGAAACAGCCCACGGTCTCAAAGTGGTTTTCAAAAATGGTCAGGTTCTAGAGTTTGCGGTTTTTGAGGATAGCGAATTGGAACTTGCAGGCCTAAATACCTATGCAGTCCCAGTAGATAAAACTAACATCGCAGAGCGCTGTGAAGTTATTGAAAGGCGTTCTGCAACCAAGCCAGAGTTCAACTGGGATCAAGAGTTTGAACTTATGTTGACTCTTATCCTTATCGGTGTTGGAAGGTTCCGTCGAGGTGAAGTTCTCATAGCTGGCCAGTTCATAAGATCTTATGTTTTAGATAAGCTCATTGGTTTGATTAGAGCTACCATTGCACCACTTGCTGGCAGTGAACAAAGCGAAGATAACCTAAATCGGTTTAGGAGATTTGAAATACAGTATCCGGCGTATGCTTCAAACATCGAAGATGCACTTCAACGCGATGTTGATCAAGCTGCGTTAGCGCTGCTAAATATTGCAATAGGGCTAAAGACTCTCTCTGAACAGCAACAAGCTCAGGTTGCAGTTATCAAGAATAGGTTGGATTGGGCGTAATGGAATCTAAAGCTGTTCTGATTTTTGATGGTGACTGTGGTTTTTGCACAACAGTTTCTAACTACATAGTTAAAGACACCAAGAAGCCAGTGGTTGCAGAAGCTTGGCAACTGGTTGATGTTTCTAAGTATGGGTTAACCAAAGAGCAGACTGCATCAAGGGTATATCTCATTATGGATGGAAAGACTTACCCGGCAAACAGGGCTGTTGCAAAGCTTTTAGCGAATAAAAACAATTTGCTGCTTTGCGCTATTGGCTATCTTCTAATGGTTCCACCGATAAGTTGGTTCGCAATTCCCGGGTACTACCTGGTGGCTAAATATAGGCACAAACTTCCAGGCGGTACGCCTGCCTGCAAACTTTAGTTGACTCTAAGTTCGAAAGCTACCTTGGCTATTTGATCCGAAGGGATGAAATTTGGTTCGAATGCTGTGTAGCTAACACGGATGTAGGTGGTCGTGATCTTTTGATTCAACGCCGAAGCTATTTGATTACCACTTGCATCGAGGAAGTAGATGTCGATGACATCGTTCTTGCAGTTTGTAGCTATATCTTTGACGGTTATGGTGTTGAACGCGAATGACCCACCAACAATTCTTGACTGCATCTTGGCGGTCAACGAGTTGTCACAAACACCTATTGTGACAATGCCGCTACCCCCGTTATCGATTGACTTATAGAGGGTTACCTGAACCTTACGGGCAGCTGGAGTTTTTCCATTTCCCGGAATACCTTTGGTGCTATGAATGGTTATGGTTCCCGCTAATTTGCTGATGTATTCACAGATGTTTTTAGCTCTGCTGTTTGCAAGCTTGGTAAGAAATGTTGCGGTTCTCTTGTTTACGTTATGACCGGTAAAACCAACGCAACTAGCAACAACATAGCCAGGGTTAGCCAAAAGCCATGCTCTGACTTCCTTCTTTATCCCGACTGTGAGGTTAGATTTTTCAAAAGCAAATCCGGTAAATGTGGTGGACACTTTAGTGTTATCAGCGTGAGCTTTAGTAGCATACGCAAGGAACAATCCTCCAATAATTAGCAACAAAGAAATGATTGTTAGCAAGCGTTGATGCTTCATTTACTATTAACGGATTCTTTTCATGCCGTAGGCTATTAGCCAAATGCCACCGGCAACGAGTGTGATATATAGCAAACCTAATATGTTGAATAAGTTACCTAAACCAGGAATCTTTAGGAATACTGTTCCAACAACATCTGAACTCGGGACAGAAAGCGCATCCATAGTTTTGTTGTGGTCACCCTTGAATTGGTACTGACCATCAGCAGTCAAGGTGATCACTCGGTGAACAACATCCTGAGTCAATGTTCCATCGATGCTTCTCTGATGATAAATTGCCACATCATTTAGAGTTGGCTTGATCCAGTTAGCACTCACGACAATATCGCCTGGTTGAATTCTTGGTGACATCGAATCGGTCAAAACGTTTCTAATTGAGATAACGCCAACCAAAGAGAGAATTAGTGGTGCGACAAAGATGGCTGCCAGTAATACTGACAGCCATCTTTTGAAGTTAATTTTCTTCATCAACTTTTAGCTTGTGGTGATAGCGACTTTGCTAATGCTTGATGCATCACAGCCAGCTTCAACAGTAACCGTCACAGTAGTGTCTCCTGATGCGATTGTGAACTGGTCCTGCGGGTGGCTTGCGCTTGTAGCGTGAGTACCGTCAACGTTGCAAACAGCAGTTCCAGCTGAACCGATAAGTGATACGTGAAGTGTTTTACCCGAACAAGCTGAGTCATCGATTCCGCTGACCACAACTGTTGATGCGTTGAATGCATCTCCAGAACCTGAGTATTCCTGGTTGATGGTGGTATCTAGAGTTGCATCACACGTGGTGGTGCTTGCGATTCCTTGACCGAATTCGATTGCTGATCCATTGTTAACAGTGATGCTGTTAGCAGCAAATACGCCACCTACAGTTGCAACTAGAGCTCCAGCGCCAATTAGGGCGATTAGAAGCGGCTTGTTGCGCTTTTTCTTCTCTTGTGTTGTTTCGATTGACATTGGAGTCCTTTTGCTTAGGGAGATGTTTCTTGGTCTATTTTTCCATATTATCTGTCAATGTCAAATAATAAAGTAGAGCGTTTGACCACAATTACATAAAGGATTTCTACTATTTAGCGTCCCCGACTAGGCCCTGAACCATTGCTCTGGCGATAGGTCTGTGGTCTAGTTCTCTAACAGGGATAGAGGCATTTTGAAGCATAGCCAGACCAATTCCTACGCTGTGAACAAGATACGGGATAGGGCCTGCCACCAGCTCTGGGACTGGGTAAATGCTCAATCTACTGGCCACCGCCTGGTTGGTCTCCCTGAGGTTCTTCTTCATTCTTGAAGCTAGGGCGGGGCGGGTTCTTGCCCCTAAGTGGATCTCGATTCTGAAGTTACGCCAAATCTTGCGATTGTCGGTTAGTCCGGCCATCACGAATAACCCAAAGTCATCGGCCGAGAACGCTTGTCCTTGAAGTAAGGAAAAGTTCTGTTGGATAACCATCGAGATGGCGGCCTCAAAAGAGCCTTCAATAAGGTCATCGACCTTTGAGTACCTAGGGTAAACAGCTCCGGTGGAAACCTGCGTCTTTCTCGCAACACGAGCCATAGAAGCGGACTTCACTCCACCAGCGGCGATAACTTCAACTGCCGATTGCAGTAAACGGGCTTCTAATTCTTCACTGACAACAGTTGGTTCAGAAACTGCAGGAAGAAGCGATGCTGGAACTTCTTTGATTGTGGTGTCCTGGTCATCAGGGATAGCGGCAAGCACAGACTCAACAAATTGCGCTGTGTGAACTTCTGGATCAACCGGGTCGGTAATAGTTGCGCCTAGACGTTCTGCAACCAACCAGATGCACTTCAGCCTATGCATTGGCGGGTGAGTTAGTTTCTCTAACCACCATGACTTCATGCTTGGTTCGACTAACTCCAAAACTTCAGGAATGCGATGAGAGGCGGCCAAGATCTCACTCAAAGCACGGTTCACTAATTTCTTAGTGCCCTTGAGTGAAGTAATTTGCATGCTCGGGTTGGATAGATCATCGAGCCATTCTTGAGATTTGGCTAACCATATCTCAGCGAGGAATCCATTAATGTCACCAAAATATGAATAGAAAGTTGGTCGCGAAGTTTTTGCCGCATCGCTAACACTTTGAACCGAGATCTGATCGATGCCTTCTTCAGCGATAGCTCGAATGCCAGCATCGATGAGCACAGTCATCGACGCTTTCTGCGTTTCGGGATCTACTTTACGAGCCACGCTTTACAGTGTAAAGGATGTTTTGGCTAACCCTTCATATTGGCAAGCACACTCAGGGCTTTACCCTTGGGGTCAATGATGGCCGAATTAGTCATTCCTTTATACCAAACAACTTTTCCGTTAGTTGTGACAGAAGTTGAAAGCCCTTCCCACCACCAAACGCCAACACCCTTATTGTTCTTTAGAGCTTTCAAAAGTGCTTGCAGTTTCTTGATGTATGAAACCTGACCGCTAGCGCTAGCTGGGTAGCCAGCAACAACACCGGTAACCGGGTTGATTACATCACTGCCATAAGTAGCTGTTGTATTTGGGTAAGCCGTCTCAGCAATCAAGACAGGTTTATTGAATTCAACTGCAACAGTTGTTAGGGAAGACGAAAGCTGATCAATGGTGCCGTGCCATTGTGGGTAGTAGCTCAGACCGATGATGTCGTAACCGGTTAGCCCATACAAGTTTGCGTTATTTAGCCACCAACGAATAGTTGAACTTTGCCCGCCAAGTTCAAGATGAAGAATGTTTTTCGCTAGCGGGTAGACAGTCCTCATACCACTTACTGCCGATGCATAAAGCTTTACGAAAGCTCGCCAAGAGTTAGCATCGTTGCCATATATTTTTCCAACTGGCCAAAGCATGCCACCGGCGATTTCGTTACCTAGCTGAATATAAGCGATAGGCAGGCTTCTGTTCTTGAATTCATTCAAGGTGCTGATCACATAGCTCTTTAGCTGAACACTCAGAACGTCTATGTTAGTTGAACTCCATGCAGCTGGAATTCGTTGATTACCAGGATCTGCCCAAGTGTCTGAAAAATGGAAGTCTAAGCAGAAATCGAGACCTTCTATTTTCGCTCTGGCAGCAAGGGCTAGAGCATCTGAGAGTTGGCCATTACGTTCATCAGGGTTCACAAAGACTCTTACACGGACAACTTTCAAACCGCTCTGCTTTAGCAAAGCAAAAGCATCGATTTGTTTGTTGCTGGTTGAGAAGAATTTTCCTCCAGCCGCTTCGTAACTTGGTAGCCAAGAAACATCAACCCCGTTGGCGAGGATAGTGGTAGCCGCTGATGCTGATTTTGAGATAGCCATATCTAGGAAACCAGCCAGTCCAACAGCCAGCAGGCTGCGTCTGCTTATTTTGAAATTCACAGGACTCTCCGCTCTAGCCATGGATTCCTATGTCCATGATAGGCAATAACCTTTAACTATGAACTCAATCCGAATCTCCGCTGAAGTCCAAAAGGCACTAAAAGACAACCTTCCGGTCGTTGCCTTAGAGTCAACAATCATCTCTCATGGTCTACCAAGACCTAGAAACCACCAAGCGGCTATTGAGTTCGAGGAAATTCTTCGAAGTCAGGGAGTAACTCCAGCAACCATCGCCATCCTTGATGGTGTTCCGCACATCGGTCTAGATGCTGAAGGTGTGAACCGCATTGCTAATGAAGATCTAGCTAAAGCTTCGGTTAGAGATATCCCTATTCTTGCCGCCAGAAAAGAAAGCGGAGCAACTACCGTTGCTGCTACCGCTCACCTTGCTGCTCTAGCTGGGATTAGAGTATTTGCAACCGGAGGTTTGGGTGGTGTTCATCGAGGCGCTAGTTCAACTTTTGATGAATCAGCGGACCTATCAACTCTTGCGGTAACCCCAATCACTGTTGTAGCTGCTGGTGTGAAATCCGTTCTGGATATCCCAGCGACACTAGAGCGATTAGAGACACTGAGTGTTCCTGTTATTGGTTGGCAAACCAAAGAATTCCCTGCCTTCTGGCTAAACAAGTCTGGTTATCAACTTGATTGGTCTTTGGACACGGTTGAAGATATTGCTGAAGCAATGGCTAAGCAAGATGAGTTGGGTCACGGTCAGGGAATTGTTATCGCTAACCCGATTCCAATTGAAAAACAATGGGACCCAAGCGAGCATGACCGAGTTTTAGAGATTGCTTTCAAGGCTGCCGATGAGGCTGGTATCCACGGTAAGGCAGTAACACCTTTCTTACTTGGTTTCATCGTTGAGGAGTCTAAGGGCAAATCTTTAGAAGTGAACCTCGATCTAGCAAGAAACAATGTTGCCCTAGCCGGGCGCATCGCAACAGCTTGGTCTAATCGCTAAAGATGAACAAGGTATTGGTTATTGGTGATGTCATCGATGACATCATTGTTGTTCCTAGTGGTGAGATTAGAAACAACACCGATACCAACGCAACTATTGAACAAACCTTAGGTGGTTCTGCTAGCAATGTTGCCAGCTGGGCGGCAAACCAAAGCGCTAGTGTCACTTTTGTTGGTTGTGTTTCAGCTAATGATGTTGATCGAGTAACCCAACAGTTTGAATCTTTTGGGGTTCACTGTGATCTTCAAACTAGTGAAAGAAATACTGGGTCTCTTGTTGTTCTGGTGCAAAGCGCTAACCGAAGCATGCTAACTGATCGCGGTGCTAATCAGGATTTGAATTTAGATGAACTAACTGAACACAAGTTAGCTGCATATAAATATGTTTATCTATCTGGCTATGCGAATCTAAACAAAACTGTTGAAGAAGTTCAAAGTTTTATTGAAAGAGCACATCAAGCGGGAGCTCTAGTTGTTATTGATCCTGGTTCAACCGGGTTCATCAAAGATTATGGAATAAGTAAATTCAAATCTGCGGTTTCAGGTGTTGACATTCTGTTACCAAATCACGAAGAGTTTGAACTGCTTGGAAATATTGCTGAAACAACTTTGGTTACCAAAGGCGATCAAGGTGTTGACCACTATATAGATGGCGTTCTTAGTGAAAATTTCTCTGCTCCAGTTGTTGAATCAATTGATCCAACCGGCGCAGGAGATTCCTTTGCTGGTGGGCTAATTGCAGGACTTGCTAATGGTCTTGAAATGAGAAACGCCATAGCAGCAGGAATAAACTGTGCTGCTATGGCGGTTACAACGATTGGTGCTAGACCTAAGCTTTGAATCTCTCTAGAGCTTCATCGATAAGTTTCTGAGCCGCATCTTTACCAGCCCATGAACCAACCTTGACCCACTTACCTGGCTCAAGGTCCTTGTAGTGGTTGAAGAAGTGTTCAATCTCATCTTTGGTCTGCTGAGGAACATCATTGATGTCTTGGATGTGAGCCCAACGCTTGTCTTTAGCTGGAACACAGAGGATCTTTTCGTCAATACCTCCGTCGTCTTCCATAGGAAGCACGCCAACTGGTCTAACCTCAACAACCACACCAGGAAACACTGGGAACTCTAGAAGAACTAGGGCATCTAGCGGGTCACCATCGCCGCCTAGGGTGTTATCAAAGTAACCGTAGTCAACTGGGTAAGTAAAAGGGGTAAATAGGACTCGATCTAGTCTGATCTTTCCTGACTCGTGGTCAACCTCATATTTGTTGCGGCTTCCACGAGGAATCTCGATGATGGCGTCAATAGACATGGTTCTCCTAAATAGGCTTGATGTATCAAGACTACCGAAAGGTCACCCAGGTTGCCGCGACCACGACTAACCCCAGCCATGGCTGATGTTCGCAGGGCTGTTCGCGAGCTCTGGGATAAAACTGCAGTCACCGAAGGTGACGTTGTTGCCGTTGCCCTATCTGGTGGAGCGGATTCTTTAGCTTTAACGGCGGCTTCAATCTTTGAAGCTAATAAAGCAGGCATCCAAATTGCAGTTATTACTGTGAATCACAATCTTCAAGAAGGTTCTGAACTTGTTGCTAATAATGCTAAAAAGCAAGCAGAAGAGTTAGGTGCGTTTATCGCCGAAGTTGTATCGATTTCAGTTCCTAAAAACTCTTTAGGGATGGAAGCTGCTGCTAGAAATGAAAGATACAAGGCTTTAGATCTGTTTGCACTGAAACATAAAGCTAAATTCACAATGCTAGGTCACACTTTAGATGATCAAGCGGAAACAGTTTTACTTGGTTTAGCTAGAGGCTCCGGTGCAAAAAGCATTGCCGGTATGAGTGAAATCAGTGGCGATGGTAAGTATTTGAGACCACTACTTAACATTCGTAGAGAACAAACAGTCTCCTTCTGCACTGACAGTGGTCTTGAGTTTTGGTCTGATCCACAAAATCAGGATGAGAAGTTCTCTCGAGTGAAAGTCAGAAAGAATATTCTTCCTATTCTTGAACAAGAGCTGGGTCCAGGTATGGCCTTGGCTTTGGCTAGAACGGCTGAGCTTTTGCAAGAAGACATTTCTTATTTGGAAGCTCAAGCTAGTGAGGCTTTCGAAGCGGCTTCTAAAACAACCTCAAATAGTGTCATTCTGGATTGCAAGAAGCTGGAAGAACTGCCTAAAGCCTTAGGTTCTAGGGTGATTCATCAGGGCTTGGTTCTCCTAGGGGCTGAACCTAGCAAGGCTTCAATTGACTCTGTTTACGAGCTGGTAACTAATTGGCATGGACAGAAACCTTTGACCCTTCCCTCCGTTAGAGTTGAGAGAAGGAACAACGAAATAACTTTAAAAAGTACTAAAACCCTCAAACCAGGAGCATGTTAAGTGGATCTAGAACAGGTTAAAAATGACCTCACTAAAGTTTTGGTCACCGAAGAGCAGATTGTTTCAAGGGTTAAAGAGTTAGCTTTAGAAGTTGACAAGATGTATGCGGGTAAAGATGTCTTGTTGGTTGGGGTTCTAAAAGGCGCTGTCATGTTTATGGCTGACTTGTCCCGGGAAATGCAGATCCCAGTGGCAATGGACTGGATGGCTGTTTCTTCTTATGGTTCAGGAACCCAGTCTTCAGGTGTAGTTCGTATCCTGAAAGACCTAGACGCGGATGTTCTAGGAAGACATGTCTTGATTGTTGAAGACATCATTGATTCAGGTCTAACTCTGTCATGGTTAGCTTCCAACCTGACTGCTCGTGGAGCAGCTTCTGTTGAGATTGTGGCTTTTCTAAGAAAGCCGGATGCAGCTAAGGTTCAGGTTGAGGTCGCGTTAGTTGGTTTTGACATACCTAACGAGTTTGTGGTCGGTTATGGCCTTGATTGGGCTGAGAAATACCGTACTTTGAAGGCCGTTGGAGTGCTTTCACCAGCTGTTTATAGCTAGTTATTCTCTCTGCGAACAGCCTTAGACACCAGCCCTTAGGGCAGGTAGCCTAGAGGTTGTTCGGCTTTATTTGAAAGGTTGGGGTTTAACCACCAATATGAAACGTCGCAAACTAGTTAGAGGTCCGTTCTTCTGGATTATCGTGGCTTTTGCCATTTTGATCTTCGGATACAACTCATTCAGTGGATCTGCATATAAAGAGGTAGACACCTCTGTTGGTCTTAACCTCATTCAGAGTGGTGAAGCTAAGAGTGTTCTAGTTTCACAAAGCGAACACAGAGTTGATGTTGTTCTAAACACCAAGGATGCCAAACTAGGCGACAAGATTCAGTTCTACTACGTAGGCCCTCGTGGATCTTATGTAACCAACGTTATAGCTAAAGCAAATATCACTGAAGGTTACAACGACCAGGTAACCAGCACCCCTTGGTACCTTTCACTTCTTGCATCTATCTTCCCGTTCCTAATCATCGTTGGAATTTTCTGGTTCATGATGTCTAGTGCTCAAAGCGGTAACAACCGTGCGATGCAGTTCGGTAAGTCAAGAGCAAAACTTTATAACAAAGACATGCCTAAGGTCACCTTCGCTGATGTTGCCGGTGTGGATGAAGCTATTGAAGAGCTTGAAGAGATTAAAGAATTCTTGAAGGAACCACAAAAGTTCCAAGCTGTTGGAGCAAAGATTCCTCGTGGTGTTTTGCTTTATGGCCCTCCGGGAACCGGTAAGACTTTGCTTGCTAAAGCTGTTGCTGGTGAAGCTGGTGTTCCTTTCTTTACTATCTCAGGTTCAGACTTTGTTGAAATGTTTGTTGGTGTTGGTGCCTCACGTGTTCGCGATCTTTTCGAACAGGCTAAAGCTGCTGCACCTGCGATCATCTTCGTTGATGAGATTGACGCTGTTGGTCGTCACCGCGGTGCCGGTATCGGTGGCGGGAACGATGAGCGTGAGCAAACTCTTAACCAGTTGCTAGTTGAGATGGATGGTTTTGATTCAAAGACCAACGTAATTCTTATTGCTGCAACTAACCGACCAGATATTTTGGACCCAGCTCTTTTGCGTCCTGGTCGTTTCGATCGTCAGGTTGGTGTTTCATCACCGGATCTAATTGGTCGTGAACAGATTCTTAAAGTTCACTCAAAGGGTAAGCCGGTTGCATCAGATGTCGACATGGCTACCGTTGCTAGAAGAACACCTGGTTTCACCGGTGCTGATCTAGCTAACGTTCTAAACGAAGCTGCTTTGCTAACTGCAAGAACTAATCAGAAGAAGATCACTAATGAAATTCTTGATGAGGCTATCGACCGCGTTATAGGTGGACCTGCAAAGAAGACTCGTTTGATGAAAGATGAAGAGCGTCTAAACACCGCTTACCACGAAGCAGGTCACGCACTTGTTGCAGCATCACTAAATAACAGTGACCCGGTTTCTAAGGTGACTATCTTGCCTCGTGGACGTGCACTTGGTTACACCATGGTCTTACCTCTTGAAGATCGCTATTCAGTGACTCGTAACCAGCTACTAGACCAGATTGCCTATGCAATGGGTGGTCGTGTTGCTGAAGAGATCATCTACGGGGACCCAACAACCGGCGCATCTAATGACTTCGAGAAGGCAACATCTATCGCTCGTGCAATGGTTATGCAGTATGGAATGAGCGCAACAGTTGGTTCAGTTTCTTTTGCTGGCGCAAGTGAAGTGTTTATCGGTCGCGACATGGCTACCGCTAAGGACTACTCTGATGCAACAGCACAGAACATCGATAAAGAAATCAGAAGCATTCTGGATTCAGCTCACGATGAGGCATACAAAGCTCTAAACCTAAACCGCAAGGTTTTGGATGCTCTAGCTAAAGAGTTGATGATTCGTGAAACTTTGAATGCTGAAGATATTGCGAAGATCTTCAAGTCTGTGAAGAAGCTACCTAAGCGCTCACAGTGGTTATCCAAGAAGACACGTCCAAAGCCTAAGACGGGACCTATAGCTATCCCGAAAAAAGCTGCAACGGCATAGAAGTTTAAAGTGATTGACGCCGAACGTATAAAGCTTGCAGTTACAGAATTACTGCAAGCTATCGGCGAAGACCCTACTCGCGATGAACTTCGTGCAACACCACAAAAAGTTGCTGATGCTTACGCTGGCTTCTTCTCTGGCGTTGGGGTTAACCCACTGGATGCTCTAAGTGAAACATTTCCTGCTGAACACAACGATGTTGTCATCCTCAAAGACATCGAACTGGTGAGCATTTGTGAACATCACCTGCTACCTTTCACCGGTGTTGCTCACATTGCGTATCTGCCCAGTGATCGTGTAATTGGTTTGGGTAGATTACCTAAGCTGGTCGAAATACTTTCAGCTCGACCTCAATTGCAGGAAAACTTAACAGCACAAATAGCAGATGCGCTAGAAACCGGATTAGGAACTAAAGGTGTTGTGGTTGTTATTGAAGCAAGACACCACTGTGTTGCTTCTCGTGGGGCAAGACAACCAGAAGCTAACACTGTAACAGTTGCCACTCGTGGACTTTATAGCGATGCAGTTCATCGTGCCGAAGTCATGTCTCTAATCGCGAAGTAATGATGATTAGACCAAAGATTATGGGTGTTCTAAATATCACCCCAGATAGTTTCAGTGATGGCAATCAATACACTTCTTTAGAATCTGCTATCGATCAAGCAAAGCTTCTAAGCATGACCGGTGCTGACATCATCGATGTTGGCGGTGAATCAACTAGACCGGGTGCTACTCGTGTTTCAGTTGAAGAAGAGCAAGCAAGGGTAATACCGGTGATCAGAGCCATCAAAGATCTGGGTCTTGCTGAGATCAGCATAGACACAATGAACTCCGCAACTGCACGTGCAGCCATTGAAGCAGGTGCAACGATTATCAATGATGTGTCTGGTGGTTTAGCAGATGAAGAGATGTTTGGAGTGGCAGCTGAGACAGGTGCAGTTCTTGTTATTTCACACTGGAGGGGGCATTCAAACGAAATGGATGCCTTGAACAAGTATGAAGACATCGCTAAAGATGTAGCCAGAGAGCTATCGCAACGTGTTCATGTTGCGCTTAGCCAAGGGGTAGCGAAAGAGAAAATTGTCATTGATCCAGGCTTGGGTTTTGCTAAGGACATGTTGCAGAACTGGGAACTGGTTGCAAGGCTGGATGAATTAGAGAAGCTTGAGCTACCGATTCTGGTTGGAGCTTCCCGTAAACGCTTTATCGCAGGGGTTTTAGAGGCAGATGAGCCTAGTTCTGTTGGCAACGAGCGTAGAGATACGGCAACAGCTGTGCTGACCGCGCTGTTGCTACAAAGGAAACTCTGGGGGGTTCGTGTCCACAACACACTAGCGACCTTAGACGCTATCAACATTGTTCAAGCCCTGCGCAATGGTTCGAGTGAATAGGTAAGAATTAGAACATGTTGCACAAAATCCAAATTAAGGGGCTTAGAGTCTTTGCTCACCACGGTGTCTTCGATTTCGAAAGACAGAACGGACAGGACTTCTATATCGATGCAACGGTTTGGGTTGAGGGGGATGCTGCAGCCTTTGGTGACGATCTGTCTAAAACTGTTCACTATGGCGATTTGGCTAAAGGTTTAGTTGAACTAACCAAATCTCAACCGGTTGATCTTTTGGAAACTCTGGCTCAAAGACTTCTTGATTACACGCTCAATTTCAAAGGCGGCTCTGCAGTTAAAGCGAAGATTACGGTTCACAAACCTAATGCACCTATTCCTTATGAGTTTGACGATATCACTGTGACAGTGAAAGCTAAACGCGATGCCTAAGCAGGTTGTTTTAGCCTTAGGAAGTAATTTAGGTAATCGTCGCAACTGGATTGTTCAAGCACTTGCTCGAATATCTAAAAACAAAGGCATAAAGCTAGTTAATGTTTCAGGTATCTATGAATCAAAGGCACTTACCCTTGCTGGGGTGGATTCAACTAAACCTAAGTATTTGAACTGTGTTGCTCAAATTGAAACAGATCTAAAACCTGAAGAGTTGCTTATTGTCTTGCAGGGCATTGAGCATGAACTTGGTCGTAAAAGAAAAGAGCGTTGGGGCGATAGAAACATCGATATCGACATTATTGATTACGACAAAATCAAATACACCTCTTCAACTTTGAGCTTGCCGCACCCTCAAGCTCAACATCGTTCCTTTGTGATTGTTCCTTGGTTTGAGATGGATGAATGGGCAGAATTACCTGGAGTTGGAACTCTTGAGAAGCTTGCATACGTTTATATTGATCAGGTGAAGCTCAAATGAAATCACTAGGTGTTCTTTCGGTTCTTATTTGGAGTGGCGCTTCAACTCTTGTTGGTTTCTTTTATAGCGAGTGGGCTGTTGCTAATGGATACAACGTTCCGGTTAGTGGTGTTTCACTTTCTATTTCATTAGTGCTTGCCTCTATCGTGCTTTTGGCTCTTGCAACTCCTATTTATAAATACAAGAGAGCGCTAAAGAAAGTACTTGAAGCTAAGGGCGGCCAGTTGGTGAAAAAACCGATGCCAGTTGATCCTTTCTATGCAGTGAAGGTTTTACTTTTAGCCACAGCAGCCGGAATCACTGCTTCGCTGTTTACTGGTTGGCACATCGGAGTGATTATCAAGCAGCTAAACACCACTGTTGTGGTGAGGGAGAATGTAACCCCAAACATCTTGGGTGCGATAGCCTCACTAGTTTTACTTAGCGTTGCATTCATTGTCGTTGAGATCTGCAAGTTACCTAACGATGGCACTAAAGAGCGTTCGGTGCCAGCCTAATGACCAGTCGTTTAGCTGTATCAGTTATAGGGGCAGGGCCGGTTGGCTTGGCTTTAGCTAAAGCAATTTCAGATGCGGGTCATTCAGTTATGGCTATTGCAACCACGGATCCTGAGCGTATCGAAAAAGTAAATTCACTTTTGCCTGGAATCAGAATTGGTGATGTTGCATCTGTTGTTGATGGAGCAGACCTGATAGTTTTTGCAACACCGGCTGCTGTTATTCCAGATCTAATCAAAGGCTTAGTTGCAACCGATTCACTGATTCCAGGTCAACTACTTGTTTCCACGGCACCTGAGGTTGGCTATGAAGTTTTTAGTGATGCTTTTAGTCTTGGTGTTGTTCCTATGAGCATGCATCCTGCGATGCGCTTCACAGGATTTAATTCAATTGATAGAGCAAGACTTCATGAAAGTTATTTCGCTGTTGATGCACCAAAACAGGTGCTTCCTATTGTTCAGACTCTTTCGATTGAACTAGGTGGCGAACCTATTCATGTTCCGCAGGAAGCGAGAGCTAACTATGCAGAAGCAATTTCAGTTGCCTCAACTTTCACCAACTTGATTGTTGGCCAATCAATTAAGTTACTTGAAGAAGCCAAGGTTGAGAAACCTAGAAATCTTTTAGCCGGTATTCTTCGTTCATCAGTTGAAGAGTCGCTTCGAAACTCGGTTACAGAAATAGATCCAGCTGATCTTTTGGATGGTGATGTTGAATGAAAATAGTTCATACCGTCAAAGAATTACAAGAAAAGCTTGTAGAAGCAAAACAAACCCCAAAGATTGTGTTTGTTCCAACTATGGGTGCTTTGCATGAAGGCCATCTTGAACTAGTTAACGAAGCGTTCAAGATCAAAGATGTATATGTTGTTATGAGTATTTTTGTGAACCCAACCCAGTTTGGCAAGGGTGAGGATTTTGATAGATATCCAAGAACTCTCGAAGCTGACGTTGAGAAACTAAGCGCTTTAGCTAATTCTCCTGATTTGCTATTTGTTCCTGATGTCCACGAGATCTATGGAGATGGTGAACCTGAGGTAAGCACACCTCGAGCCGGTGCTGTTGGTGTTGTTTTTGAGGGAGCTTCAAGACCAGGGCATTTTGATGGGATGCTTCACATTGTTTCGTGGTTCTTTAGGACCATAGAACCTGAGATTGCAGTTTTCGGGGCTAAGGATGCTCAACAGGTTTATTTGATCAAACGCATGGTTCACAGAGAGTTCAAGGACTCTATTGAGATTGTTGAGCTCGAAACTGTTAGAGAGACAGATGGTTTGGGTAAATCAAGCCGTAATAGATTCTTATCTTCTGAAGGTAGAGCATTCGCTCCTTTCATCTTTGAAAGCCTTTCTTTGGTTGAGAAGGACATTCAGGGTGGAATGCAGCCTAGTTTGGCTCTAGAGAAGGCTAGAAAGGCCTTTGAGGGGCAACCGCTGGCTAAACTTGATTATCTAGCCTTAGTTGATAAGAGCACTTTCCAACCGATTGCTGACGATTTTGCTGGTTTAGCCCAGCTCCTTGTTGCAGTGGTTGTTGAAGGAGTAAGACTTATCGACAACATAACTTTCAGCATTCAGGAGCCGGCATGACCGACGAGCAGCCAGTAGTAAACGAAGAAGAGCAGGATCTGCCTGAGCAGATAGCCGTTCGTATGCAAAAGCGTGAGCGTCTTCTAGCTTCAGGTGATGCTTACCCGGTTAGCGTTGAAATCACCTCAACGATTGATGCTGTTAAAGCTAAGTATCCAGATCTTGATGTTGATGTTGCTACCGGCGATAAGGTCGGCATTGCTGGCCGTGTCATGTTCCAAAGAAATACCGGCAAGCTTTGCTTTGCAACTTTGCAAGCAGGTAGTGGTGCTCGTATCCAGGTAATGCTTTCTTTGGATAAGGTTGGTGAATCAAGACTTGAAGAATACAAAGAACTTGTTGACCTAGGCGATCACCTATTTGTTTCAGGTGAAGTTATTACTTCTAAGCGCGGGGAACTTTCAGTTCTGGTTGACTCTTGGCAGATCACTTCAAAAACTATTCGACCGCTACCTAACCTGCACAACGAGTTAGGTGAAGAGTATCGTGTTCGTCACCGTTACGTTGATTTAATCGTTCGTGACCGTGCTCGTGAAGTTGTTCAGATTCGCTCAAAGGTTATGCAGTCAATGCGTAAGACTTTCACTGACCGCACTTACCTTGAAGTTGAAACGCCTATGCTTCAAACCATTCACGGTGGCGCTTCAGCTAGACCTTTCAAGACACACTCAAATGCTTTTGATACCGAACTGTTTTTGAGAATCGCACCAGAGTTATTTTTGAAGCGTGCAGTTGTTGGTGGAATCGATCGAGTTTATGAAATCAACCGTAACTTTAGAAATGAAGGTGCCGATAGAACTCACTCACCAGAATTTGCGATGCTTGAAGCTTATGAAGCTTACGGTGATTACAACACCATGGCTGAGCTAACTCAATCTTTGATTCAGAACGCAGCCATGGATGTTTTTGGAACTTTGAAAGTTGAATTAGAAAACGGTGAGATCAACGACCTGAGTGGCCAATGGGATCGCATCTCAATGTTTGAATCTCTGTCTAAAGCCTCAGGTGTTGAGATTACTCCTGAGACAGACATTGCTGTTCTAAAGAAACTTGCTGATAAGGAGGGTCTAGAGATTGATCACCCTCAGCATGGTAAATATGTTGAAGAGCTTTGGGAGCACTTTGTTAAAAGTGGCCTAGTGAAACCAACGTTTGTTATGGACTTCCCTGTTGACACTTCACCTTTGGTTCGTAATCACAGATCAAAGCCAGGAGTTGTTGAGAAGTGGGATCTATATATTCGTGGGTATGAGCAGGCAACTGGTTATAGCGAGTTGGTTGACCCTGTTATTCAGCGTGAAAGATTCGTTGAGCAGGTTAAGTTAGCTGCTGCCGGTGACCCTGAAGCTATGAAACTTGATGAAGAGTTCCTAAAGGCACTTGAATTCGGTATGCCACCAACCGGTGGTATGGGTATGGGCATCGACAGATTGTTGATGAGCCTAACTGGTCTTGGCATACGCGAAACCATTATGTTCCCGTTGGTCAAGTAATGAACTGGGATGTTGTTGGTCCAGCTCTACTGAGCTTGTTGCCACCTCTGGGCATGGTTGGAATTGTTTATTTCCTCTTCAAGTCTTTGATTGGTGCTGATGCCAAGGAACGTAAGGTTAGGGCTCAAATAGAAATTGAAGAGCGGGCTAAGGCTGCTAAGGCTTCGGCTTCTAAGAAGTAAAGTTAAGACAAATCGGATTATTGGAGGGGTAATGAAAAAGACTGATCCGGAACTAATGGTTGCTTATTTGAACAGCACCTTCGCAATCAAGATGGCAATTTACAGTGTTGCGATTCTGGTCCTCGGAACTTTGGCAGTCAGCCAAATCCACGATTTCAAAGTGGCCATGTTCTTTGTTCTTTGGGCTGCTTTTGGTGGTGCCGCCGCAGCCATTTGGATTCTTCTAGTAGGGCAAACCATAAAGGGTTTCCAAGCTGCCAATGTTTTGTATTCAACCAACAAAGCCGAGAAGACCCGTATCAAAGCCAAATACGCTGCGGTCAAAAAGACTAAGCCGTGCAACCTTTCTTTGGTTCAGGTGCTTATTTGTGCTGGTGCAGGGCTTGTTCTCGCGGCCGGCTTGGCCATGACTTTGTAGGCTCTAAGCCTGTATTGACATAGCCTTCCAAAGCAGTTCCCCCCTTGGCGAACAGCCGACACAAACTCCTAATTTCGTGGTTATCTATTTTGTAAGCACATAAATAGTGCCAAAGGAGTAAAGATGTTTGAGAAGTTCACTGATAAAGCCCGCAGGGTTGTTGTTTTGGCGCAAGAAGAAGCCAAGTCGCTAAACCACAACTACATTGGCACAGAGCACATTCTTCTTGGTTTGATCCAGGAAGGTGAAGGCGTTGCTGCTAAGGCGCTTGAAGCACTAAACATTTCTAAGGAAGCTGTTCGCGACCAGGTCAAAGAGATCATTGGTCAGGGTCAACAGCCACCTACAGGTCACATTCCTTTTACTCCTAGAGCTAAAAAAGTTCTAGAACTTTCTCTTCGTGAAGCTCTTCAGCTTGGCCACTCATACATCGGTACCGAACACCTTCTGCTTGGTCTTATCAAGGAAGGTGAAGGTGTTGCAGCTCAAGTGCTAACCAAGCTTGGTGCAGACACCAACAAGGTTCGTGCTCAGGTTCAGCAGATGCTTCAAGGTTTCGATAACAAGGAAACCGCAACTGTTGGTGGTGAGCAGATACCTCAAAAGGGTTCAACAGTTTTGGATCAGTACGGTAAGAACCTCACTGCAGCTGCTGCTGAAGGAAAGCTTGATCCAGTTATCGGCCGTGAGAAAGAGATTGAACGCGTAATGCAGATTCTTTCTCGTAGAACTAAGAACAACCCAATCTTGATTGGTGAGCCAGGTGTTGGTAAGACTGCTGTTGTTGAAGGACTAGCTCAAGCTATTGTTGCTGGCAATGTTCCTGAGACTCTTAAAGGTAAGCAGCTTTACACCCTTGATCTTGGATCTTTGATTGCTGGTTCGCGTTACCGTGGTGACTTTGAAGAAAGACTAAAAAAGGTCATCAAAGAAATTAAGGGCCGTGGAGACATAATCACTTTCATCGATGAGATTCACACTCTTGTTGGTGCAGGAGCAGCTGAAGGTGCTGTTGATGCCGCGTCTATCTTGAAGCCAATGCTTGCTCGTGGTGAACTACAAACCATCGGTGCAACAACTTTGGATGAGTTCAGAAAATACTTTGAGAAGGATGCCGCTCTAGAGCGTCGATTCCAGTCAATCCAAGTTAATGAGCCTTCAATTCCTCACACCATCAACATCTTGAAGGGTCTTCGTGATCGTTACGAAGCTCACCACAAGGTTTCTATTACTGATGGTGCGATTGTTGCTGCTGCAAAACTTGCTGACAGATATGTTGCTGACCGTTACCTTCCAGATAAGGCGATTGACCTTATTGACGAAGCTGGTGCAAGATTACGCCTGTCGATTCTTTCTTCACCTCCTGAGCTTCGTGACTTGGAAGAAAAGATTGCTGCTGTTCGCGTTGACAAAGAGAAAGCAATCGAATCACAAGACTTCGAAGGTGCAGCCAAGCTTCGCGATGATGAGAAGAAACTAATCTCTGAACGAGCAAAGCTAACCAAGCAGTTCCGTTCAGGTAACGTAGCAGCTCACGGTGTTGTTGATGAGGGTCTTATTGCTGAGGTTCTAGCGTCAGCTACCGGCATCCCTGTGTTCAAGCTTTCAGAGGAAGAGTCAGCGAAGCTGGTCTTTATGGAGAAAGAACTTCACAAGAGAGTTATTGGTCAGAAGGCCGCAGTTGAATCTATTTCAAAGGCAATCCGTCGACAGCGTGCAGGTCTAAAAGACCCTAACCGTCCTTCAGGCTCGTTTATTTTCGCTGGTCCTACTGGTGTTGGTAAGACTGAGTTGGCTAAGGCTCTTGCTGAATTCCTATTCGATGACGAAGGCGCTCTTATCTCACTTGATATGAGCGAGTATGCAGAAAAGCACACTGTCTCACGCTTGTTCGGAGCTCCTCCAGGATATGTTGGCTTCGATGAAGGTGGCCAGCTAACTGAGAGAGTTAGACGTAAGCCTTTCAGCGTTGTCTTGTTCGATGAGATCGAGAAGGCTCACCCAGATATCTTCAACTCTTTGTTGCAGATTCTTGAAGAGGGTCGCCTAACCGATGGTCAAGGTCGTGTTGTTGACTTCAAGAACACAATCATCATCATGACTACCAACTTGGGAACTAAAGACATCACCCGTGGCGCTCTTGGATTCAACTTGGAAGGTAGCCAGCAGAATGACTTTGAGCGCATGGCTTCTAAGGTGAACGAAGAGTTGAAGAAGCACTTCAAGCCTGAGTTCCTAAACCGTGTTGACGATGTCATTGTGTTCCCTCAGCTATCTAAGGAGGAGTTGTTGGAGATTGTTGCACTATTCATCAAGAAGCTAAACACTCGTCTTGAAGAGCGCGACATCACCCTTACTCTTACCGATGCTGCGAAGGATCGCTTGATTGAGATCGGTTACGACCCAGCTTTGGGTGCTAGACCTCTTCGTCGTGCGGTTCAGCGTGAAATCGAAGACAAGATCTCTGAGCAGATTCTCCAGGGTGAGATTAAGAATGCAAGCGATGTGGTTGCAGATGTCATTGCCGGTGAGTTTATATTCACCTCAAATGAACGAGCAGTTGCTAGCATTTAGCAATGCCACAAAACTTCATCCTGCGACCAGCTAGGACTAGCGATATTCCTGCTATCCAGGCGATGCGTGCACCGTTGGTTGATAGCAATGTTCTATTGCAGCACCAGCTGGTCGCGCTCTATGAGCGAGTTCAAGAATTCGTAGTTGCTGAATCTTTAGATGGTCGGGTTATCGCTGCTGGTGCTCTTCACGTGATGTGGGGGGATCTAGCAGAGATTAGATCCTTAGTTGTTGATTCTTCTGCTCGAGGAATGGGTCTTGGTAAAGCCATTGTTGAGGCTCTTATTGAGCGCGCCTATACTCTAGGTGTTCGTAGAGTCTTCTGTTTGACCTTCGAGGTTGAGTTCTTTTTTAGATGCAAGTTTGAAATCATCAGCGATGTTCCTGTTGATGAAGAAACATTTGCTCAAATGGTTGAATCTTCAGATGATGGCATTGCTGAGTTCCTTGATTTAGCGAGAGTTAAAGAGAACACACTGGGCAACACTCGCATGCTTCGCCAGCTCTAGAGAGTTTGCTGGCAAAATAAAGCCATGCCTAACAATTACGGACCTTCAGCCGGCGTTATTCGTGCCCGCCGCATCACAGCACTTTTAGTTGTTATTGGTTTGATTTGGGGAATCATCGCCGGTGTTACAAGCGTCGTTAACTGGATAGGTGGATTGTTCAACCCAGGTCAGTCACCAACTCTTGTTGCCGGTGCTGACTGCCAACCGCAGCAGGTGAAGATTGAAGCTCATGTTGGTAATTCAGATCAGTCATTGCAGAATGCTTTCAACCCAACAGACACCCCATACTTCTGGTTCAGTGTTACCAACACAGGAACTGTTGACTGCAAGTTCAATGTTGGGCCTTCAGTTACCTATTACAACGTGAAAAGCGGTAGCGATGCTATTTGGAGTTCTAAGGACTGCAAACTTAGTGCTGCAAGAACAGACAACATCATGACCTTAAAGCCTGCAACTGCGCTCTCAGCACAGGCTTCAGACTGGCAAAGAGTTAGATCATCGACTTCGTCTGGTTGCACGCTTGCTGATGGCCAGCCATCGGTAAAAGCTAATGGCGCTAGTTATGTATTAACTGCTGAAGTTAATGGAAACATCAGCGATGGCGTTCAATTTGTGTTGAACTAGAGCTATGGAAGATAAAACTTACGCAATTTTAGGCTGTGGTTCTATGGGAACTGCAATTCTGGCTGGAATGATAAAAGCTCATGTGAAGCCTGAAAAGGTTAAGGTCACAGCCAAGCGAACTGAATCTGCTGAAGCTCTATCTAAGAAGTTCCATGTCACAGGATATTCAACTGACTATCAACCTAATGCCAACTCTTTAGCGGTTGAGGGTGCTCAAATAGTTTTACTTGCAGTCAAGCCTGCATACATCACCCAAGTTTTAGATGAGATTAAACATGTTCTTAGGGAAGACGCTTTGGTTATCTCTGTTGCTGCGGGCATTACAACAGCAACTATGGAGGAACATGTTTCAAGTAATGTTGCGGTGATTAGAGCTATGCCTAATACACCAGCTCTAATCAAAAAGGGTTTGACTGGTATTTCAGCCGGTTCAAGGGTTACACCCGAACAGCTGAAGATTGCAACAGATTTATTTGATGGTGTTGGTAAGACTTTGGTTATTCCTGAAGAGAAGATTGATGCCCTTTCAACCATCTCTGGTTCAGGTCCTGCCTACGTGTTCTATTTCATTGAAGAATTTATTAAGACTTCGATAGCCATGGGCTTTAGCCAGGATGAAGCCTATTTACTGGTTAGTGAAACCTTCTTGGGTGCTAGTGAATTGCTAGTTGATTCACAGAAGGATCCAGCTGATCTAAGAAGACAGGTCACCAGCCCTAATGGAACAACTATGCGTGCTGTTGCTGTTCTTGAAGAAGGCAACCTGCATGGACTGTTGTTGAATGCAACAAACTCTGCTTTAGCAAGAGCTAAAGAAATAGCCCAGGAGATGAAGTAATGGTTGATGTTTTCGATGCTTTAGCCGATGAGAACCGTAGAAAAGTTTTAGAACTGGTTGCAAAAGAACCTCGAACAACAGCTGCTCTAAACAAGTCGCTGAAACTACCAGCAACAACATTAGATAAGCACCTAAAAATGTTGGTGAAGACAGAATTACTAAACGTAACTGTTAAGGGCAAGACCAGCACCTATTCACTAAACAAGACGGGCTTGGCTGAAGCTGCTAAGTGGTTCGGTAAGTTTGGTTCTTCTTTTGTTGCAGGTCAAGCAGATGCGCTAGGTGAAAGCATTGCAACACTTGTGACTAGCGCAGCTGGCTGGATTGAAAACAAGTTTGGCACCAAAATCAATTTAGATTTCGATCCTGAAGAAGTTGGTCGTGAGCTAGGTAAGAAGCTATCTGATGTTAAGCATGAAACCACGACGAAAGTATCTAAGACTGTTACCAAAGTGAAGGCTAAGCGTTCTTAGAGTCTATTTCCGCAACTAAAGCTTCGATGTGTTGCTTGATTTCATCTCTGACTTGTCTAACAACATCTATTGGTTGACCTGCAGGATCAGTTAGCACCCAGTCTCGGTATTGCTTGCCTGGGAACCAAGGACATTCATCACCACAGCCCATTGTGATTACAAAATCACTGGCTTTAACTGAATCCTCGGTAAGGACCTTTGGTTGTTCGGAAGAGATATCGACGCCAACTTCCTTCATGACTTCGATGGCAACCGGGTTGATTTCATTCTTAGGTTGAGTTCCTGCAGAAAGAATTGAAACTCTATCGCCGGCTAGTGCTTTGAGCCAGCCGGCAGCCATCTGGGATCGACCTGCGTTGTGAACACAAACAAATAGAACTGATGGTTTAGTCATAAAGCCAGCCTAAATGAAAACGCCCCCGGTTTCCCGAGGGCGTAATCAAATGTTCATCTACATCTTTTTAGCAGCCTTCTTCTTAGCCTTAGCTGGGGTGTCTAGGAGGATTACATATAGCAATGCAACTAGTGCTCCAACGAATTCAGCTAGAACCAGCATTAGGTGGTTCTGGTCGAAACCATCACGCAACATCAATGCGAAGGTAACGGCAGGGTTAGCCTGGCCACCGGTAAGGGTGAAGGTGCTAACTGCGAATACCCATAGACCAACAGCGAAAGGAATCAAAGCTTCACGCTTGGTTGCTGCCAGGCGAACGATAAGCATGATTAGAACTGTTGTTCCAAGAACTTCACCAATGAAAGCTCCGCTCTGAGAAATCTGAGGTGTTGACTGAGCAATAACAGCCTGACCGCTTAGTGAATAACCTAGGTATAAACCTAGAGTTGCACCAACAAGTTGAGCAATCCAGTAAGCCAAAAGTGTAGTTAGGTCGATTGCTTTACGGGCAAACATAAATAGTGAAACAGCAGGGTTTAGGTGACCACCTGAAACGGTTGCTGTGATCAGGATCATTAGACCCAAGGTTGTTGCTAGGACTAGGTTGTGAAAACCAGTTGTGTTGTATGCAACGATTGATGTAACGAATAGCATCACACCCATGGTTTCTGAAATAGCTTGTCTAACAAGGATGTTCATTTTCATTTTTGTTCCTTCTCTTGTGGATATCCGGTCAGTGCGATTAGTGCTTCGTTGTGTCTTAGGAAACCAGGTTTCCAAGGTGGATCGAAGCGTGCATAGTACGGATCACCGGAAATGTTCAATCCGGCGCTTTGAACAGCAGCATTGAGCTGACTGCCTAAAGAATTGAATTTCTCATAGTTGGCTAAACCCCTAAAAGTTAAAGCTGCTGCGTAATGAGCTTTGACGTGCTTTAGGGTGACCTCAGCATCTACAGGTAGGGCCAAATCTTTAATGGATGTTCCTTCAGGAAGAACAAAACTGATGATGTGCTCTGTTGAGTCTGGGTTAGGTGCATGAAGCACCGGAGCCGTCATGGCGTACTGGGTTCTAGTTTTGTTGCGTCCTGAGATGTAGTTCACTAGTGGCCTGAAGGCGCTATTGGCAGCTGAATTGAACTCTCCAGTTGTCTTGACCTGAGCTAGGACATAATCCGGGTAATGCCTGACCTCGAAGCCAGCTTCTGTGGCTACAACGGTGTAGGGCTGCTGTTCAGTCATCGAGGTTGAGTTTATGCCCCAAATAGGGGTTATCTGGGGAGGCTTAGGTTTCGTTAACGTTATTACTAACACCTTTATCTCGGCTAGAATAAAGCGAACCGTCTAAATTCAACTTAAAGAGGTCTTTGTGGGATCAGTTGTTAAAAAGCGCCGCAAGCGTATGTCTAAGAAGAAGCACCGTAAGTTGCTTCGTAAGACTCGCCACCAGCGTCGTAATAAGAAATAGTCTTTGACTATTAAAGCTTGATTGACCCGCCAGCAATGGCGGGTTTAATCATTTAACCCTTTTTACCGATTTTGATTTCTTGCTTGTGAGCTTTCTTCATTGGGCGTAGCTCTTTACGTTTGAAATCGTAAATCTTCCAACCAGCGCTCTTGGCATAGGTCTTTAGAAGTTTGTCTGGGTTAACAGCTACGGGGTGACCCACCAGGGTGAGCATCGGAAGATCGTTGTGACTATCTGAATATGCAAAAGATTTCTTCAAACTAAAGCCACGCTCTTTAGCTAACGCTCTGATGGCTTTAGCTTTTTGCTTACCGTGCAGTGGTTTACCGATGATTGCTCCAGTTAGCAGATCACCTTTGTGTTCAAGAACAGTTCCCAAAGCACCGGTAAGACCTAAACGCTTAGCAATCTCTTCACCCATTTCTTGGGGAGCTGCCGTAATAATCCAAACTTCACGACCAGCTTCGATGTGCTGCTGAGCTAGGCGGGCTGTTTCTGGCCAAACCTTAGTTTTGATGTTCTCTTCATAAACTTCAGCAACCAGATCTTTCATCTGGGTGTAGCTACGGCCTTTAACTAATTCAAGAGCCCTGTCTTTGATAGCTGAGAGCATGTGTTCGGTTTCACCTTTAGATAGGAACACTATCTGATGCCAAGCAAAAGCAATGAAGTCTTTTCTTGGGAAGAATTGGCGGCGGTAGGCAGCCTTAGCAAACTGATAGCTCGTCGACCCACGCACTAGCGTGTTATCAACGTCAAAGAAAGCAGCCGCAGGCTTTTTAGGGGAATTCGCCACCTGACAAG
Organism: Micrococcales bacterium; assembly: GCA_947452235.1. Lineage (GTDB taxonomy): Bacteria > Actinomycetota > Actinomycetes > Actinomycetales > Microbacteriaceae > Rhodoluna. The sequence goes on from CANGBK010000009.1 coordinate 27,171, forward strand.
TCTAAGTTCATTCTTGGAATAATCTGGTGGAATGGTGAATCCAATTGAACTGACCCTGATCCAGAAGCCAGGCTGTCATCTTTGCGATGATGCCAGGCTAGTGATTCAGGCTGTTCTAGGTCAGTTCAAACTTGATTACCCTGACGCGGAGATCTCCTTGACCGAGAGAAACATTCTGGAAGATGAAGATCTAAATAAGAGATACTGGGAAGAAATCCCTGTCTTACTGATCAATAACCAGGTCCATAACTATTGGCGAATAGAACCTATTCGTTTGGAGAGCGCTTTGAAGGATTTGGCATGAACATAATCAAAGGCTCGAAGGCAGTCAGGGAAGCAGCCAGAGACTACGAAAGGTATTCAAGTAATCTCCAGGGGGATCAGGATGTTAGAGATTACAAGCAACTACCTCTAGAAGTTGATCCACCTGATCACACCGAGATGCGAGCCCTTCTAGCTCCTTGGTTCAGTAAAGAGAATGTTGCCAAGCTTGAACCAGAATTCAGAAAGATAGCTAAACATCTGATTGGTTCTTTCAATAATGAAGTCGAGATTACTCACGAACTGGCTTTGCAAATGATTGTTCAATGTTTGGGTGTTGTTTTTGGAAGACCACAAGATGTCTCAGAATGGTTCTCTTGGGGACCTGACACTTGGATTACCGACGAAGCGGGCATTCGTCATGGGGATCACTTAGATAGGTATCTGAAAGCAACATTCGATGAACTAGATGAGAACCCAACAGAAGATCTTTTTGGTGTTCTAAATAGAGCAGAGTTTTCAGGGAGAGCACTAACTCGTAAAGAGAAATACGGCATGGCTAACCTAGTGCTAGCTGGTGGTAGAGATACTGTTGTGAAACTAATCTCAGGGTCTCTTTGGCATTTAGCTAATACAAAAGAACATCTTCAGACTCTAAAGAATCAACCTGAACGTATACCCGAGTTCATAAATGAAATGGTTAGGTTCTTATCACCACTACCCATGATGCACAGAGTCGATACCGAGCAAACAACTAATCCAGATGAACCTATCTACACCTGGCTATCATTTGTTTCTGCTAATCAAGACAAAGAAGTTATTAAAGATCCAGAACAAATCAAACTAGACAGAGGTGCTAACCCTCATCTTGGTTTTGGTTACGGAAGACATTCCTGCATTGGTATGCATCTAGCCCAACTAGAAGCGAAGGTTGTTCTTGAAGAGTGGTTCCTAAAATTCACAGACTGGGACATTCTTCCAACATCAGAAATCTTCTTTGATCTCGAAGATTACGTTTATATCCCTTCAAGGTTTCACAGGCTGGACTTAGCACTAACCTCTTGACTTCAAAATTCCTGTCTATACTATATGTCTATACATACTTGTTGGGAGGAAAGATGAGCAAGAAAGTGATCCAGAAAGCAAATGCCACACCTGTAGAGAGTGTTTTGGCCAGAGTGTTCATGAATGGCGGTAGCCAGGCAATTCGAATTCCGGCTGCGATGAGAGTCCCGACTGAACAGGTAAGAATTTCATTTGATGCAGATTCTGGCAAAATAACCATCGAGCCTCTCGACAAGGATGCAATGAAAGCTGCCTTCCTCGAACTGGCAAAATCGCTTACCCAAGAAGAACGAGACGAGTTCAAGGCGATGAAGTTCAAAAGATCTACAAGTATCGCGAGAATAAACCCGGATGTAGCCGAGTTCTTTAAGGCTGTTCAATGAAGTATCACTTGGATGCCAGCACAATCATCGACGTCATGAGGTTTCATCGTGAAAGCCTTTTGAATTTTGAGTTGGCAAACATCGAAGACCTAGCCATGTCTTCTATCGTTGCCCATGAACTTTGGGCTGGTGCTACAAAAGCAAACTTAGGTCCAAGGTCATTTGATATTTTGCGCCTCTTCACATCAATGATCGAAGTAGTACCCTTTGACAAGCAGGCATCTGAGTGTTCCGGTGTCTTGGTCGCCCAGCTCACTCGAGATGGAATTGGCATTGGAGATGTTGACCCCATGATTGCGGGGCACGCACTTTCAGCTGGGGCAGTTTTGATTACGCGCAATGTCAAGCACTTCAAGCGAGTATCAGACTTACATGTAATCGATTGGTCAAAACACGCCGAATAAGTAATGTTGCATTATTACTACATAGTAATTATGCTACATACATGGGAAGAAAACCTAAGTCAGATGAAGAGCTCATCTATAACCAGCTCGAGCTAGTGCGCACCAAGGCCAAACTGACCAGGCAACAACTGGCAGATGCTGTTGATGTGCACTACCAAACCATCGGCTATATCGAAAGAAACGAATATAGCCCGAGCCTTGTGCTCGCATTGCGCATAGCCAAAGCGCTAAACAAAAAAGTAGAACAGATCTTTAGCTTGGAGGAAAACTAATGGCGACGAACAAACAAACCAAAGAAGAAAAGTTTGAAAAGGCTGTTGAGGAGAAAGCAGAACGATTTGAACGGTTAGTCGATGCAAGCTCAGATGGATTTAAGAAGTCAACCATCTCTTGGCTTAGAACAAGCCAGTTCTTCGACGGAATGGTGAATACCCCTGCAAGAATCTTGATAAATACTCTAAGTGCAGGTGTTCTTTATGTTTGGGGTTTCTGGGTTTTCGTTTCTGAGAACGATGTTATTGCCTGGATAATCAGTCTGCTAGTGCTTCTGTTTATGCAGGCCGCTTCGGTTAGATTCACTTTCAGTTTTGAAGGTGCCGCAGATGAGTTGCAACGTCAACGACGGGAGAGAGCTTACAGAAAGGCTTATTTGGCAATCAGGAGAAACATCGTATTCGCGGCTTTGATAGTAATCGTCATGGTTGCTGTTGGAAACGATACCGGATACAGATGGTCTTCGTTCTGGCTCGAGAACGGTGGGACTTTTTACATGGATAACTACAGAGCTTTAGTTCTGGCATTATTTGTTATCGCCATGGTTTCATTTGAGAAGTATTTTGCTTATGGAATGAAAGGCGAACCTTTCACTTTTAGAGAAAAGAACAAAATCAAGGACTAGTCCAGGTTCTGGTCAGCCCAGATCTCTATGGCTGATTTGATGTATTTAGCTAGGCCCGGCTCGAACGACTCGTAGGTTGCTTCGAAAGCCGGGTCTAGTACATATGTCAGGGCTAATGATTTATATGCCTGTTTGTTTGGTGTCCAGAACTGTTTCACGAAAGCGTAGTGGTCAGCAATTAGCTTCTGAACATCGATATCGCTAAAGAGTGCACCTTTGCGTTTTTGATCAGCTATCGCTTCAGCTATGGCATCGTGCTGGGCTTTATAAGAGGCTTGTTGTTCTTCTGTATACGAGGCATTAACGCCTTGTATTTGAGAAGAACGTTCAAACATTTACTAAGGCTCTAAGCGGTTAGGGCCACGGAATAGGTAACCAACTTCACGAATGTTTGTTTCGTGAAGCAACAGCATTACAACTCTCAATAGACCCATACCGAAACCACCGTGAGGTGGGGCACCGAACTTGAAGAAGTCCATGTATGACTGAAGACCCTTAGGGTCTAGACCTTTACTCTTAGCCTGTTCAATTAGAACTTCTAGTCTGTGTTCACGTTGAGCGCCGGTAGTGATCTCGGTTCCACGCCAGATAAGGTCATAGCTGTTGGTTAGTTGATCGTTGTCTGCATGTCTCATGTGATAGAACGGTCTAACAGTTGAAGGGTAGTCAGTTAGGAAGACGAACTCGTGGTTATAGGTTTCCATAACGTGAGCTGCAATCTGTCTTTCACCTTCAGGGTCCATATCTCCTCCACGAGTAATCTCGTGACCACGCTTAGCAACAATGTCGATAGCTTCAGCTAGAGGAATTCTTGGGAATGGTGTTGTTGGAATAACAACATCGATGTCAAACAGACGCTTGATGTCATCGCCGTGCTTTTCTTTAACAGCTGTGATAGCTGCAACCATAAGGTCTTCTTGAATCTTCATGATGTCTTCATGTGATTCGATGTATGAAACTTCCATGTCAACTGAGGTGAATTCAGTTGCGTGACGTGAAGTAAAGGAAGGGTCAGCTCTAAAAACTGGACCAATTTCAAAGATGCGACCAAAGCCAGCCATCATTGCCATCTGCTTATAGAACTGAGGAGATTGAGCTAGGTAAGCAACAGTCTCGAAGTATTCCATCTTGAATAGCTCTGCATTAGATTCAGAAGGTGAAGACATCAACTTAGGTGAGTGAATCTCAACAAAGTCATTTTCAACCCAATAGGTTCTCCAAGCATGTTCAATGGTGGTCTGAACTTTGAAAACTAGGTTCATCTCAGGTCGACGAAGATCGATGTATCGCCAGTCAAGACGCTTATCAATGCCTGAATCTTCAGCGATAGGGGTTTCAGGGTCAGCCAGGGTGATGACCTCTAGGTCATCTAGCTGAATCTCGATGCCGCCAAGTTTCACTCTTTCATCGTGAACTAGGCGACCTTTAACCCAAACGAATGAGCCTGAGGTAAGGGTTGAAACAGTATCGGCTAGAGCATCAACCTCAGCTGGTCTTGGATAGGTGACCTGAACTGAACCAGATTCGTCTCTTAGGACAATGAATTGGATTCTCTTCTGGTCTCTAAGGGTCTCCACCCAGCCAGCTATCAGGATTTCCCCATCTTCACGGGCAGCTAAATCTTTGATCAAAATGCGTTCGCGCATACCTAGTTCCTTCTCTTAAATCACAAGTTTAGCGGGCGATAGACTTGACCTATGCCCGCCCAAAGAATCCATTTAGTTCGCCATGGTGAGGTTTATAACCCTGGCGGAGTTCTTTATGGGCGTTTACCTAACTTCCATCTTTCCGATACCGGCAAGCTAATGGCTAAAGAGTCAGCTGAAGAACTGAAGAAGATGAATGCTGATGTTAGAGGCATCTTTATCTCCCCTTTGATTAGAACCCAAGAGTCAGCTAAGCCAATAGAAGAACTTTTCAAAATAGATGGCAAATTAGATGAAAACCTAATTGAACCTTGGAACGTCTTTGAGGGTAAGAAGCTCAGTGTTAAGGCTGTTGCAACAAGACCCCACTGGTGGTGGCACTTCAGAAACCCAGCAAAGCCAGCCTGGGGTGAATCTTTCATAGACATCATTCAAAGAATGAACCATGCGATTATCACAGCCAGTGAATCTGTTGATTCAGGTGATGTTGTTCTAGTTACCCACCAATTACCTATTTGGGCTATGCACTTACATGTTGCTGGCGAAAGACTGATGCATGATCCTAGAAAGCGCCGTTGCGCTTTATCTAGCATCACCACCTTTGAATTACACGAAGATGGCTTAGTTGAGGTTGGCTATAGAGATCCAGCTAGTGCTCTAATTGCTATAGATAAAGGTGCAGTGTGAAAAAGATCTTGATTGCAACTATTTCAGCGGCTTTACTCCTCACTTTTGCGGCTTGTACTGAAACGCCTAACGCAAACAATACTTTTACTTCACCTGATGGCACTGTTACAGAATTCAAAGTTCCAGCCAGAAGCAAAGTGATTGCCTGGTCAAGTAAAGACAGTGACGGTAAAACTGTTTCTTCGAAAGATTACCTAGGTAAAGTCGTTGTTTTGAACTTTTGGTATGCAGGCTGCACACCTTGTCGCGTTGAAACACCGATGCTTGTAGGACTTGCAACAGAGTTTTCTAATCAAGCACAGTTCATTGGTGTGAATGTTAGAGACACCAAAGAAACAGCTAATGCTTTCAAGAGAACATTCAAAGTCAACTATCCAACAGTTCTAGATTCAGATTCAGGAAATGTTGTTCTTAGCTTTACCGGTGTTGTAACACCTTCAGCTGTTCCAACCACACTGGTTATTGATAAGCAAGGCAGAGTGGCTGCACGTGTTCTTGGTGTTGCAGATAAAGAAACCCTAAAAGCACTAATCAAGACTGTTGTTGCTGAAGGAATAACCAATTGAATAATTCAGCAATAGCAACCGGACCTTTGTATTTAGCAATACCTATTGCGTTCATTGCTGGCTTAGTTTCATTCTTTAGCCCATGTGTTTTACCACTACTACCTAGTTATCTAGGTTTAGTTTCAGGAACAGCGAATACCAAGAACCGTTTAGTTCTTGGATCACTGTTATTTGTTCTTGGCTTCACCATTGTTTTTGTTTTCTTGGGTGCAGGTTTCGGTTCTCTAGGTTCAGTTATTTATGGTGATGTTAAGAACTGGACCCAAAGAATCTCTGGACTCCTTGTTCTAGGACTTGGAATAGTGATGCTCGGGGGCTTTGACTTTGCTCAGAGAACAGCAAAACTAAACCTCAGGCCTAAAGCAGGCCTTATTGGTGCTCCACTACTGGGAATAGTCTTTGGACTCGGCTGGACTCCTTGCATTGGCCCAACCTTAGGCGCTGTTCTAAACCTTGCCTTTGATTCTGGTTCTGTATCCAGGGGAGCGTTCCTTGCAGTTGTTTACTCTCTAGGTCTTGGACTGCCTTTTATTTTGGTAGCAGCAGGTTTTGGTTGGGCAAGTAAAACAGTAAAGTTTGTGAAATCAAACATCAGATTCATCAACCGCTTTGGTGGAGCTCTGCTGATTGTTTTAGGTTTACTTCTCGTTACCGGTTTATGGCAACAGGTAATCAACTATCTACAGGAGGTGCTAGGTGCCTACACGCCAAACATCTAAATATGTAGTGGTCAAGGAATACAACGAACCTATCCAAGCCCCTGACCTTTCATTCAAATCATGGTTGCGTTGGATTTGGAAGCAAGTAACCAGCATGAAGCTAGCGATCATCCTGCTTCTATTACTTGCAGCAGCTGCTATTCCAGGATCAATATTCCCGCAGCGCTCTGCTGACCCTAATGGCGTGACGCTGTATTTCAGAAACAATCCAGCATCAGCACCAGTACTCGATAAGTTGCAACTCTTTGATGTTTATTCATCATCATGGTTTTCTAGCATCTACCTACTACTTTTCATTTCTTTGATTGGTTGTGTTCTCCCAAGAGTTGGTGTTCACTACAAAGCATTAAGAGCAGAACCACCTCTAGCTCCAACTAATCTTGCAAGATTACCCGAATACAAAAAGATTGAAACTACTAACAGCATTGATGTTGCTGTTCAATACCTAAAGTCCAGAAGATATAAGGTCATCGCCACCAAGAAGGACATCAGAGCCGAGAAAGGTTACCTAAGGGAAACCGGTAACCTCATCTTCCACATCTCACTGATCGGTGTTCTAATCTCAGTTGGCCTAGGCAGTGCCCTTAGCTTCAGCGGCCAGAGGGTGCTCGTTGAAGGCGAAACCTTTGTAAATAACGAGGCTTCATATGACTCTCTAAGCCCAGGACTTTTATATAAGACTTCAGATTTAACTCCGTTCAGTCTTCACTTAGATTCCTTCTGGACTAAATACGATTTATTGAATCCAACTAACTACGGCATCCCAATTGACTTCACCGCAACAGTGACCAGCAAACTGCCTTCAGGTAAACCACAAAAATCAGACATCAAAGTCAACCAGCCTCTGATTATGCCTAACGCCAAGGTTTATCTAACCGGTAATGGGTTTGCTCCAGTGTTGGAAATAAAAGACCCTGACGGAGCAATCTCCTTCTCAGGGCCAGTAGTTTTCTTACCTCAAGACAAGAACCTAACCTCCTTGGGAGTGATCAAGGTTCCTGATGCTAAAAGACAGTTCGGTATGGCAGCTTTCTTCTATCCAACGGTAGGAAAGCTTTCAACCGGAGCACTTACATCTGTCTATCCATACCCGGTTGATCCTGTTCTAACCATGAATGTCTTTGAAGGAAACCTAGGACTTGAGAGTGGTCTAAACAGTAATGTGTTTGAACTAAACACTCACGCTATGAAGCAGGTAGCTGGAGGTAAGTCTGGAACTAAAGCTATTCAGTTAGCTCCGGGTATGAGTGCAACTCTTCCAGATAACTTAGGGACAGTTAAGTTTGTTGGGTTCAAAAGGTTTGCTTCATTAGATATCACCCATAACCCAGGTGAAATCTGGGTATTGCTTTTTGCAATACTTGTATTACTTGGTTTGATAATGATGTTGATTACCCCTAGAAGAAGAATCTGGATCAGAAAAACTACAACAGGTATTGAAATAGGTGCTCTAGCAAAATCTAGAGATGAAATGCTTGGCAAAATAGTTAAAGAGTTAGCTAAACAACTAAAGAAGAAGAGTAAATGAATTCACTAGTTACCCTGAACCCTCAACTAGCAACACTCTCAAGAATCATTGTGATTGCTGCACTAACAATCTATTCAGTTTCTTTCCTTATTCTGACCTGGGCATTAACACTAAAAGCTGGAGCAAAAAAACAAACCACACCGCTAGCAGTCAAGCTAGACAAACTAGGTCTTGGTTTGATGTGGTTGGGTGTAATCATTCACTTCATTGGTGTTCTAACACGAGGTATTGCAGCTCAAAGAGTTCCTTGGGCGAACATGTATGAATTCAGTGTCACCGGCTCTTTTGTTGTCACATTTATTTATCTAGTTGCTTTGTTCTGGAAAGATGTGAAATTCATTGCAACATTCGTTTCAGGTTTCGTAGTTCTAATCATTGGAACAGCTAACACCCTTTACTTCGTTCAAGTTGAATCACTTATGCCAGCACTCCAGGATTACTGGCTAGTGATTCACGTTAGCGTTGCCATTCTGGCAACAGCATTCTTCATGATTGCAGCTGCATTAGCTGGAATCCTGATCCTGAAGACCACTAAGCGATTCAAAAAGATGAACGTTCTAAAGGTCTTCCCTAATGAAGAGAAACTAGAACGTTTCTCTTATCAGTTCAACATCATCGGTTTTATTCTGTGGTCATTCACCCTAATAGCAGGAGCTATATGGGCTGATAAGGCTTGGCACAGATTCTGGGGTTGGGACACTAAAGAGGTTTGGACTTTCATCATTTGGACCATCTATGCCGCTTATCTTCACGCCACCACAACCAGAGGTTGGGAAGGTAGAAAAGCAGCCTGGCTAACCCTAATCGGCTTCGCAGCCATTCTCTTCAACTTCACCATCGTCAACCTCTACTTCAAAGGTTTACACGTTTACTCGGGTCTATAACCAGATTGTTCCAGTATGGGAACTATTCTTAGGGCTATGACTCAATACATATGCCCTAAATGCCAGACACTTTTTGACATCGAAAGCCTCACTGACTCTAAGTGTCCAGACTGCAGAAAATGGTTAGAGCTTGCCACTGAGGTTAACTATGAGGATGAGGAGCCAGTCGAAGAGGAAGTAGAACTCGATGAATATGCAGTACGTTCCTTAGAATTGCGATCTATTGTCGCAGCTAGTAATAGGACAACTCACGCCATTCGTTCTCTGGCTTTATTCTTCTTCACACAACTTAGGTTCAATCTTTTTGGAGGCGGGTTGATGGCAATCGGATTCTCACTCAGTCCTTTCCAGAGTTACGTTATTTTTAACACCGACCACTATGCGTTTCTTGGACCATTCTTAATACTTGCCGGGGCTCTAGTGTCAGTCGTAGGATTCTTTATTGCGCTTTATCGTGGAATGCGGGAGCTTAAGTTTTCAGAAGTTTGATTTAAAACATCTCTCCAACCTCTGCATCCACCACTTAGTTCTCTCTGGTGTTGCTTGTAGTTGGTCTAGTTTGGTTTTGTTGACTTGGATTCTTGTTACAGGTATTTCACCGTTGATTGGTAGTAGTGGTTGATCTTTAACATCTTGGGTTAGTAGTGCTGCTGTTGCTAAACCTGATGGGTAACCTGAGTTTAGTTTGGCTGCAAGATATGCACCCATACTTAATCCCACTGAGGTCTCTAGAGCACTAGAAACTATTACAGGTAAGCCGGCTTCTTGAGCTATTGCTATTGCGTTGGTTATTCCACCGAGGGGAGCTGCTTTGAGAACAAGGAAATCCGCTGCATGGGCTTGGGCAACGGCTAGGGGGTCACTAACTTTTCTAACTGATTCATCGGCAGCGATTTTGATGCCTAGTGTCCTTAATTTCAGTCTTAGTTCAGCTAGTTCTGCAATAGTTTTGACTGGTTGCTCTAGATATTCAAGTGGTGTGTTCTCTTTATGAAGTATTTGAGCTAGCTTTAGTGCTGTTTCAATGTCATAGCCACCGTTAGCATCAAGTCTGATTCTTGTTGTTGGGTATAGTTTTCTAACTTCACGAATTCTGTTTAGGTCGTCTTCTAAGCTCTGGTTTTTCTCAGCGACCTTTATCTTCACAACATCAAAGGAACCAAAAGGATCTAATGCTTCTTTGATGTTGTTGACCGCAGGAAGAGTTGCGTTGACTTTGACTGTTTTAAGTTCAAGTTCAGGGAAGTCTGTGAAACCCCATTCGATGGCTGCCTGAAGCCAGATACTGGCTTCTTCGTCCAGGTATTCAGGGAATGGTGACCATTCGGCCCAGCCGTAAGGACCTTCAAATAATAGGACTTCTCTTGTTTCAACCCCACGGAATCTAACCCGCATAGGGATAGATAGGACCCTGGCTGTTTTGAGGATCTGGTCTTTGATTTCTGGGGTTATCTCCACATTGTTAGTCTAGGAGTATGACCAATACCGTTTCAGAGCTCTTTGATGAGACCATCTGGGCCAATGTTCCAGGCTTTGAGAAGCTTCAAGACATCACCTATCACAAGCATGTGA
>CANGBK010000010.1 GCA_947452235.1 Micrococcales bacterium
TAGCAATCCAAGGGTAAACCTTGTTTGGTGGCAACTGACCGCCTTCACCAGGTTTAGCACCTTGAGCCATCTTGATTTGGATGTCATCGGCATGAGTTAGATACATGCTGGTAACACCGAAACGACCTGAAGCAACTTGCTTGATAGCGCTTCGTCTAGCAGGGTCCAATAATCGTGCAACATCTTCCCCACCTTCACCGGTGTTGGACTTAGCACCCAATTTGTTCATTGCAATTGCTAGAACTTCATGAGCCTCAGGAGAGATGGAACCATAAGACATAGCTCCGGTTGAGAATCGTTTAACGATTTCAGATGCTGGTTCAACTTCTGAAAGAGAAACCGTTGGCCTGACACCTTCACGAAGCAAGAACAATCCACGAAGAGTCATCAAACTCTCTGCTTGGTCGTCGATTAGCTTGGTGTATTCCTTGAAAATGTCGTAGCGCTTAGATCTGGTTGAATGCTGAAGTTTGAAAATAGTTTCTGGGTTGAAAAGATGCGGAGGTCCTTCACGACGCCACTGGTATTCACCGCCGGTCTCAAGATCTTCGTGCGGTCGCATAGCTCTTTCAACTGGATACGCACTCGAGTGTCTAACAGCAATCTCTTCGGCAATGACTTCTATCCCGATACCGCCCAGTTGACTTGTAGTACCGGTAAAGAAAGCATCAACAAATTCTGGTGAAAGACCAATAGCTTCAAAACATTGAGCCCCGGAATATGAAGCAACAGTTGAAATGCCCATCTTGGACATAATCTTCAAGACGCCTTTGCCAAGAGCCTTGATTAGGTTTTGCGTTGCATAGTCAACGCTTAGACCCTGAATCTCACCATTACGAACCATAAGTTCGACCGATTCCATTGCTAGGTATGGATTGATTGCAGCTGCTCCGAAACCAATTAGCGTAGCTACATGATGAACTTCACGAACATCGCCAGCTTCAACAACCAAACCAACCTTCGTTCTGTTGCCAGTTCTGAGCAGGTGGTGGTGAACGGCTGAAGTCAGAAGTAATGAAGGAATTGGCGCTAATTCCCTATTGCTGTCTCTATCCGAAACAACGATGAAGATGCAGCCATCTTGAACTGCTTTATCCAGTTCATCGTAGATTTCACGGAGTCGGCTCAGTAAGCCTTCAGCGCCATCATCAACTCTGTAAAGACCCTTAACCAAATATGACTTTCCAATACCTGAATCTTCGGAGTGTTTGATCTTGGAAAGTTCATCATTAGATAAAACAGGGAAATCAAGAATCACCATACGGGCATGCTCTGGAGTTGCCTCAAGTAGATTCTGTTCAGGTCCAATGCCTACGCTTAGAGATGTCACGATTTCTTCGCGGATTGAGTCAAGCGGAGGGTTAGTAACCTGTGCGAATTGCTGAATGAAGTAATCGAATAGAAGACGTGGTCTATCGCTTAGAGCCGCTATCGGTGTGTCAGAACCCATGGCGCCGATAGGTTCGGCTCCGGTTCTAGCCATTGGCGAAAGAATGACTCTTAACTCTTCCTCTGTGTAGCCAAAGGTTCGCTGTCTTCTTGAAACAGAGCTCTTTGTGTATGCAACATGCTCACGCTCGGGAAGGTCCTTCAAGTTGATTCGGTTGTCTTCTAACCATTTACCCCAAGGTTCACTTGCAGCAATTTCTGATTTGATATCGGAATCATCAATAAGGCGACCGCTTGCAGTATCCGCGAGGAACATTCGACCTGGTTGCAGTCTTCCCTTTCGAACAATCTTGCTCGGATCAATATCAACCACACCGATTTCAGAAGCAAGAACAACTAGACCATCGTCAGTAACTATGAATCTGCCTGGCCTTAGACCATTGCGGTCAAGAGTTGCACCAACTAGATCGCCATCTGTGAAGATAACTGCTGCAGGTCCATCCCAGGGTTCCATGAGCATGGAATGGAACTCATAGAAGTCTCTAAGCTCTTGAGACATGTCCGTTTGTTTTTCCCAAGCTTCAGGAATCATCATCATCATTGCGTGTGGCAATGATCTTCCGCTTAGGACAAGTAGTTCCAGCACCTCATCAAATGATGCAGAGTCAGAACCGCCAGGGGTAACGATCGGTGCTAGTTCTGAGAGATACGGAAGAGCATCCGAATGCAATCTAGGCTCTCTCGCCTTCATCCAGTTGCGGTTACCTTTAACGGTGTTTATTTCACCGTTGTGGGCAATCAGCCTAAAAGGATGGGCTAGCGGCCAGGAGGGGAAAGTGTTAGTTGAGAATCGTGAGTGAACTAGAGCCAGCTTTGAAGCAAACAGCTCATTAGATAGGTCAGGATAGAACGGCTCGAGCTGCAAAGTGGTAACCATTCCCTTGTAAACAAGAGTCTTTGAAGAAAGAGAAGGATGGTAGCTACCGAGCTTAAGTTCAGAGTTCTTCCTCAGAAAGAAAAGATCTCTTTCAAGCTCAAGATCCGTTGCTCCCCTAGTGCTAGAAACAAAGACCTGAAGAATTGTTGGCATCGCTGCTCTAGCCAAATCACCTAAAACATCTGGGCTCGTTGGAACAGTTCTTAAACCAAGAACCTGAAGATCTTTGGTTTCGGCGATCTGAGTGAAGCTAGCCAGCCACTCGCGTTGGTCATCGTTATCTTTGAGAAAAACCAAACCAACACCATATTGGCCCTCTGCAGGTAAATCAAAATCAACAACTGACCTTAGGAACGCATCTGGGATTTGTGAAAGGATACCCGCTCCATCACCGGTACCAGCATCTGAACCCACCGCTCCACGGTGTTCTAGATTTCTCAGTGCGGTTAGAGCAGTGTCGATAATGTCATGCCCAGCAGTTCCTCGAAGAGTTGCCACCATGGCCAAGCCACAGGCATCTTTGTCTCGAGTTGGGTCATATAGTCCAGATGCTTCTGGCGCGGTATTGAACCGCTCAAAAGCTGTTGGCCTAGACATGACTATCTCCATTCAAAGAAAAGTGAAATGGGGACGTCTATGGCCCGAGAAGAAAACCGACCTATTTAGGCTCGGTTGACTCCAATTCTACTGGTGGAATCTCGCTCTTTTTAGGTTTATTTGGCTTAGGTTCATAGCTTCTGCCAGGGAGGTAACCGCTCAGTTCTATACCTGTGTGACGGTATCTCTGAACCACCATAAGAGTTAGACCCAAGAGGAAACCGAATACCGCTGACCACTGGTTGGTTCGAAGACCGAAGTAAACATCTGAAGGATCTAGTCTGATGGATTCGATGAAGAAGCGACCGAATGAGTACCACATCAGGTAACTAGCAAACATCTTGCCCCAACGTAGGTTGAATCTAGATTCGAGGAACAGTAGAACACCAACACCTAACAATGACCAAAGCGATTCATAAAGGAATGCTGGATGGAATGTAACGCCTGAAGGTAAACCCAACGGGTAAGCAGGGTTAGCTTGAGAAATCTCCAGGCCCCAAGGTAGATCTGTTGGAGCTCCAAAAAGTTCGTTGTTGAAATAGTTGCCCCAGCGGCCAATTGCCTGAGCAATCAAGATTCCAGGAACAAGTGCATCTGCGAAGCTAAAGAATCTAATCCCAGCAGATTTAAGACCGATAAGTTTGATGTCAACCTGACAGCCGATGTATGCTCCGATAGCTCCAAAGATTAGAGCTCCGTAGATAGCTAGGCCGCCTTCCCAAAGCTTGAACATAGAAGTCCAGTCTTTGCCTTCACCAAAGTAATCATTGAAGTGGGTGAAAACGTGAAAAAGTCTGCCACCGATAATTCCAAATGGCACAGCCCAAATTGCGATATCAACAGCAAGACCTGGCTCCATGCCGCGTGCCTTCGTGCGAGAGGCGGTTACGAGAGTTGCCAAAATGATGCCGGTGAGGATAAATAACGCGTAAAAGTGAACTTCGAAAGGACCAACCTGGATTGTGCTAATAGTTGGTGAAGGAATAGAACCTAGGTAATTCATTTACTCGAGCCTGCTTTCAGATTTCTAACACAGTTTACAAGTTCATCTAGGCCACCCTGCTGATAAGCCTTTATCAAGGCCGAGCCAACAATCGCTCCATCAGCATATGAATTGACTTCTGCGACCTGCTCACCAGTTGAAATACCAATACCAACACAAACAGGCGTTCCGGTCTCAGATTCGTTCACGCCTGAAACAACTTTCCTGGCGGCTTTATCCAAATCTTCACGTGCACCAGTAATGCCCATTGTTGAAACTGCGTAGACGAAACCACGGCTGGAGTTAGCTGCCTGCTCTAGACGTTCAGGTGAAGATGAAGGTGTTGCCAAGAACACTCGATCCAAATCGAACTCTTCACTGAGTCGTAGCCAGTCTTTAGCCTCATCAGGAATTAAATCAGGCGTGATTAGCCCCGCTGCTCCAGACTCCTTCAAACCCATAGCAAACTTCTCAACACCGAACTGCAGAATTGGGTTCCAATAACTCATGACCAAAACTGGAGTTGAGACTTTTGAAGTTATCTCCTTGATTACTCCAAAGAGCTCACGAAGTTTGAAGCCGTTTGCCAAAGCAAGTTCTGTTGCTTCCTGAATAACTAGTCCATCCATAACTGGATCAGAATAAGGAACACCTAGCTCTAGAACATCAACACCAGCCTCGCAGATAGCAACGCAGGCATCGATAGAAGCTTTTACATCTGGGTAACCAGCTGGGAAGTAACCAATAAGTGCGCTTTCCCCGTTCGCTCTCGCTGCTCTAATCGCGTCTGCAGTTTTACTCATTGTTGCCACCTAAGAAACCAAAGTATTTACCAACAGTTTCCATGTCCTTATCCCCGCGACCACTGAGGTTAATCAGAATGCTTGAGCCCGAAGGGAGTTTTCCACCATGTTTGATGACACCGGCAAGAGCATGGGCTGTTTCAATCGCAGCGATGATTCCCTCCGTTTGGGCCAAGTCTCTCAGCGCTTGCATAGCTTCAGCATCGGTAACACCGAAGTATTCAGCTCTATTCAAATCTTTCAACCAAGCGTGTTCTGGGCCAACACCTGGATAGTCCAAACCAGCTGAGATGGAATGACTTTCAACTGTTTGACCGTCTTCGTCTTGGAGCATGTAACTCTTAGCGCCGTGCAACACTCCGATGCGGCCTTCGCTTAGAGTCGCAGCATGCTTGCCGGTTTCGATACCTTCACCTGCGGCTTCAAAGCCCCAAAGAGCAACATCGTCATCTAAGAATGCGTGGAACAGCCCGATAGCGTTTGAACCTCCACCAACGCATGCTGCAGCAACGGTTGGAAGAGAACCAATAAGTTCAATCATTTGCTCACGAGCTTCTTTACCAATGATTGAGTGAAAGTCACGAACCATAGTTGGGAAAGGATGAGGTCCGGCAACTGTTCCAAGAAGATAGTGAGTGTTCTCAACGTTGGTAACCCAATCACGAAGAGCTTCGTTGATTGCGTCTTTTAATGTTTTAGATCCGGTTGTTACGGGAATAACTTTTGCACCTAGAAGCTGCATACGTGCCACGTTTAGCGCCTGACGCTGGGTGTCAACTTCACCCATGTAAACAACACATTCAAGTCCGAAAAGCGCTGCAGCTGTTGCGCTGGCAACACCGTGCTGACCGGCACCTGTTTCTGCGATTATTCGAGTCTTGCCCATACGTTTTGCTAGCAAGGCTTGACCAATAACGTTATTGATCTTGTGTGAACCGGTGTGGTTGAGGTCTTCGCGCTTTAGGAAGATTCGAACATCGCCAACTAGCTTTGCGAATTTTGGAACTTCAGTGATGATGGATGGTCGACCAACGTAGTCACGGTTAAGTTCAGCTAGCTGCTGAATAAAGGCAGGGTCCTTCTTAGCATCCTCATAGGTCTGTTCAAGTTCATCTAGAGCAGCGATAAGTGACTCGGGTACGAAACGACCACCATACTCACCAAAGTATGGACCAGACTGATCTCTTAGATTGCTCATCACTAAATCCTAATCTTTGGAACTGCTTTGAACTCTTCGATGAGTCTTGCTGCATCTCCAGTTACTAAGGCTTCCCCAACCAAAACGCAGTCAGCGCCAGCTTTGGCGTAGGCCACAACATCCTCAACATTTCTAACCGCTGATTCCGCAATGGCAATACTTCCAGAAGGGAGAAGATCAACTAGCGAGCCAAACAATTCTCTGTCTGTTTCAAAAGTTGAAAGGTCTCTGGCATTGATGCCTATCACTTCAGCTCCTAAATCAACTGCTCTGAGAACTTCTTCTCTGTTATGGGTTTCAACGAGAGCAGTCATTCCTAGAGAGCCAATAAGACGGTATAGATGCTGAAGCTGCGGCTGATTTAGTCCCGCGACGATGAGCAAGACTATATCTGCCCCATGCGCTCTAGCTTCAAGCACCTGATACTCACTCGCAATGAAATCTTTGCGCAGCAGCGGAATTTCAACAGCACGTCGAACTGCATCAAAGTCTTTTAGGGAACCCTTGAACTTACGTTCTTCGGTCAGCACGCTGATTGCAGATGCTCCTGCGCTTTCATAGGTGAGAGCAAGACCGGCAGGATCTGGAATTGGAGCTAAATCACCTTTTGAAGGACTGGCTCTCTTAATTTCAGCAATAACATTCATGTGATTGCCAGCGGATAAGAAGCCCTTAGCGTCTAAAGAAGCTGCTTGGTTTGATATAAGTTCTTCGAGTTTTGCGATAGGAGTTAGTTGGGCACGCTGTTGCGAGTCAGCAATACTGCCCGCATACAGATCCTCGAGCATTTATTACTTGCTTGACTTACCTGCTACGCCGAAACCTAGCTTTGCTAGAACTGGCCCAACAAACAGTGAAACAACGGTCAGAGCAGCACCTGTGTATGTGATCACATCAGCGCGAACTAGGTAGCCCCAAGTTGCAAGGGAGATTCCAACAATCGCAACAATAACTGCAGTCCAAGCTGCAACTGAGTTTCCGTGGCCTGGTTCGTCGTGGTGAGTGCTCATTTTGACCTTTCTACCTTCTAATCTTAACCAAGGTTTAGTCCTTGGTCTGCCCAAACAAGGCGTTTGCTTGTGAAATTGCGGCTATTACAGCCGAAGCCTTGTTTACTGTTTCCTGATATTCGGACTCAGGGACTGAATCCAAAACAATCCCCGCGCCTGCTTGGACTCGAGCTATGCCATCTCTTATAACCGCAGTTCTAATCGCAATAGCCAAATCAGCATTGCCTTCGAAGTCAAGGTAGCCAACTACCCCACCAAAAACGCCGCGGTTACTTGGTTCAAGATCGTCAATTATCTCAAGAGCCCGAGGCTTAGGAGCGCCAGAGAGGGTTCCAGCTGGGAAAGTTGCTTTGAAAACATCCAAAGGAGTTTGATTCTCTCCCAATTCGCCTTCAACAGTTGAAACCAAATGCATGATGTGACTAAAGCGCTCTACCTTCATGAATTGAGTAACTGCTACAGAGGCAGGTTTACAAACTTTAAGAAGATCATTTCTAGCTAAGTCAACCAACATCAGGTGCTCAGCTTTTTCCTTTGTGTCGGCTAGTAAGTCGTCCGCTAGATCCATGTCTGCTTTAGGGTCAGCACCGCGAGGCCTTGAACCGGCAATTGGATGCATGATTACCTTTTCACCTTGAACCTTAACTAATGCCTCAGGTGAAGAGCCAACAACGGAGTAATCGCCAGAATCATCACTAAAGTTCAAAAGATACATATACGGTGAAGGATTTAAAGTTCGCAATACTCGATAAACATCAAGCGGGCTAGCACTTACCTCAACATCGAATCGCTGTGAGATAACAACCTGGAAAACATCGCCGATGCGAACGTATTCCTTAGCTTTCTCAACGGATTTCAAGAAGTCATCTTTAGCTGTGTTGTATGAGATCCTTGCCGGAACGATATCACTTTCAGTTGCAAAGACTGCTCTCGTCGGTTCTTGAAGCGAACTAAAAAGATTTTCAATACGAAGAACAGCCTCTTCGTATTTGATGTCGTAATCATCTTTGTCGTCGCAATAAACGTTAGAGACTAGTAGCAAGCTATTGAACTTGTGGTCAACGACAACAAGGTCCTGGGCCATCTGCAAATGAATCTTTGGACGCTGGTAGTCGAGATTGCCTTTGGGCTCCAGCTTCTCAATGTCTCTGATGACATCCCAAGAGAACAAACCAACTAGACCAGATGTCAGTGGCGGTAAATCGCTAAGTTCTGCAATCTTCCAGGAGGACTGAACTGTCTTGATTGCCTCAAGTGGAGAGCGTAGGTCGAGATTGCCGGTAGGTAAAGCAAGATTTACATCGCTTACTCTAAACCCTGTTTCAGTTTCAAGAAACGAAGCTCTCGAGTTGACGCCTATAAAGCTGTATCTCGACCAAACCCCTTGTTCTGCAGATTCCAGAAGGAAGGTTCCTGATTTTCCGGTTGCAAGTTTTTCATAGAGACCAACTGGAGTCTCGTTACCGCCGAACACTTTCAAATAAACAGGTACGACCTTACCCAAACGTGCCTGCTCGAGGAATTGCTCTTTAGTTAGATTAAGTTTGAAGCCCATTAGTGTTTGTGACTTCCCTCTAGCGCCAGTGAACGTAGGAGTTCTATCTGAGCGTTTCTGTCGGCAGCCTTAAACACAGCTGAACCAGCAACAAATGTATCGACACCGGCTTCAGCGAGCACGGCTATGTTCGTTTCGTCAACACCACCATCTATCTGTAGCCAGATGTCCCTGCCTTCAAGAAGTATCTTGGACTCGATTACTTTTTCCACCGAACTCTCAATAAAGGATTGACCACCAAAGCCTGGCTCAACAGACATCACCAGAACCTGATCGTAGAACTCAATGAACTTTGCAATGTCTTGAACTTTAGTTCCTGGTTTTATGGCAATCCCCGCTCTAGAACCATTTGACCTGATGTCTTTAGCAATCTTTCTTGGATCGAGGCATGCCTCGTAATGAACCGTAGTCGAAAAAACGCCAAGCTCTGCATACTTAGCTGCCCAGAAATCTGGCTTCTCAATCATTAGGTGAACATCTAGAGGCAGTTTCGAAATTTCCTGCATGCGTTTGACCATAGGAAGGCCGAATGTCATGTTTGGAACAAAGTGACCATCCATAACATCAACGTGAATGCCGTCAGCAGCGGAAATGCTCTCGAAGTCGCGTTCGAAATTAACGAAATCCGCACTCAAAATACTCGGCTGAATTCTGATGGTCATAGTTAAGCCTAACCTGTTAGGGCTTGGTTATTAAAGCCATGAACATAGAGTCAGTGTTATCACGCTGGGTGTGCAACTGAACGGTCTTACGTCCATTTGGCAATGCGCCTGCCATGTATTCGGCATTCATGAACGAGGTTAGATCGAGAACCTGAACTCCTAGGTTTCTAATTGCCTTATCAATAATCGCTGTTGTCTCAGATAAGTGCGGCGAACAAGTCACGTAAAGCAACAAACCGCCTGGGGCTAGTGCCTCATAGCCGCTGGCGAGCAGTTCAAACTGTAAAGCAGTGAGCGTCTTCAGGTCTGCGGCACTTTTACGCCACCTAGCTTCTGGTCTTCTTCTAAGCGCTCCAAGGCCGGTGCAAGGGGCATCAATCAAAATCCTCTGAAACTTGTTGGGCATCATTTCACCGAAGTAACGACCATCTTCAACAGTGACCCTAAGCTTTGGGTCTATAGGCGCAAGAGCATCCCTAACCAAATCTGCACGATGATCTTGAACCTCATTTGCCGTGAACAGTGCCCCACTTGATTTTGCTAGAGCAGCAAGAAGAGCTGCCTTTCCGCCAGGGCCAGCGCACAAATCAAGCCAATTCTCCCCTGGTTCAACACTTCGATACTGGGCAAGAGCTAAAGCAGCAAGTTGCGATCCTTCGTCCTGCACTCTAACCCCTGAGCCGAAACCTATTAGTTCATCAGGGCGACCTGATTCAACGCTGAAACCAATAGGGCTATGACGATCAAGTTCAACGTTTTCTTCTCTGTAGTCATCTCGTGATGCAAAGCCCGGAAGAGCTACTAGATTCACCTCGGCTGGGGTGTTATTGCTTCGAAGCAGAGCTTCAAGTTCATCACCAATGCCATCGGTAATAAGAGACTGTCTTAGAGCTTGAACTATCCAAACTGGATGAGAGTACCGTATTGCGAGGGCTTCAACTTCTGACTTTCCTTCGACTAGGATTTCTATCCACTCATCAATCGTCTTTTCACTGACTCTTCTTAGAACCCCATTACTGAATCCGACAACCCTCTCGCCCAAGTTCTTCCGAACTAACTCAACTGTTTCGCTTATCGCAGCGTGAGCTGGAACCCTCATGTTCAAAAGTTGGTGACAACCGAGCCTAAGCGCATTTAGTAATCCAGGTTCAATTTCAGCTACTGGCCTTGAGCTGACCTTATCCAAAATGCAGTCATAGGTGTATTGCCAGCGAATGGTTGAAAAGCCAAGTTCTTGAGCAAAAGCTGACTCACGTGTATCAAACGCAGCCTTTCTCAAAAGCGCTGGCATCAAAAGATTTGCGTAAGCATCATCATTGGTGACTTTATTTAAAAGATCAAAGGCCACTTGTCTTGCTGATATTGTCAATTAAGTCTTTCCTTGTGGTCTGCTCCACGATACCAATCAACAGCTGCCATTGGCTTTTTTGAACTTGGTTGAACCTCGACTAGCTCAATTGCGCTTGCCTGTCCACAACCAACAACCACTTTTCCATCTACCAGACTAAGTTCGCCAATACCGGTTGAGTGAATCCCTACGTGCTCACGGGCAAGCAAAACTCTAAACGGTTCACCTTTGTATGAGCACCAAGCCATAGGTTCTGGATTGAATGCTCGAACCTGGTTGAGGATCTGTTCAGCGTTGTTGCTAAAACGAATTCTTGCCTCATCGCGGGTTGGCTTAGGGGCTATCGTCGGAACTCCAGTTTGTTGTTCTAGCTGGAAGGTACCGTTGTAGATATTAGGTAGTTCTTGGTTCAACAATGAAACACCGAGCTGATTCAACCTTGTTAGAAGATCTCCCGCAGTTTCATTTGTCTGAACTATGACTGGAAGTGTTGCTAAGACGTCACCAGTGTCCATACCTTCATCTAACTTGAAGATAGTTATCCCGGTTTCAATATCACCGTTTTCAAGTGCCCTTTGAACTGGCGCAGCACCTCGGTACTTAGGTAGCAAGCTGTAGTGAAGGTTGAACCAACCATTTGGAATAATCTCAAGTGCACCCTTTTTTAAAATCACTCCGTAAGCAACTATTACTCCAAGATCTGCTTTGAGAGAGTCAATTACGCTGATAATTTCAGAGGTTATTTTATTCGCCTTGATAACCTGGATGCCCAACTCATTTGCAGTCTGAGCAACAGCTGATTCCGTTAAAACTTTCTTACGTCCAACAGGTGCATCTTCGCGGGTTAGAACACCAACAACTTCATGTCCCGATGCAACAAGACCTCGCAACACAGTTGCTGCTGTTTCCGGGGTTCCTGCAAAAAGTATTCTCACTCGTCAAGGTTAGAGCACGCTGGCATCATCCATGCTGATGCGAAACAGTCTTTGGCCAGGTTTTCTGAATTTACTCTTGTTGGAAATTTTCATTGAAAGTTCAATAAGAGTAGTTGCCACCTGATTTCCCTGTGCATATGGGTAGGTGAAGGCAATCTGATTTCCGCTAGCTGGTAGCTTACGTAGATAGTTCGCCACATCTGAATTTAGTGTCTCAGCCGTCAAGTCGTTCAAATCTGCTTGAGAAGTTGAACTGATGCTAAGAAGTCTTTGAGCCGGTGGTAATCCGAGCTCAACACGGTCTGTGTAGTCAGCCTGAATCATTGAATAGAAGTCAAATTGTTTAGCCTGATCTGCTATTAACCCTGTCAGCCCGACAAAGATCACTAACCCTTGTTGACTTACCAAAGATGCGGCATTAGCCCAACGAAGTGCAGATTGTTCAAGGGAACGCAGCCTAGATCCAGCAACCATTGAATAGGCATCGGCTATCAACACACAGGAGTAACCACCATCAACAAAAGGCTCGGCTCCATTGGTGGCGATGACTAGTGTTGCCCCTGAAGCAACTCTGGTTATTTTTTCAGCACCAGAAGAGTGAACAATCTGAGCCTCAGGAAAGCCTTTAGCTAGTGATTCAGCTAAGCCTGAAGATCCAAGCTTGATGATTGAAACATCTACTCCACCGCACGAACAAGCGCCAATTGGGCCAGAGAACAAACAACTACGGCATCTGAACTTTCCAGAAGCATCAATCCAAATGCGGCCAGAGCATTCAGGACACTCCCTCAGTTCTCTACAATTGCGACAAGCAACACCAGTTGCCTGGCCTAGGGTTGCCGTTTGAATAAGGACAGGTTTTCCTGCACGCAAGCAACTAGAAATAAATCCAAAACTCTCATCGTCAAGTCTGGTGTGATTGTCGGTGACTCTGGTCATTGGTTTCGCTTGAACTAGCTCAGCTTTTTTGAAATAACCAAGTTCAACCAGTCGCACCATATCGGCACTCGGAGAATATGAGGTAACCAACATGGCAGCTTTCTCGATTTCTTGGCGTTGCAGCAAGACATCTCTCGAGTTCCAATATGGTGCGGATTGCTCGATGTGTGATTCATCCCCATCATCGATTAAGACGATTAATCCCAAGTTCTTTGCTGGAGCGAAGGATGCAGACCTAACTCCATAGTTGATAGCAACTTCATCTAGAGCACGTAGATAGTTGGTGTAACGAACCGAGCCGGTATCGCTACTTTCATGTCTGATTGAATAATTACTAAATCCCAAAGCATCAATTGCCACTTCCAGAGCCTCAACGGCGCGATAGTCAGGAGCGACAATTAGTGTGCTTTGTCCT
This sequence comes from Micrococcales bacterium, assembly GCA_947452235.1. Lineage (GTDB taxonomy): Bacteria > Actinomycetota > Actinomycetes > Actinomycetales > Microbacteriaceae > Rhodoluna. Next base: position 12,771 of record CANGBK010000010.1, read on the forward strand.
CTCCCTAGTTGCCAAGCTCCGAGAAGTGCAATTTCCTTGGCCCAAGCTGGGTACCCATTTGGTTCAACTTTGTAGTCAAAAGAAGCGAACACTCGTTTATGCGAAAGCAACTCGTTTTCAATGAGCGGTTTAGCTTCTAGTCCAGAGAATGTTTCATTTCTAGCTGCATACGCAGCTTCTGCTCGTTTAAGTCTTTTCGGTAAAATCTGGGAAAGTAATTCACCAACCGATCCAGCCTGCCTTTGCGCAACAGCAAACGCTAAATCTAACTGACTCTTGGTAAGAAGAGGGATAGAACACGAGATTGATTCAATAGATGAAGCCTTGCTGGAGAATTCAGAATCACTTGAAAGCTCAACCACGATGCCAACCTTGTTATCCTTCTTTGGACCAAATGGAACATTTACAAGTTGACCGAATTCCAGTTCAAGACCATCGGGTATTGAGTAATCAAACTCTTTATCAAGTTGAGGTAAGGCCGAAGGGAACCTGACCTTGGCATACCGAGTCAATTTAGACTCCTAAAGCGCGCTGAAGGTCAGCCACCTTGTTGGTTCTTTCCCAGGTGAACTCTGGTAGCTCTCTTCCAAAGTGCCCATAGGATGCGGTCTTGCTGTAGATAGGTCTTAGAAGGTCAAGCTCGTTGATGATTGCTCTAGGACGAAGGTCGAATACTTCCAAGATCGCCTTTGTGAGCCTAGATTCATCTACCTTGTTGGTTCCAAAAGTTTCCACATAAAGGCCAACTGGTCGCGCAGAACCAATTGCGTAGGCAACTTGAACCTCAGCTTTATCAGCTAAACCTGCTGCGACGACGTTCTTGGCAACCCAACGCATTGCATAGGCTGCAGACCTGTCAACTTTTGATGGATCCTTACCGCTGAAGGCACCGCCTCCGTGACGGGAGTATCCACCGTATGTGTCAACGATGATCTTTCGACCGGTAAGACCAGCATCACCTTTTGGTCCACCGATTTCAAACTTTCCAGATGGATTAATCAAAAGGTTGCTTGCCTCTGTGGTGAATCCGAAAGAGTCCAACACAGGATAGATAACGAATTTAGCTATGTCGGCTTTCAAAGTGTCCTGAGAAACATTTGGATTGTGCTGAGCACTAACTACAACTTTATCTACGGTGACAGGTTTACCGTTTTCGTAACCAATAGTCACCTGAGTCTTGCCGTCAGGTCGTAGGTAATCCAAAGTTCCATCTTTACGAACGTGAGCAAGCTTCTCAGCTAGTGAATGAGCAAGTTTGATAGGTAGTGGCATCAGAGACTCGGTTTCATTACAGGCAAAACCGAACATTAGTCCTTGATCGCCAGCGCCTTGAGCATCAAGCTCATCTAAGTTACCGAGGCGAAGCTCAAGAGAATTATCAACACCACCTGCGATATCTGGTGATTGTTTACCGATCGATACTGAAACGCCACAGCTCTCGCCGTCAAAACCGATTTGTGAGGATGTGTACCCGATATCTAGAAGCTTTTGACGAACGATGTCAGGGATTTCAGCGTATCCTTCGGTGGTGATTTCACCAGCAACATGAACAAGTCCTGTAGTGACAAGTGTCTCAACGGCTACGCGAGAACTCGGGTCCTGTTCCAACAGGTTATCGAGAATAGTGTCGCTGATCTGGTCACAGATTTTATCTGGGTGACCTTCGGTAACAGATTCGGAGGTAAAAAGTCTCAATTCGCTCATAGCCCACCAAGTATATACTTCACGGGCGACACGATAGGACTAACCCTCTAGCAATGTGTAAAGAGAATCAAGAATCGTGTTAGCAACATCGTATTTAGAGCCTGAGGCCTTAGTTGTGTGACCTTCTGTTACTACCAAAACCTCAGTGTCATCCTGGCCAAATACAACTCCCCTAGAAACCCAGTTAGCGACAATAGCATCAACACCTTTACCATGAAGCTTTTTCTTAGCTAGGGACTCAAGGCTTTGCACTTGATCGTCTGAGCCAACCTCTGCCGCAAAGCCAATAAGAACAGGCTTTTTTGATGAAATGCGCTTCTTGCTTAGTTCTGAAAGCAAGTCAGGGTTTGAAAGCAAGTGGAGTTCTAATTCAGGATTCTCTGACCGATGGAGTTTTCCCTCGATTGGATTAGCAAGTCTGTAATCGCTAACTGCTGCAGGCATGATTATTGCATCCGCTGAATCGAAAGCTAATTGCAGTGCATTATCAAGATCGCTAACACTAGCAACTCGAATCAGTCTCTGAACATTCGGAATTGGTAAATCTATATTCGCTGCAATGAAAGTAACCTCAGCACCTCTATCTAGTGCTGCTTGAGCCAAAGCTATTCCTTGTTTACCACTTGAGTGATTTCCAATGAAGCGAACCTCGTCGATCACTTCTCTAGTTCCACCAGCCGCGATAATGATTTGCTTACCGACTAGTTGATCGACTCCTTCACTAAATAAGAGTGCTCGTCTAACTATGTCCTCGGGTTCAACCATTCTGCCCACACCAGTGTCATTTCCGGTCAGTCGCCCGGCTTCTGGACTGAGAATGTGGACACCGCGATTAGTGAGAGTCTTAACGTTCTCTTTGGTAGCAGGGTGATCCCACATCGCAGTGTGCATCGCTGGAGCGATAACAACTTTGGCTTCAGTAGCCATCAAAACGTTGGTTAGAAGATCATCAGCAAAACCACTCGCGTATCTAGCAAGGAACGCAGCTGTCGCAGGTGCAACGATAATCAGGTCAGCTTCTTGAGCTAGTTTGATGTGCTTAACATCAGCAACTTGGGTATAGAGATCTGGGTCGATGTTGTTATGAGAAAGGGCTTCTAAAGTTGCAGACCCAATAAACTTCAAGGCATTTTGGGTTGGTAATACTTTGACGCTGTGACCAGCTTCTGTAAGTAGTCGAACAATGTTCGCTGACTTGTATGCCGCGATACCGCCGGTGATGCCAACTAGTATGCGCAAGGTTGCCCTAAATTACTCAGTTTCGCTAGTAGCAGTAACTGCGCCAGCAACAATTTCCTTCATAGCAATTGAAAGAGGCTTGTCGTTAACTTCAGAGTCAACTAGAGGACCAACGTTGGTAAACAATGAACCCTCGTGAAGAGCTGAGTAGTAGTCGTTGATTTGACGAGCGCGTTTAGCTGCGAAAATAACCAAACCGTACTTTGATGGGTGCTTGTCCATAAGCGCGTCGATGGACGGGTTTACGATACCTTCTAATTTCTCAGACATGTTCTAGTTACTTTCTATAAATGGATTCAAAAAATGATGGCTAACTAGGCCTGCATCAAGTCTAAGACATCCTGGGCACACTTGGCTACATCCTCATTGACTACAACATGGTCGAATTCCGCCTGGGCAGCGAGCTCCTCCTTGGCGGTTTCTAGGCGAACGGCTATTTGTTCTGGGGACTCAGTGCCGCGTTCAGCCAGTCTTCTACCCAGTTCTTCCCAACTTGGCGGAGCGATAAAGATCAGGTTGGCCTCAGGCATTGCCTTCTTGACTAAACGAGCTCCCTGAAGGTCAATTTCAAGAATTATCTGTTGATTATTGGCGATTGCCTCCTCAACAGGATTTCTAGGTGTTCCATACTTATGTTTCTTATGAACCACCGCGTATTCAAGAAGTTCACCCTTTTTGATCATCTCGTCGAATTGAGCGTCAGATACAAAGTGATAATGAACACCGTCAAGCTCCCCTGGTCTAGGTTCACGAGTTGTTGCTGAAATTGAGAGTTTCACCTCTGGATGATGCTCCAAAATGTATCGAACGACAGTTCCCTTGCCAACCGCAGTTGGCCCAGCGATAACCGTCAATTTTGTCATGCTTTAAGACTACTAACTAAGGGCTTGCGCTAGTTCTGAAACATCAGCAGAAACAGCTTGCGAGACATTATTCATGCCATCTCTAAGAGCACTACGACTGATGCTGAAGATAACATTTGATGCGTTTGAACCAAATATCATCTTTGCTTGCGATATAAGAGCTCCCTGTGCTCCAAATCCTGGCGCAAGGATAGGCGCTGCCAGTTCAGTTAACCCCGCGTTTAAGCCTTCAAGATCAAACTTTGATTTATCAAGAGTTGCACCAACAACTAAACCAAGATGACCAAATCTACCTTTACTTGTTGCAGTTGCCTTATTGAGTTCAGCAACTTCCAAAGCCACTTGATTTGCAACGGTTGTCCCACCTGTTTGGGCCGTTTGGATAGTTTTACCCTCTGGGTTTGAAGTTGCACTGAGAATGAACAAACCCTTGCCACGCTCGGCTGCAACAGCAATTGCTGGAGATAGCGACCCAACTCCCAAATAAGGAGAAACAGTCAGGGCATCACAAATAAACGGAGCATCCTTGCTTAGCCACGCATCGGTATAGGCCTGCATCGTTGTCCCAATATCTCCACGCTTAGCATCGGCTATAACGAGTAGGCCACGTGAAGAGGCCTCTGAAAGAAGTTTTTCTAGAACTTGGAAACCCTTTGAACCAAAAGATTCAAAAAACGAAATTTGAGGTTTGATAATTCCAACCAGTCCAGAAACCTGGTCCAGCAAATCAAATGAGAATTTCTCAAGGCCAGCAACATCTAGCGAATAGTCGTTTTCAACAAGCAATTCCCTATGCGGGTCAATCCCAACACAGAGCTGACTCTTACTGAAAGCTAACTCAAGTTTTCTAGAAAATGACTCAGGCAAGAAGCGCTCTCCTATCAGCTGCGTGCTCTTGAAGAGATCTCACTCCGAAAGGACCTGCAATTACCGTTTCGAAAGATCCAATGGCAGCAGATAACTGAGCGATAGTTGTGAAGATAGGTGCATCTGCTGCTGTTGTTGCTGCACGAATCTCATAACCATCCTTACGAGCATCTGAACCGCTAGGAGTATTCACAACGACATCAACTTCACCAGCTGAAATCAATTCAACGATTGAAGGACCCGCAGGTGCTTGATCATCAGCTGAGTGTTTGCGAACAACTGTTGCGTTAATGCCATGCCTATTTAGAATCGCAGCCGTTCCGCTGGTTGCAAGAATCTTGTAACCGAGTTGCGAGAGTCTTCTAACCGGAAGAATTACCTGATGCTTATCTCGATCAGCAACTGAGATGAAGATAGTCCCTGATGTTGGAAGAGCGGATCCAGCTGCAGATTGCGCTTTCGCAAAAGCGGTTGGAAAATCTACGTCGATACCCATAACTTCACCGGTTGAACGCATCTCTGGACCCAGAAGAGAATCTACAAAGCGGCCATCTTTTGTTGCGAATCTCTTGAAAGGTAAAACAGCTTCCTTCACTGAAATTGCTGCACCAGCAGGAATATGCGTTCCATCCTGCTTAGGAAGGTGACCTTCTGCAACTAGTTCAGCGATTGACTTTCCGACCATAACTAAAGCAGCCGCTTTTGCAAGAGTGATACCAAGTGCTTTAGAAACAAATGGAACTGTTCTAGATGCTCTTGGGTTTGCTTCAAGAACATAAAGAACATCGTGCGCTAGAGCAAACTGAACATTCAGTAACCCCCTAACACCTATACCTTGAGCAATCTTTAGCGTTGCTTCACGAACACGATCAATTTGAACATCGCTCAAAGTGATTGGTGGAAGTGTGCAAGAAGAGTCACCCGAGTGAATACCAGCTTCTTCGATGTGTTCCATAACTCCACCAACGTATAGCTGTTCACCGTCGAATAAAGCATCAATGTCGATCTCGATGGCGTCATCCAGGAAACGGTCAACTAAAAGTGGATGCTTAGGGCCCACGATCGCCTGATCTGCAATTCGATCAAAGTATCCTTCAAGTGAATTCTCGTCATAGACAATCTCCATGCCACGTCCACCAAGAACGAAACTTGGGCGAACCAGAACTGGGTATCCAATTCGGTTTGCAATTACCTTAGATTCCTCCAAGCTGATTGCTGTTCCGTTAGCCGGAGAGATTAGCTTGGCATCATCCAAAATCTTGGAGAAAGCTCCGCGTTCTTCAGCTAGGTCAATAGCATCCGGTGTTGTTCCAAGAATTGGAATGCCATTTTGCTCTAACCCTTGGGCCAAACCTAGAGCGGTTTGACCACCCAGCTGAACGACAACACCAACAAGTTCCCCACTTTGAGATTCAGCGTGAATAACTTCCAGAACATCTTCTAAGGTCAAAGGTTCGAAGTAGAGCCTGTCGCTAGTGTCATAATCAGTCGAAACCGTTTCTGGGTTGCAGTTGATCATGATGGTCTCGAAACCAGCGTCATGCAAAGCAAACGATGCATGCACGCAAGAGTAATCAAACTCAACTCCCTGACCAATACGGTTAGGGCCTGAACCTATGATGACAACCTTACGACTAGCCGAAGGTCTGACTTCTGTTTGCTGCTCATAGGTGCTGTAGTGATATGGGGTAAGTGCCGGGAATTCACCAGCACAGGTATCAACAGTCTTGAACACCGGCCTGATCCCAGCTTCATAGCGTTGATGCCTAACCTCTTCTTCAGTTCTTCCCCTAAGTTGTGCAAGTTGAATGTCTGAGAAGCCGTGAGACTTAGCAAAAATCATAAGGTCTTCTGTGAGCTTGTCTGCAGATGAAAGCTCTTCGGCTATCTGGTTAATGTATTGAATTTGCTCTAGGAACCAAGGATCAATCTTGGTTGCCTCGAACATTTCCTCGATTGACGCTCCAAGTCTCATGGCCTGTTGAACAGTAACGATACGACCATCAGTTGGCACCTTAGAGATAGAAACAAGTTCGTCTTTGGATTTAGTTTGCTCTCCCCAATGGAAAGATGAACCTCTACGCTCCAGGCTTCTAAGAGATTTCTGAAGTGCCTGAGTGAAGTTTCGCCCAATAGCCATAGCTTCACCAACAGATTTCATGGTCGTGGTTAGGGTTGCATCTGCTGCTGGGAACTTCTCGAAAGCAAATCTAGGAACCTTTACGACAATGTAGTCAAGAGTTGGTTCAAAAGATGCTGGAGTGACCTTTGTGATGTCATTAGGAATTTCATCCAAACGGTAACCAATAGCTAGCTTGGCTGCAATCTTTGCAATTGGGAACCCAGTTGCCTTAGATGCCAATGCTGAAGACCGGCTCACGCGAGGGTTCATCTCAATAACGATGATTCGACCGGTGTCTGGTTCAACTGCAAACTGAATGTTGCAACCACCTGTGTCAACACCAACAGCACGAATGATGTCAATAGCAATGTCACGGAGTCTCTGATATTCGCGGTCTGTTAAAGTCAGTGCTGGAGCAACAGTTATTGAATCTCCTGTGTGAACGCCAACCGGATCAACGTTTTCAATAGAACAAACAACGACTGTGTTGTCTGCCTTATCCCTCATCAGCTCAAGCTCATACTCTTTCCAGCCCAGAATTGATTCTTCAAGCAGAACTTCTGTGGTGGGGCTGGCTTGCAAACCTGCGCCAGCGATTCTGCGAAGGTCTTCTTCGTTGTATGCAAAACCAGACCCGAGACCACCCATGGTGAAAGATGGTCTGACAACAACTGGGTAACCGAGCTGTGCTGCTCCAGAAAGAACTTCGTCCATCGTGTGCGCGATAACAGACTTAGCAACATCAGCTCCTGCGTCCAGAACTAGTTGCTTGAAAGACTGTCTGTCTTCACCGGCACGAATGGCGTCAACGTTTGCTCCAATTAGTTCGACGTTGTATTTATCAAGAATGCCAAGTTCATGCAGAGACATCGCGGCATTTAGAGCGGTCTGGCCACCGAGTGTCGGCAAGATGGCATCCGGTTTCTCCTTGATGATGATTGACTCAATGATCTCTGGTGTGATTGGTTCTATATATGTAGCATCCGCGAAATCAGGGTCGGTCATGATCGTCGCAGGGTTGCTGTTAATCAAGATAACTCGAACCCCTTCGGCGCGAAGGACTCGGCAGGCTTGGGTGCCTGAATAGTCAAACTCACATGCCTGACCGATAACAATTGGCCCTGAGCCAATAACTAGAACGCTTTTGATGTCTTCTCTACGTGGCATTAGTTAACCTTTGATTTTCTGTTTTCGGCAATCATTTCAATCAGACGATCGAATAAATAGTTGGCATCGTGCGGGCCAGCAGCTGCCTCTGGGTGGTATTGAACCGAGTACGCAGGAATATCAACACACTCTAACCCTTCGACAACATCATCATTCAGACAGATGTGGCTTACCTTCACTTGACCAAATCCAGCCGGTGATGGAACAACTTCCCCACCTTCAACCTTCACAGCGAAACCATGGTTGTGAGCTGTAACTTCAACCTTTCCTGTTGTTCTATCCAGAACAGGCTGGTTAATACCTCGGTGTCCGAAAGCAAGCTTGTAGGTTTCGAAACCTAGAGCTCTACCTAGAAGTTGATTTCCAAAGCAGATCCCAAAGAAGGGAATCTTCTTGTTGAGAACCTCACGCAGAGCGGCTACTTGAGATTCAGCAGTACTTGGATCTCCTGGGCCATTGCTATAAAACACGGCATCAGGGTTCTCGGAAAGCAAAACATCTGCTGAGGATCTAGCTGGATAAACAATCACATCTAAACCTCGGGCGGTCATGTTTTGAATAGTTGAACGCTTGATACCAAGATCCAGTATTGAAATCTTTCCGAAGTATTCACCTTCGTGCTCAACTCTGTAAGGTTCCTTAGTTGAAACAATATCGCTTAGAGATCGTCCAGCCATAGGCTCTGAAGCTTTGACGAGTTCGATAAGTTCCGTAACTGGTCGTTTTGCTTCGTCGCCGCTGAAGACACCTGCACGCATAACTCCAACATCTCTCAGGTGAAGTGTTAGGGCACGAGTGTCCAGTTCCGAGATGCCAACTACTCCATCACGAAGCAGGTCATCTTCAAGAGATCTCTGTGAACGGAAGTTTGATGTGATTCTTGAAACATCTCTAACAATGTATCCAGCAACCCAAATACGATCTGATTCCGCATCGGTGTCGTTCATACCAGTGTTGCCGATGTGAGGTGCCGTTTGAAGAACAATCTGCCCGGCATAAGAAGGGTCAGTTAGTGTTTCTTGGTATCCAGACATTCCAGTTGAGAAAACTATCTCACCAAGAGAACTACCCTCCTTACCAAAAGGAACTCCGGTGTAAACCTGGCCATCTTCTAGAACTAGAACTGCGTCGCGTGCTCTAATCAATTGTTCTCTCCTAGCTCTAGAACTTTGCCGTCTCTGACTGTCAAAGTACCTTTGTAAATGGTGTGCTTCACAGCACCGTTTAGTTCCATACCCGCGTATGGGTTGTTGTTACTCTTGCTTTCGCCTTCGCGATCAATAACCTGTTTAGCCTTTGGGTCAATCAAAACAATGTTTGCGTAAGAACCTGGTGTCAGTTCTTGACCTTGGTCGCTCAGCTTTCCAATTCTTGCTGGATTGCTTGAGAGCACTTCTTGGAATCTCTTCCAGTCGATAAGTCCAGTTTCAATCAGTGTTGTTTGAGCAATTGCTGCTGCAGTTTCTAAACCGAGCATTCCAAATGCGGCCTCACCCCATTCGCAATCCTTGCTATCTTCTGGATGAGGTGCGTGATCGGTTGCGATGATATCTATAGTTCCATCGGCTACAGCCAATCTCAACGCTTCAACATCCTTCTGTGTTCTTAGCGGAGGATTTACCTTATAGAGCGGGTCATATTCACTCGCTAAATCTTCGGTTAGTAGTAAGTGATGAGGTGTCACTTCAGCAGTAACTTTGATTCCTCTAGCCTTAGCCCAACGAATGATGTCTACTGAACCTGCAGTTGAAACATGGCAAATATGCAATCTTGAATCCACCTCTTCTGCAAGAAGAACATCTCTAGCTATGATTGCTTGCTCGGCAACCTGAGGCCAACCGGTAAGCCCTAGCTTCATTGAAAGTTCGCCTTCATTCATCTGCGCATTGACAGTAAGAGCAGGATCTTGAGCATGCTGAGCAATCACACCCTCGAAACTCTTGACGTATTCCAAAGCTCTTCTCATCACTAGAGAGTCGCTAACACACTTACCGTCGTCGCTAAAGACTGTCACGGTAGCTGAAGACTTATTCATCTTGCCCATGTCTGATAGCTGAGAGCCTTCAAGATTTACTGTTACTGCTCCGATTGGCTGAACCTGGACGTAACCTGCTTTCTTGCCTAAGGCAAATACCTGCTCAACAACAGCTGCGTTATCAGCTACCGGAGCGGTATTAGCCATTGCATGAACCGAAGTGAATCCACCTTTTGCGGCCGCCTTTGAACCAGTGAGGATGGTTTCACTTCCTTCAAAACCTGGCTCTCTAAGGTGAGTGTGAAGGTCGACTAGACCACTAAGAGCAATCAATCCAGAAGCATCAATGAGTTCACCGGTGGAACTTAGGTTGCTTCCAACCTGGACAATCATTTGATCATTGATTTCTATGTCAACAACTGTTCCGTCGGCTAGTTGAGCATTCTTGATTAGGTAATGTGACATTACGCTTTCCCTTCTTGAGCTAAAAGTCTGTAGAGAACAGCCATTCGCACGGCAACACCGTTTGCTACCTGTTCCAAGATTGTTGATTGAGCTGAATCAGCAGCCTTTGAAGAAATTTCTAGGCCTCTGTTCATAGGTCCTGGGTGCATCACGAGAGTCTTAGAAGATAACGAGTCAAACCTTGAATCTGTAAGGCCAAAGAGCTGTGAATACTCTTTAGCGTTAGGGATGAATGCTGAGTTCATTCGCTCTGCCTGAATTCTAAGCATCATCACGACATCAAAGTTCTGAGCAAGTGCTTGGTCAAAGTCATAATAGATTTCATCAACGAGACCAAGAGAAGCTGATGGAACCAAAGTCGAAGGCCCACAGTAAGAGACCTTTGCACCAAGTTTTCTAAGCAAAAGCGCGTTAGATCTGGCAACTCTTGAATGAAGTATGTCTCCAACAATTAACACTCGAACACCAGATAGATCCCCCTGGTCTAATCCATTCAACCTTTGTCTGATGGTCAGGCTATCCAATAGTCCTTGAGTCGGATGTTCGTGTGTTCCATCGCCAGCGTTGATAACGGCTGAGGTTGACCATGGTGCATTAGCAATAGTGAGAGCTGCTCCGCTGTGATGATGGCGAACGATAAGTGCGTCAACACCCATAGCTTCGAGAGTTCCGATTGTGTCTTTTAGGGATTCACCTTTACTAACTGAAGATCCTTTAGCGGTGAAATTGACTACGTCAGCCGACAATCTTTTGGCGGCGAGTTCGAATGAGAATCTAGTTCTGGTTGAATCCTCAAAGAAGAGATTCACCACTGTTCTGCCATTCAGAGCGGGAAGCTTCTTCACGTCCCTCTTATTTACTTCTTGCATCTGAGCGGAAAGATTCAGAAGGTCAATTGCTTCTTGTTTAGAAAGATCGTTGATGGATAGAAGGTGCCTCACTGCTCAATCACCACTGACTGCTCTTCATCTGTTTCTGTAAGGTGAACGTTGATTCGTTCAGTAACACTAGTGGGTAGGTTCTTTCCAACATAGTCAGCTCGAATGGGGAGTTCTCTGTGACCTCTGTCAACAAGAACAGCTAATCGAACAGCTTTAGGTCTTCCATATGAAACTATGGCGTCAAGAGCTGCTCTAATAGTTCGTCCGCTGAACAGGACATCGTCAACTAAAACAACAGTTTTTTCATCTAATGAACCAACAGGAATCTCGGTTGGTGTGACTTCCCTATTGGGTTTGGCGCTTAGATCATCTCTAAACATCGTGACATCAAGCCGTCCAAGGGATTCTTCAACATCGAAATCTGGGTAGTTCTTCTTTATGGAGTTGGCTATACGTTTAGCCAAAAACACGCCTCTAGTTGGAATTCCTAAAAGTAAGAGATTTTCTGTTCCGTGATTCGCTTCGACTATTTCATGAGAAATGCGAATTATGGCCCGATCGATATCGGCCGCGTCTAAGACTGTGCGTAGGCTCATGCACATCTCCTTCTGCGCCTCACAGGACGCCTTTAAAGGACTTGTTTGGAAATAGTTTAGTGCTATTTGTTGCTTGAAACTAAATTGGCTTGCGTGTTGCCGCTATTGCAGCCAAAACACCGTTCACGAAAGTCGATGAATCGTCGGTTGAGAGCTCGCTGGCCAGAGCAACAGCTTCAGAGATGACCACTTGAGCCGGAGTTTCATTAGCGAAAGCAAGTTCGTAAGTTGCAACCCTAAGAATCGCACGGTCAACGGCAGGCATGCGCTCTAAAGGCCAGTTCTGTGAAACGCTCTCTAGCAAAGCATCGATTTCGAGCTGGTTAGCTAGAACACCTTGAACTAGATCGTTAGCGAAGTCAAATATCTCATCTTGATTCTGATGATCTATGACACTTTGCTTAGTTTCTTCAAGTAAATCGGTAGCCATCGCATCACGCAGTTCAGCTGCGTATAGAGCGTCAACTGCGCGTTTGCGGGATTTAGTTCTAGAACTCACCTGTTTAGTCAGTCACGCGGCCAAGGTAGTCACCGGTTCTGGTGTCAACCTTAACTTTTGTGCCCTGTTCAACGAAAAGAGGAACCTGGATCTGAAGGCCGGTCTCTAGAGTTGCTGGCTTAGTTCCTCCAGAAGAACGATCTCCCTGAAGGCCAGGCTCGGTGAAAGTGATCTCCAAAACAACTGATGCCGGAAGTTCAACATAGATTGGTAAACCCTCGTGAATAGCAACGATAGCCATCTGGTTCTCTAATAGGTAGTTAGCTGCGTCTCCGACTAGTGCATTTGAAAGAGTAATCTGGTCGTAATCGGTGGTGTCCATGAAAATGTAGCCATCACCATCGGCGTATAGGTACTGCATTTCACGCTTGTCTACTGTTGCGGTTTCAATCTTCACACCTGCGTTTAGGGTACGGTCAATGACCTTACCGCTGATAACGTTCTTTAGCTTTGTTCTAACGAAAGCAGGACCTTTACCTGGTTTTACGTGTTGGAATTCGACGACAGTCCATAGCTGGTTTTCCATGTTTAGAACCATGCCGTTTTTTAGATCATTGCTTGTTGCCATTTTTATGCCTCGCAGGAATTAATTATTTGGCCAGACGGCCTAGAGCAGTTTATCAGGAAGCCAGTTGAGTTAGCGCTAGGCGGTAGGAATCTAAGCCAAAACCAGCGATAACACCGGTTGCTACCCCAGATATAACTGAAGTTTGTCTAAATTCTTCTCTGGCATGAGGGTTAGAGATGTGAACCTCAATAAGCTTCAAGCCAGATTTGGTAAGCATTGCGCAGGCATCTCGCAGAGCATACGAATAGTGAGTAAAGGCAGCAGGGTTTAGAACAACTGAATACTTGTTTTCATAAGCTTCGTGAATCCACGAAATAAGTTCTGCTTCATCATTTGTTTGTCGGATGTCCGTCTCAAGACCTAAATTGACACCAAAAGCTGTCAGATCGCCTACCAATTGGGTGTAGTCAACTGTTCCATAAACATCAGGTTCACGTGAACCCAATTTAGAGAGATTAGGGCCATTCAGGATTAAAACTTTAGACATAGGTCTAATCTACCTTTAGTTAGCTATTTCTAAGAAGGCCGAGTAGAGCATCTCCTCAGTTGGAGCTTCTAGGATTCCAGGTTTTGCCAAACCATCGAGAACTACGAAACGAAGAATTCCGCCACGACTCTTTTTATCGATCTGCATTCCTGTGTAAAGTGCTGACCACTTATCTTTCGAATAGCTGGTAGGTAAGCCAATCAGGTCAAGAATTCTCTTGTGCCTATCGGCAGTCTCATCATCAAGACGTCCAGCAGAACGTGCGAGTTCGGCTACAAAACACATGCCGATGGAAACAGCGTGTCCGTGCTTCATTTTGTAGTGTTCTGCAAGCTCAATAGCGTGACCTAGAGTGTGGCCGTAGTTCAGAAACTCTCTGTTGCCTGATTCTCTAAAATCAGATCCAACGGTGTTCACCTTGACTTGAATAGTTCTGTTCACAAGCTCTAAGAAGCGATCTGAACGAACATCTACGGCATCGCTTACGTTCTCCTCGATTAGGTCAAGGATTGTTGGGTCTTTGATAAAGCCACATTTTACGATTTCCCCAAACCCGCTTCCCAATTCAACTTTAGGAAGAGATTCAAGAGTGTCCAGGTCGGCTATGACAGAGTGAGGGTCATGAAAAGCACCAACAAGGTTTTTACCCTCTAAAGTGTTGATTCCTGTTTTGCCGCCGATGCTTGCATCCACAATAGCCAGCAATGTGGTCGGAACATGAACCACCTTTATTCCCCTAAGCCAAGTTGCTGCAATGAACCCTGCAAGGTCGGTGGTCGAACCCCCACCTAAAGAAACAACGGCATCAGATCTTGAGAACTCAGCTTGCCCCAATGAAGACCAAGCAATAGTTAGCCAGCGATCTGCTTTAGCAGACTCGCCATCAGCAACTGGAAACTGCCAAACTGACTTACCGGATTCAGTAAGTGCATCGGCTAGTGCTTGAGCACTAATCTCCAGAGGTTCTGGATAAACCAAAAGAACTTTCTTAGTAGCGCTTCCAAGACTGCTTGCGACTTCGTCTAGTAGGCCTCTGCCGAGCAAGATTTCATAGGAGTTATCTCCTTTAGCCTGAATTCGTTTTAGTTCGGTCATTGTGCTTCAAGTTTCTCGCATATGAGCGAAATAGTCTCGTTCAAACTCGTGTTTGATGTGTCAACTTCAAAATCGGATAGTCTCTCGTAAAGAGGCTTGCGTTCGTTATAGATACGAGTCCAATCTTCCATACCGTTTTTCAGTAGCGGTCGCTTGGAGTGTGACAGCCTGGATTTCATGTGCTTGCCATCAGTAGATAAATAGACCACGAACGCATCAGCTAAGTTCCGTTGAGTCTCTCCATTGAGAACTGCGCCACCGCCAGTTGCAATAACAGCTTTAGAATTCAAGGCTTTGGCCACAACGCCTGCTTCGAGTTCTCGGAATTTCTGTTCTCCTAAAGTTTCAAAGATTTCAGGAATTGGACCATGCTCAGCAGTAACAAGTTGGTCGGTATCCAAGAAGTCACAGCCAAGTCTTCTTGAAAGTTTCTTACCAATAGTTGTTTTACCAACACCCATAGGGCCGATTAGAACTATTGGTTTAGTCAGCATGACTATCTAACTATGTTTGATTTCAGTGTTTCAGGGATGTTCGCAAGGTAAGAGTCAAGGTTGCGTTTGGTTTCTGCTATCGAATCTCCCCCAAACTTCTCAAGTACCGCATTTGCAATTGTCAGTGCAACCATTGCTTCCGCAACAACTCCAGCTGCTGGAACTGCACAAACATCAGATCGTTGGTGATGTGCCGTTGCTGCTTCACCAGTTGCTGTATCAATGGTTTGAAGTGCACGAGGAACAGTTGAAATAGGTTTCATGGCTGCTCGAACGCGAATGATCTCTCCGTTAGACATTCCGCCTTCGATGCCGCCAGCGCGATCTGAGAGTCTAGAAACGACACCATCAACTCTGGTCATCTCATCATGGGCAACAGATCCTCTGCGTCTAGCTGTTTCAAATCCATCGCCAATTTCAACACCCTTGATGGCTTGAATACCCATCAATGCTCCCGCAAGCTGACTGTCTAGACGTCTGTCCCAGTGGACGAAACTCCCAACACCAGGTGGCATGCCATAAACCAGAGTCTCTACTACGCCACCTAAGGTGTCGCCATCTTTGTGAGCCTTATCAACCTCTTCAACCAAACGAGCACTCAAATCAGCATCGAAGGCTCTAACCAAATCGGAATCGACGGTTTCTACATCATCTGGACGAGGCAGCACTTCCCCACCTGATACAGAACCAATAGCCACAGTGTGTGTGATGAGTCTTATGCCTAGTTCACGAAGGAAAGCTGAAGCTACCTCACCAAGGGCAACTCTTGCAGCCGTTTCTCTAGCCGAAGCGCGTTCCAAAACAGGTCGAGAATCATCAAAGCCATACTTCTGCATTCCCGTGAAATCTGCGTGACCAGGGCGAGGTCTAGTTAGAGCCTCAGCTCTTGCTCCAGTCAGTTCGCTTTCATCCACCACGTCTGCAGCCATGATCGCCGACCATTTTGGCCATTCGGTGTTCTTGATATTTATGCAGACCGGTCCACCCATAGTTAATCCGTGTCTTACGCCAGCGGTGATTGTTGCTAAATCTTGTTCAAGCTTCATGCGAGCGCCTCGACCATAACCTAAACGTCGTCTAGCCAGAGCTCCCTTAACATCTTCTGTTGAAATGTGAATACCAGCAGGCAGGCCTTCAATTATCGCGGTCAATTCAGGACCGTGCGATTCACCTGCGGTAAGCCAACGTAACATGGCTATATTCTCGCACATTTACCGGCTAGTTATTAAGTGCCTCAAACATTGCTTTAACCACTAGATCTTCATTAGGCAATTCTTCATTTAGGTTTAGTCCGGAGAACAACCGAATTTGTTGCAATGCTTGCCAAACCAGCATGGTCTGACCTTTGATTACTCTCTGAGAGTCAAAGGAAGCCACAAGCTCGTGGTCTGAGCCAGCATAATTCACGTTTAGTAAGTAGCCGTCTTGCTTAGAAACCGGAAGGGTCGACGATGCGCCTTGAGGAAGCGTGTTTATAGTCAACTCTTGGAAATTGGAGAACTCATTCAGCGGGTGGACGCTAGTAAAAACACCTAAATCGCCTGCGAGATCTAAGAGGTCTTCAGCTCGCGTCTCGTCTCGAACATAGATATCAAAAAGGCACGAGGGTTTGTTCTTGGCAACAGCAACCATCGCGGATTTCGCAGTAGCGCCAGCTCCTATCAATGCGACGACTTCAACCTTGTTTTTCAAGACTGCTTCGAGTGCTTTACTCATTCCGAAGATGTCGGTGTTGAAGGCTGCAAAGCCATCAGTGTTTCGAACAAGCGTATTGGAAACTCCAGTCAGAATCACGTTTGCATCTGTCTTAGCTGCTAAAGAGGCAGCTTCAACTTTCAAAGGCATGGTAACGCTGAATCCATCAATAGTTGATGACTCTAGGAACGAGCGAAGACCACCTTCAGAAACTTGGATTGCTTCATAGTTCCAGTCAAGGCCTAAAACTTTATAGGCAGCCTCGTGGATTACTGGTGAGAGGCTATGGCCAATTGGATCACCTAAGACTGCAAAAGTTTTGCTAGCCATTCCAACCTGGGTTCTCAGCCATCCATTTATCCCACTTAGCAACTCCAGCCAAGTGTTGAGCATATGTTTCGCTAAAGATAGTTTCACCGGTTGAAAGGTTCCAGGTTACGAAGTAAAGCCATTTACCCTCGGCAGGATGCAATGCGGCATCAAGCGCGAGAGATCCCGGTGCTGAGATTGGGCCTTTTGGAAGACCAGGATACTTATAAGTGTTGTAAGGGTTGTCGTCATTCAAGATCTTGTTGGTAACGATAATTGAGAATTTTCCAACACCATAAGAAGCAGTTGCACACGACTGTAGTGGCATGTTTACCGCAAGACGGTTCTTAAATACTCTCGCAACTTTATAGAAGTCATCGTGGATACGAGCTTCTCTTTGAATGATTGAGGCAAGGGTTAGAGTGTCCTGCCAATCTTTTCGCTTGATACCAAGTGAGACAAGTTCCTGTTTCATTCGGTGAACCATCGTAAGAAGAATCTCTTTAGGTTTCAAGTCAGGATCAAAAGAGTATGTTGCTGGGAATAAATAACCTTCAAGCGATGGAGCAGTTCTAGGAATACCAAAGTAACTAAGGTCATCTCCAGCTGCCTTGAACGCATTAACAGAAATACCTGTCTTATCTGAAAGCCTCTGATAGATGTCAACCAATCGCAAACCCTCAGGAATGGTTACTTGATTTGAAACCAGGCTTCCTCCACCGGTTATTAGAGAGATAGCTTTATCGCTACCTATTCCTTTGGGAAGAGAATATGTTCCTGGGAAAAATGTTGGATTAGCGGCATTAACGTGTCTCAGAGTTGAAGAGTAAGTCTTAGTGATTCCCTGCTCAGCCAAATGCTTTGCGATAGTTGCACCAGATTCACCTGATTTGATGGTGAAAGAGACTTGACCCGACCCTGAACCTGAATACTCTTGGCCCGTGATGATGTCCAATGTTCCACGCAGTGCTGAACGATTTAAATAACCAACAGCAATAGCAAGAACTAAAACGAGAGAAGTGATAAGAAGGATTCTTCCTCGTTTTGGCTTTCTTAGCTGTCGTCTAGTCATAGGAGGAAGTTCAGTCATTGGCCAGCCTCCATTCTTCTAAGGTGAATCCAGGTCTTTTACCTGTATTGCTCTCTACTTGAAAAGCGTATTCCAGAATTGCCACCGCAGCCATCTGATCTATTGTGCTGCGGGCGTCACGTTGACTCTTGCCAATCTGCTTGAGTTGTTGATTAGCAAGGCTCGTTGTAAGCCTTTCATCGATCAGCAGCACTTCCACCTTTGTTTTGGCAGCTACTATCTCGGCAAAGGACAGAGCATCTTGGGTTGATAGTGTGCTCGCCCCTTTTAGATTCAGTGGGATGCCAATGTAGATTTCCAGTAGTTCACCCTCAGCTAAGCCTGTGTTCAGTACTTCTTCAACGCTGTTTTCTAGGTCGTCGGAGCGAGAAATAGTAGTCAAGGGGCTGGCAAGAATTGCGTGGATATCAGAAATAGCCAAACCAATTCGAGCTTGGCCTACATCTATCGAAAGTCTTCGACCTGGGCGAAGCAACTAGTTGATGCTCTCTTTAATTGCAGTTATAGCAGCATCGAACTTGGTAGTGTCCGTTCCGCCACCTTGAGCTAGGTCAGCTTTGCCGCCGCCACCACCACCTAAAACACCAGAAGCAGTTCTAACGAGATCTCCAGCTTTCAATCCAGCCGACTGAGCAGCTGAAGTGGCAGCGATAATCACAACAGGTTTGCCGTCAATGTCAGCCAATAAAGCGATGACTGCTGATTCCTGAGCCAACTGGTCACGTACTTTCACGACCAAACTACGTAGAGCTTCAGAACTAGAAACGTTAGGAATGACACTGGCAACAAACTTGATTGAGCCAACGCTAAGTGCTGATGAAACTAGTTGGGGAACAAGAGTTGCTAGGGACGAATCTTGAATAGCTGCAAGTTTCCTTTGAGCATCCCTGAGCTCTGTAATTATCTGCTCGAGTTTCTCGGTTGCGCTTAAAGGAGAAGTCTTTAGCTGCTCCGCGATTTGGTGAAGCAGAATGCGTTCTTGAGTCAGTGTTCTAAAAGCATCGATTCCTACCAATGCTTCAATTCTTCTCGAACCAGAACCAACCGATGATTCATTAGTTAGAGAAACTAACCCGATTTGGGAAGACCTTGAAACGTGAGTTCCACCACAGAGCTCTCTAGACCATGGGCCACCTACTTGAACAACGCGAACACTCTCTTCATATGTCTCACCAAAAAGAGCAACTGCTCCCCACTGTTTAGCCTCAGGCAAACTCATGAACTGAGCACTAACCGCTAGGTCTTGGCGAATAGCGAGATTGGAAACTTCCTCTATTTCAGATTTGGTCTCAGCGCTAAGTGCTTGGTTCCAAGAGAAGTCAAGGCGCATGTATCCAGGCTTGTTATAAGAACCTGATTGCAACGCTGTTGGTCCCAATACCTGACGTAACGCAGCGTGAACAACGTGAGTTGCCGAGTGAGCTTGAGCAGCTCCAAGTCTCCAGTCGGGGTCAACGGAGGTTATGACTCTAGATCCTGAACCGACTTCACCTTTACGAACGAGAACGCGGTGCGAGACTAAACCCTTAACAGGCTTTTGAACATCTAAGACTTCAAGTTCAAAACCATCGCCATAAATAATTCCGGCGTCAGCAGTTTGACCACCAGATTCTGCATAGAAGCTAGTTGAGTCAAGAATCAAATCAGCGGTTGAACCCTGCTTGATTGATTGCACTTGAAGGCCATCTTCAACTAGGCCGATAACTTTACCTTCAGACTGAAGAGTTTCGTATCCGGTGAAGTTGGTGGTGCCAAGTGCTCGGAACTCAGCGAAAACAGATAGATCAGTTCCACCGGCCTTCTTAGCTTTAGCGTCGGCTTTCGCTCTGGTCTTCTGCTCAAGCATCAATGAGCTGAAACCTTCACGGTCAACAGTCAAACCATTTTCTTCTGCGATTTCAACTGTCAGATCAATCGGAAAACCATAGGTGTCATGAAGGAGGAATGTCACATCGCCAGAAAGTTGTGTTTCTCTAGAGTTTTTTGCAGTAGCGATTGCTTCATCGAGAACAACAGTTCCAGAAACAAGAGTTCTGAGGAAAGCTTCCTCTTCGGCTATAACAGTTCTGGAGATTCTTGAGTATTCTCCCTCAAGTTCTGGGTAAGCATCGACCATCGCATTTTTGGAAGCCAAGAAAAGTTGACTAAATACGGGCTCGTTGACACCCAGCAATCTCATAGCACGAACGGTTCTCCTAAGAAGTCTTCTAAGAACGTATCCACGGCCATCGTTACCAGGTGAAACACCATCACCGATAAGCATTAGAGCTGAACGAACGTGATCTGCAACAACGCGAAGACGAACATCGTCAGATTCGTTTGCTCCATAA